>JAFSLX010000036.1 GCA_017448185.1 Bacteroidales bacterium
CGTTGTTCAGTCGTTGTTCAGTCAAACACTGAACAACGACTGAACAACGACCGAACAACGGACGGAGAAGGGACTGTGGGAAAGAAGGTTAGGACGGTAGTGTTTGCCGTGAGACGAAGGCAAGTTCATCGAGGATAAAGCGCCGTATCATTTCGCGTTTGTCTTTGCTGCGGCAGCGGTTGCTTTTGATGGCGGCAGGGTAGGGGTGGCCGTCGGCGTCGAGGAAGAGGGCGCAGAGGGTGTGCCATTTCTGACGTTCGCCGCCGGCGCAGTGGATGAGTTGCATGTGCCACAGGGTGTCGACCATGTAGTTGAGCTGGCTGCTGTCGCCGAGCCACTTGACCCATGGCTGGGGCGTGCTGCGCTCGGTGTCGTTGAGCATCAGGCCGAAGCCGCGGCGGAGTGCGTCCTGCTGCTCCATGCTGCTGTCGATAAGCCCGCCCGTGGCCAGGCGGCGGATGCCGTCGCGCAGGTGTTCTGCACGTACGCCGAGGCGGTCGCCCGTCCACATGAAATGGCGCTGGGCGAAGGGCGATGGCGCGGTCGGCGGCGTGTCGGGACTTGTCGCCGAATCGCCGCTTGTGGGAATCTTGGCCGCAATGCGACGTTCACGCTCGAGGATGCGGCTGATGCGCTCGGCTTCGTCGAGGCATTTTTCGGCCCACGTTGCATCGGGATACTGGCGGTAGAAGTCGAGCCACAGCTGGCGCTGTCGCTCGAGCGGGACACGGCGTTGTGTCATCGCATGCGACAAAACCGCCACCTCTGCGGGAAACATTTCCCCGCAGCACTTCACCATTGGTTTGTAAACGCCAGAGGGATTGGTGTTTAGTGAAGTATTGACCGAATATGTTCCATAGTTCTCGACATTGCAAAGATAGTGTTTTTTTTCGCATCGGCAAAGGTTTTTGTGAAAAAAATTGACGCTTTGTTGACGCAAAGTTTTCGATGTTTGGCGATGGATTGCCAGGCGATTGGTGGCAAAGTTTGCGGAATGTTGATTGTCAGCAGGTTGTATTCGACGATTGGGCGTGGTTTGTACTTTTGCATCCGAGTTTGTTGCAACAGACCAATGGTTAAACTTTAAAAAACGAAAACATCATGACAAAACAAGAAATCGAGAACCTGCTCCATGTGCTGGGGTTGGACTATGAAGCCGAACCGTCGTTGATATACGTGTTTTATGCCACTGCCGACGGACGTATTGACAATTTCTCTATCAGTGTGCGTCGCGGCCGAAGCATGAGCGACGAGGAAATCACTGGGTTGATGGCACATGAGTACCCCGCCACGCGGGGTGGCCGCATTGTGGGCATTGAGCGGCAGGAAGGGCGGTTTGTCGAGTGGCTCGACCACATCGACGTGTGCCGAATGCTGAAAATATCGTATCGCACGCTGCAACGGCTGGTGAAGCGCGGTGTGTTGAAACCAATGCGTATGGGTCGCCGTATGTATTTCGACCATAGGGAGATAGATCGTGCCATTCGTGCCAATATGATACAGGAGAACGGCCGGGTTGACAAAACGGCTTTTTTTTGAAGTGAAAAATGAAGAATGAAAGATGAGCGTCGGATTGGCGGCGTGAATTTTTTGTGCTGATTTACAATGCGGTGAAACTTTTTTTTGAAAAATATTTTGCCAGTTCAAAAAATGTTTGTACTTTTGCACCCGATTTCGCGAGTGAAATCGTCCACAAAAGTTGCCGCATTCGTCTAGTGGTCCAGGACATCTGCCTCTCACGCAGAAGATCATGAGTTCGACTCTCATATGCGGTACCAAAGCCTCCGGAAAACGGAGGCTTTTTCATTTCTTTTTTTATTGTTTCTCTTTTTTTTCGTATCTTTGCATTTTTAATTATGGGACGTTATTTCATACATCTGGCCTATAACGGAGCGGGTTACTGCGGTTGGCAGACCCAGCCGGGACTACCGACTGTGCAGCAGACCTTGGAAGAGGCGCTGGGTACCCTGCTGCGGCAGAAAATCGCGGTGGTGGGTTGCGGACGTACTGATACCGGTGTGCATGCCAGCGACTTCTATGCGCACTTTGTTCTGGATGAAGAATTGAAAATGAAGGGCGAGGAATTGACTTTCAAGATGAATTCTTTTCTGCCTCCCGACATTGCCATCTATGGAATTTTCCCTGTGGCCGACAATGCACATGCACGGTTCGATGCCACAGCCCGCACCTACCAGTATCATGTGAGCGACCGTCGATTGCCGTTCCGCCAGGGGCAGTACTGCCGTATATACTTCAAGCCCGACATCGAGAAGATGAACGAGGCGGCTCGTTTGCTGATGCAGTACGACGACTTTACCAGTTTCGCTAAACTTCACACACAGGTGAAAACCAATATCTGTCATCTTTCGCATGCAGAGTGGACGGAAGAAGAAGGGGGCTGGGTGTTCACTATACGCAGCAACCGTTTTCTTCGCAATATGGTAAGGAGCGTGACAGGTACGCTGCTCGACGTGGGACGTGGCAAACTGAGCATTGACGGATTGAGAGAGATAGTCGAGAAAAAGGACCGCTGTGCTGCCGGTGTAAGTATGCCGGCCTGTGGATTGTTTTTGACCAAGGTGGAATATCCCCAAGAAACTTTAGAAAACCAAAAAAAACATGAAATACATTGAAGTAACTATTATGATGGACGATACGGGCATGTTTCGCGACATGCTGGTAGACACATTGGGCAACGAGGGCCCGTACGAGAGTTTTGTGGAAACTAAAGATGGGTTGAAAGCATACGTCCAGGCCGATAAATACGACCCCGGATATTTGGCCGTCGTGGCGGAAACATTTCCCTTACCGCTGAAATACAATGCAGTGGAGATGGAGGACAAAAACTGGAACGAGGAGTGGGAGAAGGGACACGAGGCTGTGCTGGTCAGGTACGACGGTGGCTCGATATGGGTCCGAGCACCGTTCCACCCCCATCGTACGGATGTTGACTATGAGCTGATTATCGAGCCCAAAATGAGTTTTGGCACGGCACACCATCCTACGACCTATATGATGCTAAGCTATGTGGCTGAAATTGTGATGAAAGGGAAACGGGTGCTCGACATGGGCTGTGGCACTGCAGTGCTGGGCATATTGGCCAAAATGCGAGGCGCAGAGTATGTGGAGGGTATTGACATTGACGAATGGGCCTTTGCCAATGCCCGTGAAAATGCAGCTTCAAACAATGTCGAGATTACGCTCAAACTTGGGGGAGCACCAGCAATAGAAGGTAAGTTTGATGTCATTTTGGCCAATATCAACCGAAACATCCTTCAAGCCGATATGGAACACTATGTCGATGCACTTTTACCGGGCGGTGCGTTGTTGCTCAGTGGTTTCTATCAGGCTGACGACGGCGTGCTGATAGCACAGGCCAACAAGTTGGGACTTACCTTGAAGGACAAGAAAACAAGAGAAAACTGGTCGGCATTGCATTTGGAAAAATGATAGTTTGCATTGCAGAGAAACCGAGTGTGGCGAAAGAAATTGCCAAAGTGCTGGGTGCCAACACCCCGCATGATGGGTACATCGAGGGCAACGGCTATCAGGTCACGTGGACCTTCGGCCATCTCTGCACCTTGAAAGAGCCTCAAGACTACTGCGACCAATGGAAGCGGTGGAGCCTTGGTTCGTTGCCCATCATCCCACAGCGCTTTGGCATCAAACTCATCGAAAACCAAGGCTACGAGAAACAATTCAAAACCATTGAACGACTTATGCAATCCGCCGACAGCATTATCAATTGTGGTGATGCCGGGCAGGAGGGAGAGCTCATCCAGCGTTGGGTGATGCAAAAAGCGCGTGCCAAATGCCCCGTACAGAGGCTCTGGGTTTCCTCCCTTACCGAAGAGGCCATACGCGAGGCGTTTGCGCAATTGAAGCCCCAAGACGAATACCAGAGCCTCTACGAAGCAGGTCTCTGTCGTGCTATCGGCGATTGGCTGCTCGGCATGAATGCCACGCGACTCTACACCATCCGCTTCGCTCAGGCCAAAGGTCAGGTGCTTAGCATCGGGCGTGTGCAGACCCCCACGTTGGCCATGATCGTCAACCGCCACTTCGAGATAAAGAATTTTAAGCCAGAACGATACTGGGTTCTATCTACCGTATATCGTGATACGTTGTTTACATTGCAGCAATCCGAAAAGAAAGAAGAAGAGGAGGCTGTTGCGCAGGATAGTAAAGGACGCATTAAATCAGAAGAGGAAGCCAAGCAAGCTTTTGAACTCATCAGGGATAGACCCTTCGAGGTTACATCTATATCTCAAAAGAATGGTACGGAGGCACCACCACGACTATTCGACCTTACTTCTCTTCAGGTGGAGTGTAACAAGAAGTTCTCATTCTCGGCTGATGATACCTTGAAATATATCCAAAGCCTTTACGAGAAAAAATTCACCACCTACCCACGTGTTGATACCACATACCTGCCCGATGACATCTATTCCAAATGTCCTTCAATCCTACAGGGGCTCGCTCCTTATCGTCCGTTGATAGAACCGCTTATGGGGAAGGTGCTAAATAAAAGCAAAAAGGTGTTTGACTCTTCGAAAGTCACCGACCACCATGCTATCATACCGACGGGGGTAAACCCGACCAATGGAGACATGACATACAACGAAAAGCGTGTATTTGACCTTATCGTAAGACATTTTATTGCTGTATTTTATCCTGATTGTAAATTCTCTTCAACAACGGTCTTGGGTCAGGTTGAGATAGCCCCTAAAGAAGGCAAGAAAAAAGGGGAGAAAGTGGTGTTCAAAGCCACAGGTAAGCAGATTCTGGATCATGGGTGGCATGATGTATTCGCCTGGGGACATCAGACCTCAGGTAACCAATCTGACGCATCTGATAAGGCAGACCAATCCGACGAAGAAAAGACGTTGCCTATTTTTAGTAAAGGAGAAAGAGGCCCCCATACACCAACATTGGCCGAGAAATGGACCACGCCCCCGAAGCCTTATACTGAGGCCACGCTGCTGCGTGCCATGGAGACCGCTGGCAAGACGGTGGAGAACGAGGAGTTGCGCGATGCACTCAAGGCCAACGGTATAGGACGTCCTTCGACTCGCGCCGCCATCATTGAGACGCTTTTCAAACGGCAATATATCAGCAAGGTGCGCAAGAGTCTCGAACCTACGCCTACGGGCATTGCCCTTGTTGGTGTGATACAAGAGGAATTGCTCAAAAGCGCAGAACTTACTGGACAATGGGAAAAAAAATTGCGTGACATTGAAGCTCACAAATACAATCCACATCAATTCATCGAAGAATTGAAACAAATGGTGTACCAGATTGTGCAGGAGGTGATGGCCGATGGCACTCGTCGCATGACATTTTAAATTATTTTTATTTAGGTATAATATTATACGACAACTTGCGTTTAAGAAAGATATGATTGCTGAGAACATAGCAAAAATTAAAAACACGCTGCCCGAAGGAGTTGGACTGATTGCTGTAAGTAAACTGAAGTCTGTAGAGGACATCATGGAGGCTTATAATGCAGGTCAGCGCTTGTTTGGCGAAAATTATGCCACCGAACTGCGCGACAAGGCTGCTGTGCTGCCGAAAGATATTGAATGGCATTTTATAGGTCACCTGCAAGGCAAGCAGTTAAAATATTACATTCCCTTTGTGAGCATGATTCATGGCGTGGACAGCATAGAACATCTCCAAGAGGTGGAACGGGCAGCAGCCAAAGTCGACCGAGTTGTCGATGTATTGCTGCAAGTGCATGTGGCAAAGGAGGAAACCAAGTTTGGTTTTGCTCCGGAAGACCTTGACGAACCTGACGAACTGGCTCAACTCTCATTGCCCCATGTTCGCATTCGTGGATTGATGGGAATGGCTTCAAATACTGAGGATAAGGAACGTGTGCGGGCCGACTTCCGTGCAGTAAAAAACTTTTTTGGGAAGCTCAAGAAGCAGGCATTCGACAATAAATCTTACTTCGACACCATTTCGATGGGAATGAGCCACGACTATCAAATTGCGATAGAAGAAGGTGCGACACTTGTTCGCATTGGTAGTTCTATCTTTGGCGCACGTGATTATTCAAAGTTAAAACAATAATAGCCATGCAAATATTTGAAAAGAGTAAAAATATCATCATCTCCTATGTTATAATCACATTGGGTCTGATGCTTTACACTTTCGGTTGGTCGGCCTTTATGTTGCCGATGAGAATCGTGGGTGGAGGTGTGAGTGGTCTTTCGGCCATCCTCTATTACGCAGTCGGCATTCATGTGCCCATTGGTGTGCTTAATTTCATTTTCAACGCCATTCTTGTGGCTATTGGATTCAAAATACTCGGTTCGAAATTTGGAGCCAATACCATCTATGGAATCATAGTCTCGTCACTGTGTTTTATATTGTGGCAACAAGTGCTTCATGTCGATTCATGGTTTGATGTGGAACACTTCGGTGTATTCATGTGTGCTGTTCTTGGTGGTGCATGCTGTGGTGCAGGCATTGGACTTAGTTTCATCATGGGTGGCAATAGTGGCGGCACCGATATCATTGCTCTCATTGTTTGCAAGTACCATAATATTTCTCCAGGCCGCGTTATAATGCTTATTGACATTGTCATTATTGGATGTTCCTTTTTTGTAAGCCATAAACTCGACAACGTCATTTGCGGCTATATCGTCATGGTTGTCATGACTTATGTCCTCGACATGGTGCTCGACGGCAATAAGCAGAGTTATCAGATAATGGTATTCTCGTTGAAAAATGAAGAGATTGGTGCGGCTGTTACCAAGGAAGTTGGCCGCGGTGCCACACTGCTTGACGCAGAAGGCTGCTTCACCAAACAGAATCAAAAGGTACTCCTTATGATGGTACACCGTACCGATAAAGCCCATGTTATGCAAATTATACATCGCATTGACGAGAATGCTTTTATATCGGTAAACAAAGCACAAGGCGTATATGGTAAAAACTTCGAAAAACTGAAATTGTAATGAAAATGATTTCCCCTTCGTTGCTAAGTGCTGACTTCGGCAACTTGCAACGCGATATAGAAATGTTGAACCAGAGCGAATGCGACTGGCTGCACGTCGATGTCATGGATGGCATCTTTGTCCCCAACATCTCCTTTGGCCAACCCATTGTTAAGCATATAAAAAAGCATGCACAGAAACCTCTCGATGTACACCTGATGATTATGGATCCGGGACGTTATGTGCAAGACTTCCGTGATTCAGGGGCTGATATCCTAACAATCCATTACGAAGCTTGTCATCATCACGACCGTGTGCTTCACGCCATCCACGATGCAGGTATGAAGGCCGGTGTGGTCCTTAATCCGTCGTCGCCAGTCAGCCTGCTTGAAGATATTATACAGGAATCTGACCTCGTATTGCTGATGAGTGTTAATCCGGGTTTTGGTGGACAGAAGTTTATCGAAAACACTTACAATAAAGTACGTCAGTTACGTGAACTGTGTAACCGCAAGAATCCGCAATGCCTCATTGAGATTGACGGAGGAGTAAACCTTCAAAATGCTCCTTTGCTTTTTGAGGTTGGAGCCGATGTGCTTGTGGCAGGTAATGCTGTGTTCAAAAGCGATAATCCGATAGAGACAATTCGTTTGATGAAAACATGAAGCGCCCTCAGTTAATAATAACTCCTGGCAAAGAAAAAGCCATCTTGCGTCGTCACCCATGGATTTTTTCGGGTGCCGTAAAGCGAGTGGTTGGTGAACCACAGGACGGAGATCTTGTCGATGTGGCTGATTCTCGTGGGCAATGGTTAGCTACAGGGCATTATCAGGCAGGTGAAAGTATCATCTGTAAGGTGCTTTCATTTGATACGTCTGATATCGATGAGGCATTCTTCCGTCAACGGCTGCAATCCGCCATTTCCTACCGAGAACGCATGGGTTTCTTCAACAGTGTTGTTTCTACCGATGTTTTCCGACTTGTCCACGCCGAGGGCGACTATCTGCCTGGCTTGGTGTGTGATTGGTACAACGGTGTGTTGGTGATGCAGGCTCATTCGGTTGGCATGCACCGTCAATTCCCCTTGTTTGTTGATCTTTTCCGTGAACTCCTTGGTGACCGCTTGCAGGCTGTTTTTGACAAAAGTGGAACCACAGTTCCTGGTGGCGGAAAAGATGCCTACCTTTGGGGAATTGAGCCCGACGAATGGGAAATAACAGAAAGTGGAAATCACCTCCTCATCAACTTTTATGAAGGACAAAAGACGGGTTTCTTTATCGACCAGCGCGAAAACCGGAAACTGGTACAGGAATTGTCGAACAAACACCGTGTTCTTAACTGTTTTGGATACACTGGAGGTTTTTCCCTTGCGGCTATCCGTGGTGGCGCCGAGTATGTTGAGACCGTCGACATCTCCAAGAAAGCCATCGAACTATGTAATCGCAATGTGGAACTGAACTTTGGCCTCGATGCACCTCACCGGGGCATCGTCGCCGATGTCTTACAGTATCTGAGCGGGGCTTTCACCGCTCACCTTTCGCCTTTCACTTTTATTATTTTAGACCCTCCTGCTTTCGCCAAGAACCACCGTTCGTTGCAGCAAGGACTTAAAGGCTACCGCTCCATCAATCAGCGTGCTATGGAGGCATTGCCCGAAGGTGGCTTGTTGATGACCTTTAGCTGTAGCCAAGCGGTCTCGAAAGAGGATTTCCAAACCATGGTTTTTACTTCGGCGATGAATGCTCATCGTAAAGTCCGTATTGTCCGCCAGCTTCCGCATGCAATGGATCATCCCGTCAGCATACATCATCCCGAGGGTGAATATCTGAAAGGGCTATTGTTACAAATAGAATAATCAATTAACAATTAATTACCTATTTTACATTATGAAAAAAACATTATTCTTGTCAATTTTAGTTGCTATGGCAATGAGTGCCAACGCCCAGTGGTTCGATTTATCAAACAATAAAGGACGTTTCACGATGGGTGTCAATCTAGGTCAGAACCGTAGCGAAATCAGCCAGATTCCCTATCGTGCATTTGGTGCCGGTATCAGTATGAGCCTTTATGGCTGCTATGTTGATTTCCTTTATTCGAGCCCCGATCACCAGTTCGATAATCATGTAAATCCAATTCAGTACAATGATTCTTCCGTAACCATGGTTAACTTTGGCTATATGATTCCTGTCTTACCATGGCTGCGAGTGATGCCGATTATAGGTTATAGTCAAGCTAACGCTGGTATTACCGACGCAACAACGGTGAATATTAATGTGAACGAAAATTCTGCCTCCATGTATCATGACTACGATGTCACTCCCGGCACTCGCAACCATCGTTTCAACTTCGGTGCCGGATTGGAGATTCGTCCCATCCGTTGGCTTAATATCTATGGTGTTTACTCCCAATATGCCATTTACGGTGGCATCAGTATTAATCTCGATGCTTTTTCTGATTAATAAGTCCAATCCTTTTTGAAT
This sequence comes from Bacteroidales bacterium, assembly GCA_017448185.1. Lineage (GTDB taxonomy): Bacteria > Bacteroidota > Bacteroidia > Bacteroidales > P3 > Colimorpha. Next base: position 9,425 of record JAFSLX010000036.1, read on the forward strand.
ACACGTAAATAATTTTTTGGCAATTTTTTTACGTTATTCGGTACATAATATAAACAACTGTTTTATGGAACTTGGATACCAGAAGATAGACAAATACGATGAACAATGTGTTGCGGAAATGGCCGAACACTACAAAGAAATACTAAAGCTGCTTGGTGAGGACCCCGAACGCGAAGGTCTGCTGAAGAGTCCGGAGCGCATCGCCAAAGCCATGCTTTTCTTTACCAACGGCTACGACCTCGAGCCCGAGGAAATTCTTCGCTCGGCCATGTTCCACGAAGACTACAAACAGATGGTTGTCGTCAAGGATATTGAACTCTATTCTCTCTGCGAACATCACATGGTTCCTTTTGTCGGTAAGGCTCACGTGGCATATATTCCCAATGGCACCATTGTCGGATTGAGTAAGATTCCTCGTGTGGTTGATGCCTATGCCCGTCGTCTGCAGGTGCAGGAACGTCTCACCAAACAGATTAAAGACTGCATCCAAAAAGTCCTCAATCCCCTCGGTGTGGCCGTCGTTATTGAGGCTCAGCACATGTGCATGAGTATGCGTGGTGTGCAAAAGCAAAACAGCGTCACCACCACCAGCGATTTTACAGGAGCCTTCATGAAAGACCCCAAAACTCGCGAGGAGTTTATGAACATCATTGGTATAAACCTTCATTAAAAGTAGTTAAGACAAATGAAAAAGACTGCCCACTTTATTGCGCTGATTTCATTTTTCATTTTTCATCATGCAATTTTCAATTCTGTATCCGCGCAAATCAGCCATTCGAAAGAAGGACCTCTCGACGCTCAAGCCGAAGCTGTCCTCAAAAAAGCTGCTGCACGGTTCGACCAGAATGTCAGTTTCTCGGTGAAGATGGTCTCGCTCGACAGTAAAAAGGTGCAGACCTTCACCCAGACAGCCAATGTGCACTACTTCAAGGGGAAATATCGTCTTTCGGCCAGTGACCAGGAGCTGATTAGCGATGGCGCCACCGTCTGGCACTGGAACAAAAGTCAGAAAGAGGTGGCTGTCAACAACATGGGCGAGGATGATATCGACCTGCTCAACCCCGGTCGCCTGTTGGCCAACTACAAGCACAGTTTCAAGGCAAAATATATTCGCACCGAGGATGACGGAACCGCTGTGATTGACATGCAGCCCCGTTCAAGTCGAAGCTACCACAAGATACGCCTCTTTGTCAACGAACGCAGTGGCCTGTTGAAAAACATGGAGGTGCATAAATACGATTCAAGCCGCGAAATCTATACCATCTCCAATTTCAAGGTCGAGCGTAACTATCCGGCTTCTAATTTTACCTTCAACCCCGCTTCACATCCGGATGTTGAAGTAATTGATATGCGTTAGGTAATGAAAATCTTACAGATAGAGACTGCTACACACATCTGTTCGACGGTTCTTGCTGTCGACGGTAATATCATCGCACACCGCCAAAGCGATGTTCCCAATGCCCATTCTACACGGCTCACGATTTTTATCGACGAAATGCTAAAACAATGTGGCCTCACGCCCAGGGACCTCGATGCCGTCTGTGTCTCGTCCGGTCCCGGAAGCTACACCGGCTTGCGTATCGGTGTCAGCACTGCCAAGGGGCTCTGCTACGCACTCCAGCGTCCGCTGCTTTCAGTGCCTACGCTACTCAGTATGGCTGCGCTTTACTACCGTCAGCATCCCGACTATACAGGTCTGGTATGCCCTATGATTGATGCACGCCGCATGGAATGCTATACAATGATAGTCGATTCCGACCTCAACATCCTCCGCGATACACATGCCGATATCCTTGACGACAACGCACATCCCTCACCGCTCACTGCTTTCCTCGAAAAAGGTGAGGTGACCTTTATCGGCGATGGTGCTGCCAAAACACGTGATGTTCTTGGCCTTCATTCCCATGCGCGGTACGACGACAGTTTCATACTCTCGGCCGAAGGGATGACCGACCTTGCCATCAAGAAACTACAACATGGCGAAACCGAAGATGTAGCCTACTTCGAGCCCTTCTATTTGAAAGATTTTGTAGCCAAGAAAAGTGTCGTCCACGGACTAAGGTAGTGCCATGATTCGTTATATTGGAAAACGGCTTTTGTACGGTCTTCTGGTGTTGCTGGGAGTCATCACCCTTGTTTTCTTCCTCTTCAACATCCTCCCTGGCGACCCCGCCCGCATGATGCTAGGACAGCGTGCCGACGAGGAAAGTATTGCCATCATCAACCGCGACCTTGGCCGCGACAAACCTGTTGGCATCCAGTACCTCAACTACCTCAATGACCTTGCTCCACTCTCGTTGCACAACAACTGCGACCCCTCCAACTTCTTCTATCTCTCGCCCGAGAAATATAGCCCTTGTGTCACTCTTTTGAAACTGGGCAAGACTTCACTTGTGCTCAAGGCGCCATACCTGCGCCGTTCTTATCAGAGTCAGCGCAAAGTGAGCGAGATAATAAGCACCGCCTTTCCTCAAACCGCCCTGCTGGCCGTTGTCGCAATGGCCTTTGCACTGCTTCTCGGTGTTGCCCTTGGCGTCATTTCCGCCTTGAAAAAAGACACATGGATAGACCGTCTGACCCTCCTTCTCTCCACCCTCGGCATGTCGTTGCCCTCATTCTTCGCCGCCATCCTCATCGCATGGCTTTTCGCCTATGTGCTGGCCGATTGGACACATCTTAACATGTTTGGCAACCTCTACAGTGTCGACGACTACGGCTGTGGCGAATACATTGACCTTAAAAACCTCATCCTTCCTGCTTTGACCCTCGGCATACGCCCCTTGGCCACACTCACCCAGCTCACCAAAAACTCCATGCTCGAGGCTCTCTCGCAGGATTATATCCGCACCGCGCGCGCCAAAGGCATCAGCCGCCGTCGTGTGGTTATACATCACGCTTTGCGCAACGCCCTCAACCCCGTCGTCACCTCCGCCGGTGGCTGGCTTGCGTCGCTCCTTGCCGGTGCAGTATTTGTTGAATATGTTTTCGACTGGAAAGGTATGGGGGTCGTCATCGTCGACGGCCTCGAGAAGTACGATCTCCCCGTCGTCATGGGCACCATCCTGTTCATCTGCCTCCTCCTCGTCCTCATCAACATCATCACAGACATCGTCTACGGGTTGCTCGACCCGCGCGTCCGCCTGCAATAATGCTGTCTACAGCGAATTGATGGCAGCCACCATCTTGTCCCAGCTGTACTTTTTCTTCTCCTCGCGTGTGCCCTCTGTCAGGCGCTCCTGCCAGTCTTCGGCAAAATAGCGCACAATCGCGTCGGCAATGGCCTGGGCTTCAGGCTTCACCACAAATCCAGCCTTCCCGTCCGGAACAATCTCAGGCAGGCCGCCCACATTTGTCACCACCATAGGCTTCTCAAAATGGAACGCAATCTGTGTCACACCGCTCTGTGTGGCGCTCTTGTACGGCTGTGCCACCAGGTCGGCGGCACAGAAATAGCGGTTCACCTCGTGGTCGGGAATGAAATCGGTGTGCAGCGCCACGCGGTCGCCTATATCCAGTCGGCCAATCTGCTCCATATACGGCTTCGGGTCGCCATAGAACTCGCCCGCCACAATCAGCTTCACTCCCAGCTTCAGCATCCGCTCGTCCGCCATCGCGTCCAGCAGAAGGTCCAAGCCCTTGTAATCGCGTATAAATCCGAAGAAAAGCACATACCGCTGGCTCTCCCTCAGCCCAATCAGGTCCAATGCCTCTTTGCGGCCAATGGTGGCCCCGTAGTGGTCATACAGCGGGTGCGGGCTGTAGGTGCGCGGCTTTCTGTGCTGCGGGTCAAAACTGTCGAACTCATCCAGCACCGTGCGGCTCAGCGTCACAAACGCATCGTTTGAACCCACAAAATATTTCGAGAACAGGCGGTCGCCCGGGCGCTTCTCGTGCGGAATCAGGTTGTGCACAATCGACACCCGCTTCATTCCCTTGCGCTTCGCCACGCGGTCTGTCGTACCCAGTGCCGGAGCCATGAACGGCAGCCAGTAGGGCGTAATCAGCAGGTCGGGCTTCTGCTTGCGTATATAGCGGCCTGTCTTTATCCAGCTGAATGGGTTGACGGCGTTCAGCATGCGCGTAATCTTCAGCCCCTCCGGAGCCGGTTCCTCACTGTACTGCGTCTTGCCCGGAAAGAGGAACGATGGATACTGCAGCGTAAACGTCACAATCTCCACCTCGTGTCCCTCGCGCTGGTATTCGCGTGCCAGACGCTCGTGGAATGCTGCCAAACCGCCCCGGTAGGGCCAGGCAGTGCCCAATATGATTACTTTCATCTTCGAATTCGTTTTTAAAGTCAATATACCCCTACAAACGGCCAAATTCTCAAAATATTGTCCGCAACCCATAATTCCATTGTTCACTCGCTGTTCAGTCGTTGTTCAGTCGTTGTTCAATGTTTGACTGAACAACGGCTGAACAACGACTGAACAACGGCCGGACATCAACCGCAGGGGTGAGTAACTTTTTTCCTATTATTTAAAAAAAAGTTGTATCTTTGTATGTTCGTCCTATTGGACAAAATGTAATCAATTAATTATTAATCAATAAAATAAACAACCTATTATGCAGAAAAAAGGCAACAAGTACGGTACCCACCGCGTCATCGAGCCGAAGGGTGTTCTCCCTCAGCCCGCCAACAAGCTTGACAACAACATGGACGAGATTTGGGACAACGAAATCCTGATTGATGTACAGACCCTGAACATCGACAGCGCTTCGTTCACCGACATCCACAACTATGCCAAGCAGCAGGCCGGCGAAGGTGCTTCGCAGGAGAAGATTATGGAAGAGGTCAAGAAGGAAATGTTCCTCAATGTCGAACTGCAGGGCAAGCACCGCAACCGTCGCACCGGTTCGGGCGGCATGCTCCTCGGCAAGGTTGAGAAAATCGGCGACGCCCTGAAGGGCAAGATCGACCTCAAAGAGGGCGACCGTATCGCCACCCTCGTCAGCCTCTCGCTGACCCCCCTCCGCATTGATGAGATTCTCGAAATCCGTCCCGAGGTCGACCAGGTCGACATCAAGGGTAAGGCCATCCTCTTCGAGAGCGGCATCTATGCCAAGATCCCGACCGACATGCCCGAGAAACTCGCCCTGAGCGCCCTCGACGTGGCTGGCGCTCCCGCCCAGACCGCCAAGCTGTGCCAGTATGGCCAGACCGTCGTCATCCTCGGTGCCGGTGGCAAGAGCGGTATGCTCTGCTGCTACGAGGCCAAGAAGCGCGTAGGTGTCACCGGTAAGGTTATCGGCATTGCCAACAGCCCGAAGAGCACCCAGCGTATCAAGGACCTCGGTTTCTGCGACATCGTGGAGAGTGCTGCCGGCATGACCCCCGTGCAGGTCTATGAGCTCGTCGAGCGCCTCACCAACGGCAAGATGGCCGACGTCACCATCAACTGCGTCAACGTGCCCGACCAGGAGATGACCGCTGTGCTCTGCACCAAGGACGACGGTATCGTCTACTTCTTCTCGATGGCCACCAGCTTCACCAAGGCCAGCCTTGGTGCCGAAGGTATCGGCAGCGACGTGAACATGATTATGGGCAACGGCTACACCAAAGGCCACGCCGAGTTCACTCTGCAGGAGCTCCGCGAGAGCCCCAAACTGCGCAAAATCTTCGAAGAGCTCTACGCCTAAACCAATCAATCTGCGGGCAGGGGAGACCCTCCCGCAGGTTCCATTTTTGATAAAACAATAATAATAAGGAATATATGAAAGTTAATCGCAGAAAAGAACTGTTCCCGAACGTCACAGACGAGCAGTGGAACGACTGGAAATGGCAGGTGAAGAACCGCATTGAGACCTACGAGGAGCTGAGCAAGTATTTCACCTTTGAGCCCGAAGAGGCTGAGGGTATCAAGAAAGCCCTTGCCAAGTTCCGCATGGCTATTACGCCTTACTACCTGAGTCTTATCGACCCCAACGACCCGTACGACCCCATCCGCCGTCAGGCCATCCCCGCCGGTCCCGAATGCAACATCGCCCCGGCCGACCTCAACGACCCGTTGCATGAGGACGAAGATTCACCTGCTCCCGGACTGACCCACCGTTATCCGGACCGTGTGCTGTTCCTTATCACCGACATGTGCTCGATGTACTGCCGCCACTGCACCCGTCGCCGTTTTGCCGGTCAGAAGGACGACGAGAGCCCCAGCGAGCGTATCGAGAAGTGCCTGGCTTACATCGAGAAGACTCCGCAGGTGCGCGACGTGCTGCTCAGTGGTGGCGACGCCCTGATGGTCAGCGACCAGAAGTTGGAGTACATCATTGGTCGTCTGCGCAAGATTCCGCACGTGGAAATCGTCCGCATCGGCAGCCGCACCCCTGTGGTCTGCCCGCAGCGCATCACCCCCGAGCTGTGCGACATGCTGAAAAAATACCATCCCATTTGGCTCAACACCCATTTCAACCACCCCAACGAGTTTACCCCCGAGGCCGAGCAGGCTCTTGCCCGTCTGGCCAACGCCGGTATTCCTCTTGGCAACCAGACCGTGCTGCTGCGTGGCGTGAACGACTGCGTGCATGTGATGAAGAAACTGATGCACGAACTGGTGCGCAACCGCGTGCGTCCGTACTATATTTACCAGTGCGACCTTTCGATGGGTTTGGAGCATTTCCGCACCCCGGTCAGCAAAGGTATCGAGATTATCGAGAACCTCCGCGGCCATACCAGTGGCTATGCTGTGCCCACCTTCGTGGTCGACGCTCCTGGTGGCGGCGGCAAGACCCCGGTTATGCCCCAGTATGTCATTTCGCAGAGCCCCGACAAGGTTATCCTGCGTAACTTCGAAGGCGTTATTACCACCTATACCGAGCCGCGTGAGTATCATGAGGAGTGCCATTGCCCGGCATGCGAGGAAAAGCGCCGCGTGGACGAAGGTGTGGCCAGCCTGCTCGAAACCGATCGCATGGCTCTCGAGCCCAGCCACCTGATGCGCCACGAACGCAACAAAAAGAAATAAATGAAAGGTGTGCAGAGAGTGCAAGGAGTGCAAGGAGTGCAGGACAAAGGTATCCTTTGGAGGTATTGTCTTGCACTCCTTGTGCTCATGGCTCTTCCATACCACTCTTTCTCCCAAATTGCAGGCATCAACAGCCTGACAGTGCTCGACATGAGCAGCAGTGCCCGTTCCACCGGATTGGGAATGGACTATCTTTCACTGTTTGACAATGATGTTACCATTGGTATTGACAACCCGTCGATGCTACATTCCGGAATGTCGAACACAGGCACGCTGACCTACATCAGTATGTTCTCAAGTTCGATGGGTTCGTTGTCGTATGCCCACCACACCGAGCGCTATGGTACGTTCCTGTTCGGTTTTCATTTCAACAGTTATGGCAGTTTTGAAGGCTACGACGAGGAGGAAACCTCGACGGGCACCTTTCATGCCGCCGACTATATGTTGCACATCGGTTGGGGAATGTGGATTGACTCCAACTTCAGCATTGGTGTGAATTTCAAGCCTGTGCTGTCTCAGTATGAACAATACACAGCAGTGGCGGCAGTGTTCGACGTGGCAGGGAGTTATATTTCGTCCAACCGCCGCTTTGCCGCAACATTTATGGCACGTAACATCGGGGCACAAATTGTCACTTTCGACCAGACGGTCGAGCGCTTGCCTTTTGAACTTTCGGCTGAGATATCGTACAAGCTGGCCAATGCCCCATTCCGCGTTTTCTTTGCGGCCACTGAGCTTCAGCGTTGGAACCTGCGCTACGATGACCCGCTCAACCCCACTACTACCACTGACCCATTTACGGGCGAGGTGCAGACAGAAAGTTGGCTTAAAGGGACAATCGACAACCTGATGCGCCACACGTTGTTCGGCCTCGAGCTGAACATAGGAAAGTCTCTTTATGCCCGTTTGGGTTATAGTTATCGACAGACTGCTGAGACACGTGGTGTCGATGCTTTCAACCTCAGTGGTTTCTCGTTTGGTTTTGGCTTGCGCACCAAACGCTTTGAGTTCGGCTTTGCACGCCGTAACTATCACCTGTCGCAAGCCCCCACGTATCTTACTTTAAGTTATAAGTTTTAAGTGACTACACAATTCATTGTCTCTGACCAGACAAATCCATATTTGAATATTGCCGTCGAAAACCATCTGGTAGAATTTGCTGATTCCATAGTGCTGTATTTGTGGCGCAACCGTCGCACGGTGGTGATAGGGCAGAACCAAAATCCTTACAGCGAAGTGAATTTGGAGGCACTGGATGCCGACGGTGGATACTTGATGCGTCGTCGTACGGGTGGCGGCGCGGTCTATCATGACGACGGCAATCTTAATTTCTCGTTCATTGTTCCAAAAGACCTCTACGACCAGACTCGTCAGTTTGCCGTTATTCAGCGTGCTGTTGAGAGTTTTGGCTTGCATACCGAGCTGTCGGGACGCAACGATATTTTGGTTGAAGGAAGGAAGTTCAGCGGCAATGCCTTCAGTAAAGGGCGCATCAATGACCTTCATCACGGCACACTGCTGATTAGTGGAGACATGAGCGACCTGCAGCGCTACCTCAAACCCAAGCCTGCCAAGCTTCAGAAGCACGGTGTCAGTTCGGTGCGCAGCCGTGTGGTTAACCTTGCCGAGCTTAACCCAACCATTACTCCAGAAAGCATCACTTCACGTCTGCGAGAAGCTTTTCTTTCAGAGTATTCAGAATACGCTGAAAGCTCGGAATATGCCAACTTCTCTGAAATTGTCAGCCGCCCTGAAGTACAGCGGCTCTATGCTGAGTTTGCCTCCGAGGAGTGGCTCTACGGCCGTTGGCGTACATTCACAGCGCAGCGTACAGCCCAATTTGACTGGGGTGGGGTAGAGCTTTCAATCACCATTGACCAAGAACATAACCGTATCACCGACGTACAGATTGCCACCGATGCCCTTGACCTCGGCGCACTCGACCTTGCACGTCAGCTGCTTATAGGTGCTGACACAACAAAAAGGCCTGCATTGCCCGACGGGCCATGCAAGCCTTTATTGATCGATTTGTTGTCGCTTGTTTATTGAGCCAATTCGCGGAAGCGCTCCACTTCGGCTTCAATGGCCTTTACGTTCTTGTCAGCTTCGTTTATTTTGTCTTGGGCATCGGACTTTTTGTCGTTATTGCGCTTGATGTTCGACTCAAGTTTCTCGATGTCTTTCTCGTAGTCGGAAATCTTTTGGCGTAACGACTCGATATCCTTCTGTTTTGAGGCGATTTTTTGCTGGTCGTTGGCGATACTCTTTTCGAGGTCGCCGAGGTCGGAGATAGCATTGGCCTTCAGTTTTTCGGCTTTCTTCAGCTCTACCAGTTTTTCGTCCATGTTTTTCAGTGCCTCGAACTTGTCAACGTAAGTGATAAAGTTTTCGAGGAAGAGACGGACATTGGCGTACATAGCAGCTTGGTCTACAGTAAGGTTCGACGGGATGGCTGCAACGGTGATGGTGACCGTTTTGCTGTCGCGACGGCCCTGCTGTTCCACCTTGGTGTAGAAGTTGACAGGTACTTCCGATATTTCGGAAAACACCTGCTCAAGCGAAGCGATATAGCCTTCGGTGCTCTTGGTTTTCAGTTTGGCATCTTTCAGGCGTTTCTTCATCGCATCCTGCGTGAGCGAGGCATCCTTGTTGAGGGTGGCTGTGTAAGCTGGTGTTGTGATGGGACCGATTTTTACAGTGGTCTCTTCGATTACAACCTGTGCCGACAGCGACAGGCTCATCAACACAGCAGCGGTAATGGATAAAACTTTCTTCATCATAAGGCAATGGTTATTTATGGTTATTAATAATATCCTATAGTGTAGAAGCTTCGATATTCCAGACAAAAGCTCGGATGCCCACTTCTTCGTTGCGTTTGTCGAGTTTGCGAACAGACAGCAGCAGTTCATCGACCTTGTCATCGTCGACCACTGTGAGGATGGCGTTGTTCAGTTCGGGCCATGTGTGTGTGCCGCGGTGTGGGTCGCCAATCTCGTGGCCACGGCCTTGAATGTTCTCCCAGAAAGTGAAGCCACGGATGCCAAGGGTGTCGAGCATATATTCAATACGCTCATTGTTGGCCTGGTTATATACTATAAAAACACTTTTCATTTTTCATCAAGTTGGATGTTCATAAACACGAATTTTTTGCGCTCCCTCTCCTTCTTCTCAATATCACCGCGACGGTTGAAAACGCCGTAGAGCACGGGGACGACGATGAGGGTGACGAAGGTGGAGACAGTGAGACCGCCGATAACTACAAGACCCATGGTGGTCCACATCTCGGAGCCTTCACTGTTGGAGGTGGCCATGGGAATCATGCCGAGAATGGTGGTGAAGGCTGTCATGAGCACGGGACGCAGACGGCTCTGTCCGCTGAGGGCAATGGCTTCGTTTAGGGTTATGCCGCGTTCGCGCATGAGGTTGATGTAGTCGACCAGCACGATACCATTCTTGACGACGATACCGATGAGGAGCACCAGACCCAGCAGACCAATCATGTCGATGTTCTGTCCGGTGAAGAACATCATCAGGCTCACTCCGCTGATGGCGAAGGGGATGGAGAACATGATGATGAAGGGTTTGGAGAAACTCTCGAACTGCGAGGCCATGACGATGTAGACGAGCATAAGAATGAGGGCGGCGAGCATCATCATATCGCGTGTGGAGTCTTGCTGGTCCTTGTAGTTACCGGCAAGGGCGACATGGATTTCTGCGGGTATGTTCATCTGGTCAAGTTCGCGCTGCACACCCATGGCGAGTTCCTGCAGAGAGGTCTTATAGGGCATGACAGTGAGGGTGAGGTAGCGCTGGCGGTTCTTACGCTCGATGGTTGGAGGACACCAGTATTCCTCGACTTTGGCAAGCTCTTCGAGTTTAATGGTGCGGCCTGTAGCTGTGGGGATGGAGAGCTGCTCGATGTCGGAGATGGCATCGCGGTATTCTTCACGCAGGCGCACAACGATGTTGTATTCTTCGCCTTCTTCCTTGAGGAAGCCGCCCGACATGCCGTTGACTCGGTTACGAATGTAGAGAGCCACGGTGCTTTCGTTGAGTCCGTGGAGGGCAAGTTTCTGTTTGTCAAGCTCTATTTTTAGCTCGGCACGGTCTTCATCGCGAGAAATCTTGGTGTCGCGGGCACCGGCGACGTTCTGCTCGACTCGGCGACGGAGCTCATTGGTGAAGGCAGTGGTCTGGTCGAAGTCGTAGCCGTAGACCTCGACGGAAAGGCTGTTGTTAGAGCCGCCACCCATGCCGCCGCCCTGGTTGACCTGGAAGGTTACCAGTTCGGGGTATTCGGCGAAGCATTGGCGCAACACCTCCTGCATCTCGAAGATGGTGGAGGAACGCTCGTACTTCTTTGTGCAGCGGATGGTCATTGAAATCTTGTTGTTGGTGGTGCTGTTGAAGAGTGCAGCAAAGCCTGCATCGTCGTTTGAACCGGCCGAGGTGGAGATGACGATGATGTCGTCGCCCAGCAGGCGGTAGATGTCCTCTTCCATGTGACGAGCGGTCTTGAGGGTCTCCTCGATGCGTGTACCGCGTTGCAACTCTGCGTTGATGGAGATGCGGCCGTTGTCCTGTTCTTTCATGAAGTCCATGCCTATGCGACCGGTGATGAAGGGCAGAATGGAGACAACGAAGAATGCTAAGGCGATGAGCAGGGTGACTCGTTTGTGGCACAGGCACCAACGGAGGATGTTTGCGTAGGCTACTTCAATAGCGTTGAATGCGCGAGTGATGGTACGGTTGTAGAGCTTGCGCTCCTGCTTATGGTTGTAGGTTTCCTCGTCCTCTTTTTTGAAGAAGAAGGGACGCTCACGGAGCATCTTGGACGAAAGCATGGGAATGAGGGTGATGGCGGCAGTGGTGGAAACGCAGACGACGATGGTGATGATCCATCCCATCTCTTTCATGAAGATACCCATCATGCCAGGCAACATGGTAAGCGGCACGAAAACGGCCACGAGAACCAGGGTGGTGGCTATGACGGAGGTCCAAACCTCGTTGGTAGCGCAGATGGCCGCCTCGCGGGGGTTCTCACCGCGCTCGATATGTTTAGTAATATTCTCCAGGACCACGATGGCATCGTCGACCACCATACCGATGGCCACGGTTAGCGAGGCAAGGGAGATGATGTTGAGCGAAGAGTCGGCAAGGAGGAGGTAGATGAACGAGGTGACGAGGGATATGGGGATAGTGAGGGCGATGATGACAGTGCTGCGCCAGTTGCCGAGAAAGGCGAGCACCACGAGCACCACGAAGAGCAGAGCGTAGAAGATGCTCTCGGAGAGGCCATTGATGGCATTGACAATTTCCTCAGAGCCGTCGCGGATGTTGGTAACCTCAATGTCGGGTGGCAGGGTCTTCATGATTTGCTCCATCTCAGCGCGCACTTCACGGGCAATGGCCACGGTATTAGCACCGGTTTGCTTGGTGATAATGAGTCGGGCACCGTCGTGACCGTTGATTTTCTCGTCGAGCGAGAGGTCTTTGATGGTGTCGCGCACGGTGGCAAGGTCTCGCACAAAGACCTGCTTGCCGGTCATGGTGGTGGTAACCACGATATCGGCTATCTCCGAGCTTTCGACATATTCACCTTTGACGCGCATCTGGTACTGCTCCTTGCCCATCTTGACGGTGCCAGAGGCGAGGTCGAGATTGTTGGCTGAAATGGCCTGACCGACGAGCTCTAGAGGGATACCGTATGAGTCGAGCTGTTTGGGGTCGAGGTCGATATATATGTAGCGCTCGGGGGCTCCGCTGACAGTAATGTTGCCGATGCCATCGACGCGGTTGAGCACGTTGACAACATTATCCTCAAGGATGCGGTCAAGTCCAGAATAACTCTCTTGGGCTGTGAAGCCGTATACCATGATGGGCATGGCACTGGAGTTCAGTTTCAATATCATAGGACGGCTGACACCGTCGGGCAGGTTGTCGTAGAGAAGGTCGACATAGGAACGTATGTCATTGAGGGCCTCGTCGATGTCGCTGCCCCATTCAAACTCGAGCGTTACGACAGAGATATTGTCCTTTGACGTGGAGGTGATGTTCTTCAGTCCGTCAACACTGTTGAGCGAGTTCTCGACCAGCTTAGTGATGTTGGTTTCTATCTCGCTGGCGTTGGCACCGGCATAGGTGGTCATCACGGTGACGTAGGGTGGGTCCATCTCGGGCATCTGGTCGATGGGCAGACGCGAGAGGGAGAAGAGACCCAGCACGATGACGGCCACAAAGATGAGGCCTGTGGTGATGGGTTTGTTGATTGCTGTCTTGTAAATTGCCATTGTTTAATCCTCCACAATTTCTAACTTGTCGCCGTCGACGAGGCGGGCTTGTCCGGTGACGACCAGACGGTCACCGGCTTTGATTGCACCAGCCTCGACGGGGATAATTTCGATACGGTCGTCGAAGCGCTGGCCAAGGGTGACGGCCACGCGACGGGCGGTGTTGCCGTCAGCCACGAACACGTAGCGATCGTTCGATCCGGTCAGTTTCAGCACGCTCTGGTAAGGAACCACGATGGTGTTGATTTCACCGATGGCGAGAGTGGCACGCACATACATGCCCGGACGAATCTTCTCCGATGCGTTGGGGATGTTCAACTTGGCTTGGAAGGTGTGTGAAGCAGCATCTATGGTGGGGTAGACAATCTCGATGGTGGCCGGGAATACCTGACCGGGGTAGATGTCGCTCTCCACTTGCACCTTCATGCCCTGACGTACCAATGGAAAGTAGGTCTCGGGGATGTTGATGATGGCTTTGAGGCGGCTGATTTGGGTGAGGGTCAGGATGGGCTGACCGGCATACATCTCTCCGTCCTCGTAGTTCTTGGCGCTGATGACACCTGCAAACTTGGCTTTGACGAAGGTGTTCTCATCCAAGAATCGCTCGTTTTCAACCAGCTGGTCGTATCCAGCCTTGGTCTGGTCATACACTTGCTGGCTTACTGAACCGGTGGCTTTCAATGCTGTGACGCGGTCGAGCTCGGTCTTGGTGCTGTTAAGATTGATTCGGGTGGTGTTGAGCTGGGTTTGGTCCATGCGCACCAGCATCGAGCCTTTCTGTACGCGGCTGCCGACCTCTACATAAATGTGTTCGATGTGGCCGGTGACCGACGGAGCGATGTTCATAGTCTCGTAACCCTCGAGGGTTGACGAGAGTTCGAGACTCTTGGCGATGCGTTCACTTTCGAGCAGCTGAACCTTCACTTTTTCTGCTTCTTTCTTGGTGGTCGTTGCGGTTTTTTCACCGCCTTTGCCGCCGCAGGCCACAAGGCTCACGACAGCCATTACAATCATTGCTGTTCTAACAGTTTTATTCATGGTAGTATAATTATTTCATTTATTAATTATTCAACAGGTTCTCGAGTGCTATCTGAGCCGATATGACGTTCATAACAGCCTGTATGTAGTTGTTTTGGGCGGAGATAATGTCGGTCGAGGCGTTGGTGACCTCGAGGCTGCTGGCACGGCCGTAGTTGTATTTCTCGGTGACGTTGTTGAACACGCGCTGGGTCACTTCGAGGTTACGGTTCTGGATGTCGTAGTTCTCGAGTGCCGAGGCGAGGTCGTAGCAGAGCTGGTTGTACTGCACGCGCAGACCGTCTTCGGCTTGGCGGCGGCTGTTTACAGCCTCCTGCAAGTCGATCTTGGCGCTCTTGATGTTGGAGATGCGTGTGCCCACAGTGAGCAGCGGCACGCTGATGGAGGCGCCCACCATGTTCGGCGGTGTCATGTTGAAGCCTTCGTCTTTGCCGAAGTAGGTCTTGTTGCTGTACTGGTAGTAGGCCGAGAGGGTAGGGGTGAAGTCCATCCAGGCCATGGTGACGTTGCGCTTGGCCAGTTCTTCGTTCTGCTCGAGGAGCTTGTAGTTGAAATTGCGTGTGATGTCGAAGCCTTGGCCGAGGAGCTGTGTGGCGTTGTCGACGCTGAGGATGTTGTCAATGGGTGTGGTGAGCTCGAGGGTGGCGTTGACGTCGGCACCGAGTTGTAACAGCATGGAGTTGCGTAGTGCCTGCAGCGAGCGTTTGGTGCTGTTGATGCTGCTCTTCAGCGAGGCCACCTGCACCTGTAGCTTGTCGGCATCCACCTGCTCGGCGGCGCCTATGTTGACGGCGGCCTGGCTGGTGGCGGCGAGGCTTTCGAGGTTGGCGAGCGAGGAGTCGAGGAGGCCGATGGTTTGTTCCATGACGAGGATGGAGACGTAGATGTTCTTCACATTGGCGCGTGTGGTCTGCTCGGTCTGCTGGCGGCTGATGTCGGTCATCTCCATGGCTATGTTCTGCAGCAGGGTACCCACGATCTGTGCGCCGGTGACGGCCACAGAGGCGGTGATGCTGAAGGTGCCGCTGGGATTCATGGCGATGCCTCCCGAGTTCTCATCGGTGGTCTCCGAGCTGCTTTCGGGAATGGAGATGGGCAGCGTCATGCCGCCGATGGTGATGGAGTCGGGCATCATGGAGGCCATACTTCCGCGGGAACCGAAGTTCATGGTGTATCCGCACATGTTCTGGTAGTCGAAGCCCGCCTTAACCTGTGGTAGCATGGTGCTGAAGGTCTTCCAGCGGCTGAGTTCGGCCTTCTTCACCTCGAGGTCGGCATTCTGCATGGCGGCGTTGTGCTCGACGGCATACTGCTGGGCTTCTTCGAGCGAGAGGCGCAGTACAGGCTGTTCCTGTGCCGCAGCCATCAGACCGAAAGCCATCAGTAACATTGTCAGGGTTATTCTTTTCAGTGTCATCTATAAGGATAATTATGTTTCCAATATTATTTCACTTCAAGTTCCTCCATCACCTGGCGGAAGTGGGGCACCGACTCCTCGTAGCGTTTGATAGTGTCGGTCGACATAAGTCCTCGGAGGTAAGTGAAGCAAATTTCGTTCAGTCGATTGAGGTAGGCCTGTTGGTCGTCGACATCGGAAAGGCGGCGTTGTTGGATGAGGTCGCAAAGGAAGTCGACAGCCACGTCGATGTCGGCATCGGGACGCAGGTAATTGTGTTGCTGCACGTATTCCATGCCGTGGTGCATCATGGTGTGGAGCGTTTCGGTGTGGAGGCGAAAGAAACGGTCGTGGATTTCAGGGTAATAGCGTTCCGCTTCGTCAAGCAGACGGCGGTAGTGGTGGTTACTGTCGGCACCGACACGCAGCATATACATGGCTACTAGTAGGGGCTCATCCACCTTGCTGTGGGCTTGTCGATGCATCTCGTTCAGACGGTCATGGACCTGCATTAGGCATTCGGCCAGAAGCTCCTCCTTGTTTGCAAAGGTCTCGTAGAGGGTGCGTTTGGAGATATGGATTGCCTGGGCGATATCGTCCATCGTCACTCCGCGACAACCGCGCGAATTGAACATCTGCAGAGCTGTCTCTACAATTTTTTCTTTGATTTCTTCTGTGGCCACTTCTTTCCAATCCTTTGATTTATATACGATAACACATGTTTTTTTGTGTGCTGCACGTCTTCAAAGGCGATGCAAAGATACAGAAAACTCCGAAAACCAAAAAAGTTTTCGGAGTTTTGTGGTGTTAAATATACTTAATGTCAATTCCCTTTCTGTTCGGGGATGGGCTGGAGGGTGGCGAGCTGCACTTTGATGCGGTAGCCTGGGGCCAGTTCGACAGTGGCCATTGCACCGTCCGAACTGACAAAGGTTACATGTATGCCGCCAGCCGTCATCACGCGGTCGCCGTTCTTGAGGCTGTTGCGGTAGGCAGCCTCCTTTTTTGCCTTGTCGCTTTGGGGTTTGATGAGGAAAAAGTAAAAAACGGCAATCATCGCCACAACCATGATGGCTGTTTTCCAGCCGTTGGGGATGTCATGAAGTATGAATTCAGTCATTTTGTTTGTTTTATGATGTGTTTAATGTTTTAAAAACGGCACAGCGTCTTTTTTATTGCATTACGGGAACAATATTTTTTTGCTACTGGCGTTAAATATATTGTTATGAATGACATGAACGAAAAATACCGGGATTTACGTCAACGCTATCCCGAGTTCGAATATCAAGCTTACCACCACCAATGGACGGAAAAGGGGCTTTGTGTGTGGTTTGACTTCCGCATGGGCGAGGTGGAATTCCACCCCGAATCGCTCATCGATGATCGTTCGTTTCTTAACCATGAGGTGTCATCCGAGATACTCGACCGCATGGTGTTCGACATCGGTATGGTGGAGCTGGTGAGTTATTGGAAGTGTGCCTGCCCACCCAACGTTAAAGTGTTATGCGGAACTCTAACAGAGGAAGATAAACAGTTTTGGTTAAAGCTTTATTGGAATGGCCTTGGAGAATTCTACTATACCAATGGCATCTTGGAATCTACAGAGGCTTTCATGCATATAGAGGGTAAGGAGGACATGAAAAAGCCACTTCCCACTCTTCAATTGCCGCTCTCTGCCCATTATCTTGTGCCCATTGGCGGTGGTAAGGATTCAGTGGTGACTCTTGAACTGCTGCGCCGTGCGGGTAAAGCCATTAGACCCTTAATTATGAATCCCCGTGGGGCTACCGTAGAGTGCACACGGGTGGCGGGATTCCCACTGGACGAAGTGCTTGTCATCCGTCGCAAGATTGACCATACGTTGTTGGACCTCAATGCAAAAGGATATCTCAATGGCCATACTCCATTCTCAGCCATGCTTGCCTTCTATACTCGCTTGGCTTCTGTGTTGACGGGAATCCCCAATGTGGCGCTAAGCAACGAGAGTTCTGCCAATGAGAGTACGGTGCTCGGCACGAGTGTGAATCACCAATACAGTAAGAGTCTGGAGTTTGAGGACGACTTCCGTGCCTATTGTCCAGGGTTTAATTACTTCAGTTTCTTGCGTCCTCTGAGCGAGTTACAAATTGCTATGCTGTTTAGTCAGTTTGTTGATTATCATGATGTTTTTCGCTCTTGCAATGTGGGAAGCAAACAAGACATCTGGTGTGGCCACTGCGCCAAATGTCTCTTTGCCTACATCATTCTCTCGCCGTTCATCGCACCTGCACGGCTGAATCGCATTTTTGGCAAGTCGATGCTCGACGACCTCTCGCTGCAACACGAATTCGATCAACTTACCGGACAGGCTGAGACAAAGCCGTTCGAGTGTGTGGGTACCGTGAATGAGGTGCTTGCTGCTCTTTCGATGGCCAAACGTCGTTGGTATAAGGAAGGCTGTCCGGCTTTACTGAAAAAACATGATGCCGATAGCTCCCCGGTCAAGCTCAATGCCCTCCTGCCCATCGGCAATCTCTCTGAAGAAGAATGCAATATAATAAAACAATGTTTAGAGAAGTTCAGCTGAAGGCCCTGCTGGAAGGCAAGCGAATACTGATAGCAGGCTACGGTCGCGAAGGCCGCAGTGCCGAATCGCTGATCAAGCGGCTGTTACATAGAGCAGAATATACTATTGCCGATGGCAATGAGCAAATTGCTGCCGAGAGTGCCCGTGGATGCTATGACTTGATAATCAAAAGTCCGGGCGTACCCATGCGCGTATTGGGAGGGGTGGAGTGTTCGTCGTTGACTGACTTGTTCCTACAGGTCTATGGCGACCTCACCATCGGTGTCACCGGTACCAAGGGCAAGTCCACCACCGCAAGCCTCATACATCATTTGATACCTGGTTCCATTCTGGCAGGCAACATCGGTATTCCCCTTTTTGACATTCTCGACGATCTGCATGATGACAGCATCGTAGTGGCGGAGCTTTCTTGTCATCAGCTGGAAAACATCCATCGTGCACCGCATATTGCCGTTCTGCTCAACCTCTATCAGGAGCATCTGGACCACTACGAGGACTATATGGGCTACAAAATGGCCAAGATGCAGATCGGTTTGAAGCAGCAGGCTGGCGACCACTTCTTCTACTGCACCGACAATGGGGAACTGCGCGAGATGGTTGAGAGTTGTGCGTTAAGAGTTAATAGTGGATTGCACCCGTATTCTGTTGGTGATATAAGTGACGAGGAGAGGGTGTTGCTCGAGGCTTGTCCGTTGGAGGGCGAGCACAACAAGAGCAACGCCTTGGTGGCGTGCCGTGTGGCATCGCTTGTGACGCGCCAGCCGATTTCAACATTCGGCTTTCAACTTTCAACTTTCCATGGCCTCCGGCACAGGATGGAAAAGGTCGGCGTCTATCAGGGAATCACATGGTACGACGACAGCATCAGCACCATTCCCGCCGCCGCCATTGCCGCCGTGCAGGCCTTGGGAAGGGTCGACACCCTCATCCTTGGCGGCTTCGATCGCGGCATCGACTACACACCGCTCGTTGACTTCTTGAAAGAAAATCCAATCCCCAACCTTGTCTTTGTCGGCGCTGCTGGCCGCAGAATACAGCAAATGCTACCCACCGCTTACTGTTTACTACCCACTCATATCGTCGAAGACGATTACACGAAGATTGTCCCGTGGTGTGCGGAGCATACGCCGCAGGGTGGGGTGGTGCTGCTCTCTCCAGCTGCTGCCAGCTACGATGCATTCAAGAATTTCGAGGTGCGTGGCGATTTCTACCGCGAACAAATAATGAAACTATGATTGACTACAAAGAAATTAGGCATCGGCTCCATGAGCACCCACAGACTGCGGGCAACGAGGAGTATGCACACGACACTATAGTAAAGCACCTGCAGGGGCTGCATCCGAGCAAGGTCTACACCCATGTGGGAGGCTACGGTGTGATTGCCGTGTGGGAAGCCCAAGACTCACACATTGATTCATTAACACATTCTCACATTCCCACCATCGCTTTCCGTGCCGACATCGACGCCTTGCCCATAGGTCACCGCTGCGGCCACGACGGTCACACCACCATTCTACTTCGTCTGGCTGAGCTTATTGATATTGAATATCGAAATTCGAATTATGAAGGTGTTGAGTTGAAAAATCATAATTCAAAATTCAACATTCTCCTTCTCTGGCAGCCAGCCGAGGAGACGGGTACGGGTTCGCGCGCTGTGCTGGATACCGGTATATTGCAGCAGTACAATATCAAATCATTCTATGCTTTGCACAATCTGCCAGGCTACCCCATTGGCACCGTGGTGCTCTGTCCGAGGACTTTCGCTGCCGCCTCGACGGGTGTGGTCTATCACCTCGACGGCCGCGAGACACATGCGTCAACTCCCGAGATGGGTCTCAATCCGAGTTTGGCTATTGCGGAGATAATCAATCGGTTCAACGGCTTCAATGGGCGAGATGGGGAATTTCGACAAAGCACCTTGATATGTGTTCGCATCGGGCAGCCTGCCTTTGGCACCTCCGCCGGTCACGGCGAGGTGATGTTTACCCTCCGTGCTTTCACCAACGACGAAATGGAGAAACTGCTCGCCGAAGCCAATCAAGCAGTCGAAGAGGTGTCTGCTCGTTACGGCTTGACAGTCAGCCGTTCGCTGGTTGAACCTTTCCGCGCCACCGAAAACAACGGCGACTGCGTGGAAGCAATAGAAAAAGCGGCAGAAGAGGTGCCGCTTCGTGTTCGTTATCAGATGGAACCCAACCGCTGGAGCGAGGACTTCGCCGAGTACCTATTGGAGTTCAACGGTGCCATGTTTGGCATCGGCAGTGGCGAGAAGCACGCCGAGCTGCATCACCCCGACTACGTTTTTCCCGACGAGATTATCGAGCCCGCCGCCCAGCTCTTCTTCCGCCTTGCTACGGAACATTAGTGTGCCACCGATGGTGATTGCGGTGCCATATATTGTTGTGCTGTAGTTTAATGTGAGAATTCCAGTAGCGGGATCGTAAGAGAATGGGCATTGTGTTCCGTTGATGTTGATAAGGCCGGTATGCAATGTGCTGTCGTATTGCCAGAGGAACGAGGTTCCTGCACAGGTTCCGTTGGCACAATAGTTTACCTGTCCGCCCCAACCATACTCCCAGAAATCCAAGCCCCATTCGACAGACATCAGCGTGTCGCCCGACGACAACTGCTGCTCGGCCTCCCACGAGGTGTTGACGGGGAAGGCATCGTGCGTTTCACCTTGCGGATGAAACTCTGTCTCGCCGCCAAGGGTGACGTTCCCGTCGCCTATCTGCAAGGTCATCGTGATAGTGCGTCTGGTGGAATCATACACGAAGTGGCCCGGCTCCGACATGTTGTCGCTATACAGCATTCCGTTCGTACCGTCGAAGGTATAGGTGAAGACATTATCCAATGAAGGTTGTGGCTGGGCGGCAATCACCAGGCCGAAGTGGAGGGTACCGGTGCTGTCGGTGAGGAGGTCGAGAGTCCAAGTGAGGGTGGCAGGGAAGTCTTGGTAGTTGTCATCATAGGTCCCCACCCACGTGGTGCCAGCCAATGAGGTCATGGGCGTAGGCTCGGCTTGTGGTGTCGGTGACGGCTTCTCTTTGGTGCAGGCGGCGAGGAGCAGGAAAGCCGCTGTAAAGAATGCAAATTGTTTCATTGTACTGTAGTGTTAAGTATTTGATTTTTTTCGTCTTCGGTGCTATAGAAGAAAAGCCAGAGTGTGAGCATGTCGCTGTCGTCGCGCACAATATAGCCATTGTGACCATGTACGATGGCACGTTGCATTAAGTCCACCTCCTTTTGAGGATTGTCGGCAGCCGTCGAGGTTGAGGAGTCCACCAGAACTCCATGATTCCAGTGCTCGCGGTGTGTAATGGAAAAAGAGGTGTCTATCCGCACTTTCGCAGGCGTGTTTGACAGAATGTTCCCGAGCATGACGCTGTCGTCCCCAAGCAAGTCTTTCAGGGCCTGTAGGTTGTCTCCGTCGACGCTGCGCACTTTGCCTATTGTCAGGCTCGATACCCGTGTGCTGTCCAACGCAGTGGCATCTACCCTTTTGCCGACGCCGAACTCCTCGCAGAGCCGCAGCCAGCCTTCGGCATCCTGCGCCTGCAGCATGACGGCGTTGTAGCCCTGGTAGTCGCCGATCATGGCCACGGTGAGGTCCTTGCGGTCGGCATATTGCATGTAGACCTCCTTGGCCGCCGAGGTGGCCTCGGGCATTTCGGCCTCGCGTTGGCAAGCTGCTAACAATAAGATAATGAGTGGCAATAACAGTCGTTTCATCTTATCATGGTTTTAAAGGTTTCCAAGGTGCCTTCGGCTGAGCATCCGTTGTTACAGACGAAATAGAGGTGCTCGCCATTGACATTGACGCGGGCAATGCCCTCGGCGCCCCGTGCCGGCAGGCTCAGCGGGACGAGCATGGCTAGGCAGGCGGCAGCCGCCACCGAAGGCCACAGCCAATGGCTGCGCCGACGCGGCATGACCGTTTGATTGTCGTCCGTTTGAGTATTCCATACCACGCTGCGTATCTCCCGGTTCAGCTCCGCATCGCTCAGGGGGCAACGGGTGCTCTTCATCTCGTCGCCGTATCGTTCCATTTGTTGTTTGAAATCTCGCATATTATTATTGGTTATATTGTTTTCTCAATTTCCGCAATGCGCGCGTAAGCCGCATGCTCACCGCCGCCACCGTGAGGCCGGTGATGTCGGCAATCTCCTTGTATCCAAATCCTTGCGCGTGGGCCTTGATGATGGTGCGGTCGGGCTCTGGTGTGGCCTCGATGAGCGCCACCAGGTCGCGGTAGTCGTCGTCGCGGTAGCCTGGGGCGTACTGCTCTGGCGGCGGCGCCGTGGGCTGATTGGAGGCCTTGCGCGTCAGGGAAACCATCGTGTTCGTTGCCACGCGGAACACCCATGTGCGCTCCGAGCATCGCCCGTCGAACCCCGGCAGTCCGCGCCACAGGTCGCAGAGCACCTCGTGGAAGGCGTCCTCTGTCGTCCACGCCGCGCTCAGCCGGTAGCTGCTGCACACGCGCCATATCAGATCGCGGTGCCGGTGGACCATCTCCTTGAATCTCTGTTCGGTTGTTTCCATTACGCTCTATTAGACGCTGCGACCTCGCCAATCACAACATCGGGGCAAAAAAAATATCGGAGCCTCGCCCCGATACCTTCTTTTTCCTCTCAATCAGAACCAAAAGAACAAAAAGAAAATCTGATAGTTCTTTTAGTTCTGATTGAACTTTCCTGCTGTCTGATTGAGCTTGATTTCCAGGATTTCCAGGATCTCCGCCGCAGGCGGGGAAACCAGCCCATCAACTCTTGCCCGTCTTCTTCTCCAGCTTGATATAGTTGGGGAAGGGCACCTGGGTGGTGCCGACATTCATGCTGGGTTTCACGCGCAGGCCCACCTTCGACGAGGTGCCGTCGCTTGCGAAGCTCGAGGCGAAGTTCTTCAGTGCGTTGACACCCTTCTGCGAGAAGAGCTGTCCGAGGTCGGTGTTCACGCCGAGGGGCACGGTGGTGGTGAGACTCGGTTTGATGGTATAGGCTTTGGAATTCACGCCGCTGGCCATGTCGGTGCCGTCGATGGCCAGAATCCAGTCGAGCGCTGTCATCGAGGCCTGCTGTTGTGTGGGGTTCTTGATGTCGATGTTCACATCCATCGTCAGCGGCACCTTTTTGGACTGGTAGGCTGCCACAAGTTTCACCACGTCGGTGGCCGAGAGGTTGCCGTTGGTGAGATTCTTCACATTGACACCGGCAACACTCACATTGTTGACATTTTTAAGGCTGAACTCGCAGTTGGCGAGGTTGGCCACACTGGCAAACTGTCCGGCGAGTTGAGTGAGTATATCGCACGAACTGAGCAGGATAGAACCTGCAACGACTAAAGCAAGGGTTATCTTTTTCATGCTGCAAAGATACACATATTTTTTCAATGTTGGAAAATAAAGTGTAACGTGTTGATTCCTATTGACCTATAATTGCCCACACAGTCTGTTGGCCGCTCGTTGTTCAGTCGTTGTTCAGTCGTTGTTCAGTCAAACACTGAACAACGACTGAACA
>JAFSLX010000037.1 GCA_017448185.1 Bacteroidales bacterium
CGAGTAGAAGTAATTCTACTATCATTTTTAATCAATTTATATAAGGTTAAAGTGGTGATTATTACTATCTACCTAAATATTTGGCTTTGCACATCGGGCAAAATGGCAGCCCCTTAAACGTTTTTAGCAAAGTCTTTTTGCCTGACGTTTAAATACAAAAGAATTTCCGATGTTACCGAGACCGTGATTACGGATGACCTACGCTTTTGCGTATAGTGAAAACAAAGCGAACTCCACCGTCCTTGTTTTGAAATGCTGCTATCATTCCACCATGCAGTTGAACGGCGTTTTTCACAATAGCGAGGCCGAGACCTGTGCCTCCGAGTTTGCGGCTCCGGCCCTTGTCGACACGGTAGAATCGCTCAAAGATACGCGACAGATGTTCTGTTGGGATTCCAACGCCATTGTCGGAGAAGGTGAACTGCCAATGGGTGTCTTTGTCGGAATGTGTCAGGGTTATCGTGGTGCCGTCGCCTGCGTAGGATATGGCGTTGTCGGTGAGATTGCGGAAGATGCTGTGGACGAGCGACGCATCGGCGCGTGCCATAAGCGTGGCGGGCAACTGGTTGTCGAAATGCATCTGATGTTCCTCCAGTTGCAATGCCGAAGCGTCGAGGACCTGCTCCACTATCTGTGAAATGTTAACTTCCTCGAACTTGTATGTCATCGGCGCCGCGTCGATTTTGTTCAGGGTGGCCATATCCTGCAGGATGGATGCCAGCCGCTGTGCCTGTCCGAAGCATTGCACGAGAAACTGCTGCCGCATCTCGTCGGAGATGTCGGGGTGTGTCAAGACCGTTTCCAGATAGCCCTGAATGCTTGCCACGGGAGTCTTCAACTCGTGGGCGGCGTTCTGCGTCAGCTCGTGTTTCAGCTGGTTCTGCTCTTCTTTGGTGGCCTGCAGCTTCTTGTAGATTTTGACGATTCGCTCGGCTATCTCGCCAAGTTCGTCGTTCGAAAAGGTGGCCAGCTCTTCAATTTCAAGGCTTTCGCCCAGGGCGATTCGTTCGGCGAAGGTACGTAGCTTGTCGATGCTGTTGCCTATTTTTCTTGTAAAGCGGGACAATACAAACATTAAGACGATGAAAATACCCAAGGTGAGCCACAGGTATTTCTTCTCCGCTTGCAGGGAATCCTTCAGGTCGTGAGTGTAGGGCAATGCGGAGCGGACGTAGAGGCCGAGTTGCGGCAGATAGGTGGCGGAATAGAAGTAATCCTGGCCCATTGTGGCGCTGGTTCGTTCTATGTCCGTCCCCTGCCCTTTGGCTAAAGCCTCGCGTATTTCCTTCCGGTGAAGGTGATTGTCCATCGTGCTGTAGTCCTCAATACGGTTGTCGTACAGCACCCGGCCGAGGCTGTCGATGATGGTCACACGCAGATTTTCCATCTCGTGCCGAAAAACATAACTCTCGACAAGGCTGTCTGTGATGCTGTCGCCGCTGCTGAGAGATTCACTTATACGCAGGTTGCAGTCCTGAAGTTGGATGTTCAGGCACTCTATCTTGAACTCTTTCTCCCGATAGTGCTGAAAAGCCATAAAGGAGAAAGCAAACAGACCGAATATCACCGTTATGCTGACCGACAGTTTCTTTCCGATAGACATATATTTAATGCGCTAGTGCGTTAATGCGTTAGTGTGTTATTGCGTTAGTGGTCAGTCCTTGAAATAATAACCGTAGCCCATCTTTGTCCCGATACACGAAGAATAGGGTTCAATCTTTTTCCGTATTCTCAGGATGTTCACGTCGACAGTCCGGTCCATCACCGTGGCATCGTTGGGCCAGATGCGGTCGATCAACTCTTGCCGGGAGAGGACACGTCCACGAACAGACAGCAGCAAGGCCAGCAGTTCGAACTCGGTCCTTGTGAAAGGGACTTCCACTCCGTCGACGTGTACCTTTTTCTGGCTGGTGTTTAGCATAATGCCCTCATATTGCAGGGTGTCCTTCGCCGGTTTTTCTTTGCGGTCCGACCTGGTTAAAACGACCTTGACTCTGGCCAACAGTTCCAGTATCCTGAACGGTTTTGAAATATAATCGTCGGCACCAAGTCCGAAACCGTGCAAGATGTCTTGCTCCGAATCTTTTGCCGTCAGGAAGATAATAGGGATGTCCGATGTTTTCTCGTTGTTTTTCAACGCACTTGCCAGTTCGAAGCCCGACATTCCGTCCATCATCACATCGAGTAGCAAGAGGTTGAAATTGGGAATATTGTTTTGCAGGGCTTCTTCTGCGGATGTTGCCACCGCAACGGAATAGCCTTCTTTCTCTAAATTATATTGCAGTATCTGACAAATGTCGATTTCGTCGTCAACAACAAGAATGTTGTATGTGCGGTTTTTTATCATGCTGTAAATTATTAGAAACAAAACGGAATGAACTGTTTTTTATTGTGTTGTGTTTGGTTAAAAATGCTTATTCTCTGCGAGCATCTTGCGTGCGGCTTTCAGTTGGTGGCGCATGATGTTGAGGAGTTCCTGGCTTTCCTGAAGGATGTTCAGGTAGATGAGCGATGTTTTGTAGTCGGCTGTGCCCGTCCGCCTCTGCATACGGTCGATGTGTGTTTTGCGCAGGGCAGAGAGCTCTTTTTTGCAGAGTTCGGCCTCCTCGAGCACTCTTTTTTCGTGGTCGAAACAGCAAGTGGTGAGCATCTCGTAAGTCTCGTCCATCAGATTGCCGATGCGGTTGCGGATGGGGCGGAACTCTTCCATAAAGGCCGCCGGTACGGGGTTGAAATTGTTGTCGATATGCTCCTTTATCGGCTCGAGCAGCCGCTTCAGGCAGTAGATGAACTGCTGGTTGCTGTTGGCGCCAAGATGGAACCAGGTGTTGTGTTCCAGTGCGATGTCCTCGGGAATGCGGTGCAAGGCGACAAACTCGCGGTGGCGCACCCTTTTCAGCTCCTCCTGTTTGTCTTTCAGCAGCAGTTGCGTGGCGCGCAACCCTTTAAGGTTCTCAGACATCAGACCGTCGAGGATGCGGTTGTATTGTTCGGAGGTGAAACGGCAGGTGTCGCTCTGCGTGTGGCTGATATGTTTTCGCAGCAGGTCCCACACAATCTCTGCGTCGTGGCTGTGCATAATGGAAGCGAGAAGTGCGTCCTTGTCCTCCAGTTTTTTCTTGCGGTAGGTGATGTTGCCCTTCACCACGAAGAATGCCGCCAAAATCATCAAGACAAACATAGCGATGAAGCCGCCAAAATAGAACAGCAGGCAGACCAGGGCGCACGAGACGAAGGCAATGCCGGCCGTGAGGAACCAACCGCCGATGACGCTGAGGACTCCCGTGACGCGGAACACAGCGCTGTCGCGTCCCCAAGCGCCGTCGGCAAGACTTGTTCCCATAGCCACCATAAAGGTTACGTAGGTGGTGGAGAGTGGCAGTTTGTAGTTGGTGCCGATGACTATCAATACCGATGCCAGCACCAGGTTGACCGATGCCCGCACCATATCGAACGATGCGCCGCCCAGTATTTCGGCATTCTCGGTGTCGAAACGCTGCCGTATGGCCCGGCGAAGCCAACGTGGAGTGATGCTCGAAACGGCCGTCTTGGCCGCTTGCGCCGAACGCACTATGGTACGCGCTGCCTGGCTGGAGCCGAACATCTCGTCGCTCTCGTCCTGTCGGCCCAGGCCCACCTCGGTCTTCACCACATTCTGGGCCTTCTTCGAGGTGGCCAATGCCACAATCATTATCACCCCGGCGACGGCCAGATAGCCAAACGGCGATTTCTCGGATTCCATCAGGGCGTTCATCATAAATGTGTCGGGGTCGGTGGCTCCGTGCTGCATCCAGTCTTGGAATGAGGACAAACCGGCGAGAGGCACACCGACAAAGTTCACCAGGTCGTTGCTTGCAAAAGCCATCGCCAAAGCAAAAGTCCCGAAAAGGACGACGAGACGGAAGATGTTCACCCTCACAATGACAAGGCAAAGTGAAATAAATGTCGTCACACAAAATATGCAGAACAAAAGCATCCCAGTGTTTTGGGCAATCCACGCCTTGGTTTCGTCTCCGATAAGGGGAGTGCCGGCAAGCCCCTTAATGAAGATGAAATAAATGAGTATGGTGAAGGCGATGCCTCCAAAGAAAGCCTCGGCGTAAGGATGCCGATGGGGGCGGAAGGTGAAGATGAGACGGGAAATCCACTGAACCACGGCACCCGTAACAAAGGCGAGGGCGACGCTAACGAAAATGGCGATGATGACGGACAACGCCTTGCTGGAATTGAGAAGATCGGACATTTCCAGACTGCCGTCGGTTGACATCTTAAGGAGTGCCAAAACGAATGTGCCGCCCAAAAGCTCGAACACCAACGACACGGTGGTGGATGTAGGCATTCCACGTGAGTTGAACACATCAAGGACAATCACATCCGTTACCATTACGGCTAGGAAGAGCATCATCACCTCGCTGAAAGAGTAGTAGGCCGGTTGCATGATGCCGTGCCGCGCCACATCCATCATCCCCGCCGACAGCATAGCTCCGGCAACGATTCCAACCGAGGCAACGATGAGAACGGTGCGGAACCGCGCCACCTTGGCCCCGATGGCCGACTGGCAGCAACTCGTCGATGAGTTCATCAACGAGTTTGATTCTCTCGACATGACCCCTTACCATGGCAGACCGAAGGACGCACATACCAACCTGGCGCATAGCCAATATGTGGCATCGCTCCACGTCGATAGTGAATCCGGCATTCCACATCTGCATATCGTGGTGAACCGAGTGGATATGGACGGTCATGTGAACAACGACCACAAGATTCGTGAGCGTGGCTGGATGGCCGCTGACATCATCAACCAACGCCGCAGATGGAAACTGCCAAAGGATATACGCGACCGCCACAGACACCAGATAAACGATGCTTGTAAAGCAGCGCTCCGTGAGCTTGACAAGTTCACTTGGGAGGGCTACTGTGACAAGATGAAGTCTAAGGGCTATTCCGTCATGCTCCGCCATGACAAGCAGGGAAAACTCGTGGGCTACACCGTCTGGATGGGCAACAGCCACTTCAAGGCTTCGGAACTGGGCGTAGCCCGTAACCTCACTGTGACGAAGATAGAGCATACCTGGCAGAAACTCCATCAGCATGATGGACAGCGCATAGGGGCTCCTTCTGGCACAGGGCTGAAACCTGACAGCCAGTTGTCCCGACCTGTCAGTGCCACACCTGATGCCACTAAGCCGAAGTCCGTAGTGGAGCGTTATATGGAGCGGAAGGCAGAGCAACAGCGGACAGCCGAACCGCCCCGATATATCAAAGACATACCTTATAAGGACGAGAACTGTCACATTGATATTCCACAGGCCATTCACGACCTGATAGACCGTGAGGTGTCCGTGCATCCAGACAACGAGACTGCCACACATGAGGATGTCGTGAAGGTCGCCATGCTCCTGTTTGCTGGCTATATCGACGCAGCAACCTCCATGAGCGAGAGCAGCGGCGGAGGTGGCAGCGCACCAGACAGCGGCTGGGGACGTGACAAGGACGATGACGAGGAATGGGCACGCCGATGTGCACAGATGGCCACACGAATGAGTACACCAAAACCGAAATACGGATATAAACGAGGACGTTAATATGGGACTGAGACAGAAACCAATACAAGAATACCGCCCAACGGAAGAATCGAAGGCGGCACCAACCGCCAATGCTGGCGAGAACGCAGGACTGGAGGATGTCCTGCAAGTGGCAGAAGCCGAGAATGTGATTCAGGAGAAGCTGGGCTTGTTGCGCAAGGAGATCCAGGAAATGGAACTCTCGCGCACCTCATTGAACGAGGCGACCAAGGCACAGGATTCTGCCAAGGATGACCTTAGTGAAACCATGAAGGCTTTCTATGCGGCCAAGGATTCTGCTGACAATATCGTCACTGGTATTGTGGCGCAGATTGTCCGTGTAGAGAACATGCACCTCACCGCCCATCTGGACGAGGGCAGCGTTACTCAGGTTCAGGAGACCAACCGCAAGGCAATAGAACAAGAGAGTGATGTCCTTGCCCAACATATGAAAAAGCTGAAAGCCATGTTCAACGACCAATCAGAAGAATTGGCGGATATTGTTCGCAGGGGCGAAGGTGTCTGGATGTCACTACGTGTGTTTTACATCATCGCACCGATAGCCCTGTTTTCCATATTCGCTTGGGTGATATACATATCCTTCTGGGTGTACTTCCACTGGATAGCGTAATAAATGGGAATATATCAATAATGCGATGACCGCTAAATCAGAATATAATAATCTGACAGCCTACCATAGTCGTTCCATTCCAGTATTGTTTCACCCAATAGAGAAAATTTTATCATTTGAATATTGATATTGTTTATTTCTTTTCGGAGCTCGTCTATTTTTTTATTGCCAAGTTCTAATGCTTCTATCTCC
>JAFSLX010000038.1 GCA_017448185.1 Bacteroidales bacterium
GCGGAGCGAGTCGGGGATAACGATGGAGGTGAGCCCCATGCACCACTCGAAGGCCTTCTCGCCCATCGAGCGCAGCGTCTGCGGCATGGTGACGTGGGTGAGCTTGTCGTTGGTGGCAAGGGCCAAACGGCCTATCGAATTCATGTGCGCCGGCAGCGCGATGGTGGTGATGGCGCAGCCGTTGAAGCAGTTGTCGAGGATGTCGGTCACCCCCGCCGGGATGTCGATGTTCCTCACCCAGGTGTTGTTCTCGAAGCCGCCGAGGACTTTCACGTTGGGGTTCAGCGTCACGGTGGTTCCCGACTTGTGGCAGGAGACCAGCGTGTCGTAGCCCGCGCTGTAAATCATCAGGCCGTCCATCACATAATGACTGTTGCCGCTGGCGATGCTGAGGTTGGTGAGCTGCGGGCAGTAGGAGAAGGGGCAGAGGCCGATGCGCGTCACCGTCGAGGGAACGACCACGTTGTTGATTTTCGAGCAGCAGTTGAAGGCGAAGTCACCGATGGAGACCAGCCCCTCGGGCAGCGACACCGAGGTGGCGCGGCTGTTGAAGCTAAAGGCCTGATGGCCGATATGCCGCACATAAGACGGCACGTTGATAGTACCGGTCTCCGCGACGGGCACCACACAGAGCGTCAGGCTGTCCTTGCTGTATAGCCAGCCGCCGATGGAGCGGAAGCGGGGATTGTGCCGGAAAGTTGGTTCATGTAGACCATGAAGTTTTCCAACTTGGTGAGTTTGGCGAAATTGGCGGGGATGTTGACGGACTGAACTTTCACGGGCTTGCCATTGCGGATAACGGTTGTGTAGCCATTGTCGAGGTCGTTGAAGTGAAGGCAGAGCCATTCCAGATTGGAGAGGTTGCCGATTTCCGCAGGGATGGGGCCCGTAAGGTGGTTGTGGTCGAGTTGGAGTCGACGGAGCTTCTTCAGTTGGCTTATCTTGTCGCTGATGCCACCCTCCAACTGATTGAAATGGATGTACAGTTCCTCCAAATCCTTCAAGGAGTAGACCTCTTCAGGAATACGACCATGGATGAAGTTGTAGCCGAGGTTGAGGAACTGAAGTTTGGTGAGGTCTTTGATGCGCGGGGAGATGCGGCCGTTGTCCTCCAACTTGCCACAATAGATATTGTTGTGACTGAGGTCGAGACGTGTGACGTGGCCCATCAGTTTCCTTATCTTGCTCCCGTGGACAAATACATATTCCGGACTGACGGTGACACCGAACCATTCCGAGACGGGCTTGTCGTCCCTGCACCAGTTGGTATTGTTGTGCCAGCGTTTGCCATTGGCGGCCTCGTAGATAGCGATAAGAGCCTCGCGCTCGGACTGATATTCGCCCACCTGGATTTTGCCGATTTTATCATGTTGTATCATTTCCATCAATTCCTGTGCGGTCGGCTCATGGATGGGTTTCTCTTTGATTTCGATGACAGCATGAGGGTTTTCGATTTTGATAGGTTCCGGACATGTGGGAATACGAAACTCGCGGCCAGTCTTGTCAAGCATAGCGTTGATCTCGGTCTTGTTGGTGATGATGTTAGTGTTTCTCATTGTGTTTTGTGTTTTTTTTGTGAGGTCTTATCATTCTATTGTGTTTTACGAAGAGAAATATCAAGACTTACTGCAATGATAATGGATATTAATATGTCAATGGGAATGATACTGGCATCAAAACTACCGTCTCGTACAAAGTCAATAAGATTATCCAGTATACTTAGAGCAAGAAAGAAAGCAAGGCTCAACAGGAATCTTTTTTTTGAAAATGGTTTTATTTTCATTGTGCGATGTTATGCTTTTGTTTTTTTTACCTCTTTTATGGCAGCACGGGCAGAAGCACGAGCTGCCACATGGGCAGTGCCTTTCAGGAGCGGCAATGCCAGCGCAGGATTTATTGCTCCTCCGATAGCAGTTACCAAACAGCCTACGGCTGCCGTGGCGCAGTCGGCCAAAGCTGCATGACCAACTGCGTTCGCCGCCGTACTTTGGCTTGTGTTACCTTCTTTTGTTTTAGGGACATACATTGTCAGAATGGAATATCCGATGCCAGAACCCCCTTGCTCCGGCGACATCCAATAATAGGATGATGACTTGATCATCTCGGTGTAACGTACTACAAGAAACCTGTCTGCTTCCTCTAATTCCTTCAGGGCAATTGTTTGAATGGAATCGGCCATAAAGCATATCCGTTCATGTGAAGCAATGGTAAAAAGTGTTGTGTCGAATGTGCTAATCAGATCATATACCCTGTCGGGCTGTGCGATTAATTTGCAGGAGTTGATATCGTCAATAATATCGTCGTATGAGTCTGGATTGTTCCCGTATTCTTCTAAGAGCTGTTCTTTTTCTTTGTCTGTCATATTGTCAAAGTTTGATTCGCTAATGCATCGTTTTAGTTCTTCATCATAGTCTTCTGCATTAAAATTAAAATAAGAGAACAAATCATCCAGATAGGCGTTGTGTCTGGCTGCGTCTTCTCGAATATCATCATAGGTAATATCCAGATAGATTTTAGAGAATGGGGTTGGAGAATATTCCTTGGTCAGAGAGTTGAGATTTGACGTCGTGCCCGTTTCTTTATTGCAGGCAACGAAAGTAATCGTACCCACCACCATAATTGCGGCTGCAATAGCCCAAATGTACTTTTTCATTTTGTTTTTTTAATTGTCATTGATTTGTTTTTCTTAAAAATAGTCCACCATTAGGTTTTTACTCATCAGAACTACAGATCATAAACGCCAAGACTGATGCCATTAAAGTAACCATTTTTCTTGGCTTCCTTTCCTTATTGTTTTGATTTGTAAGTAAACTGATAAATGGTGTTTTCTCCGCTTGAGGAGATTGTTTTTAATATCGGAAATCCCTCTTCGTCGTAGGTGTAGCTGCACTGGCCGCCGCCCGAGAGGAGGGTGGTCATGTTGTTCTCGCTCCAGCAGAAGGCGTAGCCGAGGAAGAGGACGCTGTTGCCCAGCACTCCCTCGAATATCATGTTGGTCACGCCCATGGTCTCCATCCCCATCGGAAAGCGCATCGGGTTGGGGTTGCTGTCGTACTGCATGTTGCTGAAAAGGGGCTGGCCGTCGCAGGTGACGGAGACGACGTTGTTACCCTCCCAGCCAAAGGTATAGGTGCTGGTCTCCACGCTGCCGTCGTCCATCGTTTTGTTGGCCTGCACCGCCGACACATGGCCGTCGTCGGTATAGGAGTAGACCAGCTCGCACGGGAGCACCTCGTCGAATGTCTGCTGGCAGAGGTCCCCGGTGGCTCTCATCGGCAGCAGGAAGGTCTGCCGCTCCAGCCGCCCGTCGGCGTCGTAGTGGTAGTGCATCGCGCCGTCGGTGTAAGCGGTGCCCGCGCCGTCGTAGGGGTAGACCCGCGCCAGACGGCTGCCGTCGTATTCGAGCACGGTGCGGCCCAGCGAGGAGCCGTCGTACATCGTGCAGCTGATTTCCCTGAGCAGGTCGCCCTCCCAGGAGAAGTCGTAGGTGAGGTAGTCGAAGGTGCCCACGCTGTGGACGATGCGGCTGATTTTCTTGGCGGGCCAGTTGTCTGTGGAGCCACCGGGAACAGGCTGTTCGGGCTTTTCGCTGTCCTTGCCGCAGGACACAGCAGTCATCAATGCTGCCGCCAAAAGCAAGAGAATGGTATTGCGTTTCATTGTTGGTTATTTTTGTTTGAATCTTTATCTTTTGTGGTCGGCCTCGTCCTCTTTTATGGATGCCTTGATTTGCTCGTGGCCTTGGTCAAAGATCCACCAGAGCAGGGTGACAACAACGCCGTGGATAGCGCCGTCGATGACTGAATACAGCAACACATGCTTGTCTATCAGCAAGGCACTGAGGAAGAATAGCATCGTGAAGACGGCAAACAGGATGAGATAGAAGGCAAGGCTTTTCTTGTGCTTACGGCGCACAATTCTGAGGAGCAGCGCAATGCCGCCGATGACGGCCAGCACAATGATGATGGCCACGATGGTCAGCCCTGTGCCGCTGCTGAAGAATGAGGTTAAGATTTCCATGGTGTTTATTCTTTGTCGTTATTTTGTCCTAATCTATCCTCTATTTTTTGCCATATCGTCCATACGACCGAAAAGACAAATCCAAGG
Organism: Bacteroidales bacterium; assembly: GCA_017448185.1. Classification (GTDB taxonomy): domain Bacteria; phylum Bacteroidota; class Bacteroidia; order Bacteroidales; family P3; genus Colimorpha. The sequence continues at coordinate 4,108 of JAFSLX010000038.1, forward strand.
ATTGTGTAGTTAATCACGTTGTTTTCATTGTCTAATAGGTTGTAGATGACAGAAACTCCTAGAAATACCAGATATACTTGTATGAAGTAACCGAAGCCATGTTTCTTTTTTTGCATGTTTTGTTCTTTTATGGTTAAACCAATTTGCGCCTTTCTACTATAATAGACGCACAAAGGTGGTCGAATCTTACAGATTGTTGAAAATTTCATTATTTTTTGAGGATGTTGATGTATCACGGGCGGCATCGAGGGAGTCGAGAAGGTCGACGGCGATGTCGTAGGTGGCATTCCATTGCTGGGTGCGGCTTTGCTCGTCAAACTCGTGGGGCATATCTCGTTCTTTGAGTTCCTTTAGGTTCTGACGGATTATCTGCAATTCTTCTTTTTTTATGCCGGTTTCATAGATGGTGACGCAACGCAGGTCGGGGAATATGTAAACGGAGACGTCGTCCGGGCACAGATCCATCGGGGCAATCTTTTGCTCGGGTGTTTCGCGGTGTGCACGTTGCACATAAAACACGGCGGTGTTGTTTAAGAATCCCTCTTTAACCTCGTCGGGGATGGTGGTGTCGTTGATGAGCTTGTTTCTGTCTGCCGTGAGGCCGAAGAGGCTGTCGATGGCTGCCCAGCCCTCGTCGCTCTCGGCTTGGAGGAGGGTGACGGGGAGGCGCAGGGTGTCGTTGATGATCTTGTCCTGTATGTAGGTGACGCGCACGCCAGGGAGCCGCATGTCAGCGAAGTGGCGGTAGACGTCGCTGCACTCGTCGTAGCTCAGCGTGTGTGGCAGGAACTTCCACGCCGCCGCGCCGCCCACAAGGAGCAGTGCAAGAATTGTGATTATGAGCGTGCGGTGTCTCATAGTTTGGCAATGAGGGTTGTCTGTTCGATGGTGTTGATGGTTGCGGCGCGGGCTTGGGCGCTGCTGACATAATGGCCGTCGGGGTCGGGCGAAGCGGCAATGGCTATGACGGCCACCACCGCAGCGGCGCCGATGAGGGTGCGCGTGGCCCTCTGGCGCTGGCGTTCCCGTCGGCGGCACCATTCGGCAAGGCCTTCAGCCATCGCCCGCATTTCGGTTTTATAGTCTTGTTGCATATTGTCTCAGTTTATTCATTATTCGGTTTACGCGTTGATATACAGCGTTGGGTTCTATTTTAAGCCCAGCAGCTATCTCCTCGGCCGAGTAGCCTTCAAGTCGCATACGCATCAAGCGTTGCTCGTCGGGGGTGAGGGCAGAGAAGAGGTCGTCAATCCGCTCGGCGACATCGTTCTCTTCGGTGGCGACAGACTCAGCCATCTCTTCGGTGATGGGTTCCAAGTCAGGATGTTTCTTTCGATAGAGGTCGACCAGGACGCTGCGTGTCACCCTCCGCACCCATACTCTCTGCTGCCACTCCGACTGGCTGTTCATCGTGTCGAACTTGAGCCAGAGCATAATCCACACCTCCTGCACCATATCCTCGCAGCGGGGTATGTCGCCACGGGCAAAGTCGTAGCAGACGCGCCACACCGTCTTCTGGTGCCGCCGCATAAAGGACTTGTAGTCCTCGTATCGCTGCCTGCTATGTTGCTCCATCTATAATATAAGACGTATTTTTTGCCCCAAATCTGACACAATGTGCAAAAAAAAATGAAGAAAAACTGCTTTTTCTTCATTTTTTTATCCTGTCAGCATCACAAAGTGCGGCGAATATTAAAGGAAAGATTATTTCTCAATCACCCGTTCAGAAACGGTATCAATCATTTTCTTTGAAGGGGCAAACATTGGTTCAATAAGTCCTCGCGTAGCATCAAAAGAACAATTGTAATCACTCTTTCCGCTTGCATGAAATTTGCATTTGCCTTTTCAATCTCTCTCGATACAATAATCCGTCGATTTTCTTCACTCAGACTCATAACAAAACACTTTTTTCTCGTGATACATTATCGTAAAAAGGCGTATAATAGTAGTCCTGCCACTCTTTTTTTGCGTAAACCTGTGGGTTAATCTCCACTCCTATATCCCAACCCATCTCACGAAGTGGTTTTTGTGTCAAATAATCGTTTAGAGACAGAGTGTCTTTGTCAAGCAGTATTAGCAGATCGTAGTCGCTGTCAGGACGTGCATCTCCGCGAGCACGTGACCCGTAGAGCCAAAGCGAAGCTCCCTTGGGAAGAATCTTCTCGCCAAGTTCTTTAATGCGTTGTATGACCTGTTCCTGTTGCATTACAATAGTTTTCAATTTGCAAAGATACGACTATTTTCTTATATGGCAAAAAATATATTTATTCCACCGGCTTGAAGTCGCTGGCGGGGTGCTTGCACCAGGGGCAGATGAAGTCGGCGGGGAGCTCGTCGCCTTCGTAGACGTAGCCGCAGACTTCGCAGACCCATTTCTTCTTGCCGCCAGCCGACGGCTGGGCGGTAGCTGCGGGTTTGGGCTTAATATGCTCTTGGTAGTAGGCATAGGTGATGCTGGGGCTGTCGCTGAGCACTCTGGCCTCCATAGGCATGGCGATGAACATCGTGTGGGTGCCGAGGTCGATACTCTTGGTGACGACGCACGAAATCACGGAGTTGATATACTTGGGCAGGTAAAGCAAACCGTTCTCCGTGCGGAGCTCTGTCTCGCACTCGGCGAACTTGTCGACCGTCTTGCCGCTCTGGAAGCCGAAGTGCTGGAAAGGTTTCATCGTGGCCTCTTCGCTCAGCGGGCAGAGGTTGAACTTCAGTGTCCTCAGTATCATGTCGTGAGTCAGGTTCTGCTTATTGACGCATATCATCAGCTGCAACGGGTCGCTAGTGACCTGCTGGGCCACGTTGATGATGCAGGCGTTGTCCTTGTCTCCCTGACGTGCCACGAGCACAAAGAGGCCGTAGCTGATATTGAAAATGGCTTTGTTGTCGAGCATGTTTTTTTTTATTTGGGGGAGTGAGAAGGGAGTGAGAAAGGAGTGAAAGGGGAGTGAAGGGGACAAATGTTTTTCACGGCTCTTTTTATTTACTCCTTATGCTACTCCTTAATACTACTCCTGTTTACTACTTCTTTATTTGCAGTTTTTTATTATTATACTGGGTCATTTTTCATGGCGTTGTTGTTTCTGATGCCCTCGCAGTAGGCATTGAGGAATTTGCTGGCCATCAAGAGCGAAACCCTTATCTGTTCGTATTCTTCTTCGTTGATATAGACCAAGTCTTTTGCAAGGATATGGTAGTCGCGACATTCCTCGAGGCTTCCCTGTGCAATATTGAGGAAGCGTAGTTTGTCGGCCCGGCTGATCTTTCGGTATCCTTCCGCTATGTTCGCTTCCACCGACACGGCCGCACGTCTCAACTGTGACGTCAATCCAAATCTTTCATCGTCGGGGAAATGCTTGGATATTCTGTAAACCAGCAAAACGAACTCATGCGCTTTTTGCCATGCTATCACACGTTGAAATCCATATTCCATTGTCGTCTATTTTATTTACACAAATAAGGTATTGTCCCCCTCACTCCACCCTCACTCCCCTCTCACTCCACCCTCACTCCCCTTTCTCCATCATCTCCCCAGCGTACTCACTATCTGGTCGGCCAATTCGGCGAGCTCTTTCTCTTGCTCGGGCTTCATGGCGCTCTTGAGGGTCAGGGTGTCGCCGAGCACAGTCATGTCTTTCATCTCCTCTATCATGGCGCGCATCAGCTTGCCGCTCTGCGGGGCCCATGAGCCGTTCTCGATGAGGGCCCATGTGCGGCTCTGCAGGCAGTGGGCTTTCAGGTCGTGCAGCAGCTCCTCGACAGGGGTGAAGATGCCGTTGTTGTAGGTGCTGGAGGCCAGCACTACATGACTCCAGCGGAAGCATTCGCTGACCAGCTTGCTGGCGTGTGTGTGGCTGGCGTCGTAGGAGTGGATATTTTTGATGCCGCGCTGTGCAAGCAAGGTGCCAAGGCGCATGGCGGCGGCTTCGGTATGGCCATAGATGCTGCCGTAGATTATCACCACACCCTTCTCTTCGGGCTCATACTTGCTCCACACGTCGTGCTTCCCTATAAACCACTCAATGTTGGAACGCCACACAGGGCCGTGCAGCGGGCATATCATCTTGATGTCAAGGGCTGCGGCCTTCTTGAGCACCGTCTGCACAGGCTGGCCGTATTTGCCCACGATGTTGGTGAAATAGCGGCGGGCATCGTTCAGCCATTCGCCCTCGAAGTTCACCTCGTCGGCAAAGAGGTTGCCGTTCAGTGCGCCGAAGGTGCCGAAAGCGTCGGCCGAGAAGAGCACCTTGTCGGTCTGGTCGTAGGTCATCATCACCTCGGGCCAATGCACCATGGGAGCCATGGTGAAGATCAGGTTGTGCTTGCCAAGCGCGAGTGTATCGCCTTCTTTGACGGCCTGCAGCTGTGCAGGCTTGCTGCCGAAGAACTGCTCCATCATCTGTGCGGCCTTGGCGGTGCAGACCACCGTAGCCTCGGGGTGACGCAGCAAGAGGTCCATCATCGTGGCGGCATGGTCGGGCTCCATGTGGTTGACGATGAGGTAATCCAGCTTGCGTCCGCCGAGAGCGGCTTCGACGTTCTCGAAGAACTGGCCGGCCACGCTGATGTCGACAGTGTCGAGCAGCGCAGTTTTCTCGTCCAAAATGATATAGCTGTTGTACGACACTCCGCGAGGAATGGGGTACACATTCTCGAACAGGGCCAGGCGACGGTCGCTGGCACCGACATATATGAGTTCTGAATTAATGGGCTGGGTGTTTTGCATTTTCTTTCGTTTTTTTTATTTTAATAAAAAACGAGGAAAACATGCTTTTATTGTAATATCCATCTTATTTTTTGTTGAGAAATGTTGATATTCTTTTGCTTATTGACGAATGGTTTGCTTTTTCGAAAAAAATAGATGAATATGTAATAAAGCTGGGCAGTCTGCGTTATTTATTTTGTAGAGCGCTTTGCTTTACGCCTTGGCTCCCACGCGGCGGCGCACACTTTATACCGCGGGGAGCCTTTTTTTATGAATTTTCCATTCGTTACTCTTTCTGTCAATTTGTTGATGGTCAGTATGTTGTTCGGCCGTTGTCCAGTCGTTGTTCAGTCGTTGTTCAGTGTTTGACTGAACAAC
>JAFSLX010000003.1 GCA_017448185.1 Bacteroidales bacterium
AGTCGTTGTTCAGTCAAACACTGAACAACGACTGAACAACGACTGAACAACGACCGAACAACAGACCGCGGAGATGCATATAAAACTCAACCATAAAATTTTATTCAGCCGTTACATTTTAAAATCTTAAAAAAGTTTGCAGTATGCCAGTTTTTTTATATGATAGCCTCGCTGGGGCTGAATATCAACTCGACGGCGGTCATCATCGGTGCCATGTTTATCTCGCCCCTCATGGGCCCCATCATCGGCATGGGCTTGTCGGTGGGTATCAGAGATTTCGAGTTGCTGAAACAGTCGCTGAAGAACTATGGTGTAGCCACTCTCATCTCGGTGCTCACGGCTACGCTCTACTTCCTCCTCTCGCCCTTGAGCGAGGCCCGCAGCGAGCTGCTGGCGCGCACCTCCCCACCCTCTACGACGTGCTCATAGCCTTCTGCGGCGGCGCCGCCGACGTGCTGGCGCTGACGACCAAGAGCAAGGGGCAGGTGATTCCCGGCGTGGCCATTGCCACGGCCCTCATGCCGCCGCTCTGCACCGCGGGCTACGGCCTTGCCACGGCGCAGTGGAACTACTTCTTCGGAGCCTTCTACCTCTTCTTCATCAACACCGTCTTCATCGCCCTCGCCACCTTCATTGGCGTCATAGATGCTGCGCTTCCACAGCTACACCAACCTCGCGCCCGGGGTGAAACGCCGCGGCAAACGGCTCGTCACCGCCGTCGTCGTCGTGGCCATGATTCCCGCCGCCGTCATGACGGTCGACATAGTGCAGAAAGACATCCTGGCGCGCAACGTGAAGGCCTTTGTCGACAACGAGTTGGCGCAGAGCGGCACGCAGATCATCGACCACCGCGCCGAGCACGACACGCTGCGCGTGGTGGCCGTGGGCCGCAACATCAGCGACGAGGAGATCGCCGAAGCGCAGAGCCGCATGGCCCAGTACAAGATGAAGAACTACAGCCTGATTGTCATCCAGGGCACCGACAGCAAGGGCCTGGAAAGCCTCGCCTCGCAGGTGAACAGCATCGCCCTCGCCGCCGACGCCACCAACCGCAAGCTGGCGGCCCAGGTGGCCGACCTCGAGGGGCAGCTGCGCACCTATACGCTCTACGACACCCTGGGCTCGCAGATCGACGCCGAGGCACAGGCGCTCTTTCTGCAGGTAGAGCATGTCGGCGTGGGGCGCGTGGGCAGCGGCACCGTGGCCATCGTGCACCTGCGCCGCGGCGCACGACTCGCCGACGCCGACCGCAGCAAGATGGACAAGTGGCTCGCCGCACGCATGGGGCTGGAGGACGTGGAGATCATCGTCCGCTGACGGCATCGCTCGGCATCAGCCCAGCCGCCACAGGGCGACAAAACAGATTGTCTCCTCAAAAATAATAAAAAAAAATTAATTGTTTCCGTTTTTTTCGTATCTTTACAGATTGAAATTGATGGAAGGGAGGCATCCATAGCATGTGCAAATATTTGAAACATCGCACATTATATAGGCTGATAATACTACTGTCTTTTTTGGTCGGAACGCTCAGAGTTGCGGCACAGCCCCCCATCACATCTCTTGAAAGCATCACCAACGCAGCAGGTCACTATGTCATCACGGCCGACATCAGCGGCGGCGCACCCGGTGTCGCCACCTTCAGCGGCACCCTCGAGGCGGCCGTCGACCCCGCGACGCAGATGCCCTACCGCATCAGCGGCCTCTCCGCGCCCCTCTTCACCACCCTCACCGGTACGGTGAGGAACCTGGTGTTCGCGAACATGGCCATCAGCGGCCATAGCGGCAACACCGGCACCGTGGCCGCCACCGCCAACGGCGCGGCGCGCATATACAACGTGGGCATCCTCGGCGGCTCGCTCTCCGGCACGGGCTACACCGGCGGCCTGGTGGGCCTGCTCGACGGCACGGTCCGCGTGGTCAACTGCTACTCCTACGCCGACATCACCGGCGGCACCGACGTCGGCGGCCTGGTGGGTCACAACAACGTGGCATCGACCACCACCACCAACGTCGGCACAGCCAACAACAACCTCAAGACGATGGTGATGAACTGCATGTTCTACGGCAACATCACCGGCGGTGCCAACGTCTCGCCCATCTACGGCGGCCAGATCATACGCAGCAACTACACCGCGACCAACAACAGCGGCGGCGCGCAGTATGCCGCACCCTCCGGCGCCGCAATCACCACCACGAGCCTTACACTCAACGTCACCGACAAGGACTACAGCCACTACAACTTCAACTACCGCAAGGTGCAGCTGCCCTACTACAACGACGTGGGCACGGGGAACTGCACCGGCAGGCGCGTGGTGACGGGCTGGAAGATTACCGCCGTCACGGGCGGCACCACCGGCACCTTCATAGAGGATGACTCGGACGAGGGCTACAACTTCGCCGACCGCCAGTGCACCGCCAAAGACCTCTACAGCGTCAGCGGACGCGTCTTCAACCAAGGGGCCTACTACGACGTGCCCGACGGCGTGACGGCCATCAGCATCGAGCCCTACTGGGCCGAGGCAGCCTACTGCTCAGACCCCTATTACGACAAGACCTACAACAGCACCTACGGCAACGCCACCGACTTTGCCACACCCGGTGTGCGCTACTCCAACGGCAGCAACTACTCCATCAACGGCAGCAGCCAGCCGGTGTACACCTCGCTCACCAACGCCATCAACGCCTTGAGCCGCAACGCCAGCCACACGGTGTACGACCACGCTTTGGTGCTGGTGGGGAACCACCACGCCTACATGGACAACAGCGCCATCAAGAACGATAACCTGCCGTTCACCGTCATGAGCGCCGACCTCGACCGCGACAACGAGCCAGACTACTGCCTCATCTACCAGCATCAGCAGCGCCAGAGCGTAAGTCCGGTGCGCTTCGACTTCCTCAGCTGACCCGGCGTGGGCATGGCGCAGAAGGCAAACGGCAGCACCCGCATGCCGGGCATCGGCATCTTCCGTCCGCGCGGATGGTTCGAGGTGACCAACACATGCCTGGCGCATTTCTACGAGTTTGAATACGACAACACCAGCAACAAGGCCTTGGCGCCGCTCATCCTGCAGGGAGGACTGTACGAACAGATTGTGTCTACCAACCAAAACGCCGACGCCACCCACACCCGTTATATCCACTTGGGCGGCAACGCATGGTTCAAGATGTTCAACAACGGCGTCCACTCCGACAAGGACAAAAAAACAGCGCATACGCCCATCTCCGTCACCGGCGGCGACTACGACCGCTTCTACCTCACCGGCATGTTCAGGCCTACAGCCTATGTCATGTCTGACAATGCCGAGTGCTACATCAGCGGAGGCCGCTTCGGCGAGGTGGCCGGGGCCGGACAAGAGCAAATCGACGGCAACGTGACGTGGAAGATAGACCGCGCCGACATCGACAACTTCTACGGCGGCGGCATCAACGCCGCCAAGCCCATCACCGGCAACGTCAGCGTGACAATCGCCAACAGCTACGTCGACCAATACTGCGGCGGGCCCAAGTTCGGCGACATGACTGCCGGCAAGACAGTCACCACCGTGGCCTCGGCCTGCACCTTCGGCACCTATTTCGGTGCCGGCTACGGCGGCACATCGTTCAACCGCATCCGCAAACAGAACCTGACCAACAGCGCCAACTACGACTTCAGCAGCTGGGCCTCCAGCGGCAACGACGGCGCGGGCTACAGGCGCGGCTACTACGCCAACAACGGCATAGCCACCAACTTCGAGTACGAGCTCTTCGCCTACGCCGGCTTTGCCGACAACAACAACGTGGGCCGTTTCTACGTGAACTACGCCTCGCTGTCGCTGGCCGTCACCCACGACGTAAGCTCCACCCTGTCGGGCTGCACCGTGACAGGCAACTTCTATGGCGGCGGCAACCTCGGCAAGGTGGAAGGCAGCATCACCTCCATGCTCACCGACTGCACCATTGGCGGCAACGTCTACGGCGCCGGCTTCTCGGCCTCGGTGCCGTCGGTCGACGTCATGCCGCAGAGCGACTATATCGTCGAGCCATACTACAACGGCGCCATCGGCGCCTACACCATTGGTGTGCCGCCCGACGCCGTCACCTACACCTGGTCGGCGAAAGGCAGCAACAACAGCCCCTTCACCGAAGATGGCGACGGCAACTGGATACACACCGATGCCGACCTCACCACCCTCGGCACCGTCAACGGCAACATCAGCATCACCCTCGGCGGAGCCACCGCTGTGACCGGAAGCGTCTTCGGCGGCGGCGAAGAGAGCGCCGTCACAGGCGACGGCAACGTGCAAGTCATCCTGAAAGAAGACACAAGGGTTTTGGGCAACGTATACGGCGGCGACCAAGGCCGCGTCGACGGTAACACCTCGGTGATACTCAAAGACTGATTTTTTGCAATTTTTTCTGCTGTAGTATCAAATTTATTTGTATCTTTGCAGCCACATTTCATACCGCGACCACAGAGGTCAGCGGTGTGCTATATACTGATAACGAAAGAGATAAAATAAATAAATAATAGTATACACAATGAAAATTTATCAGACACAGGACATCCGCAACATCGCCCTCGTGGGCGGCGCCAAATCAGGCAAGACCTCTATGGCTGAAGCTATGGCTTTCTGCGGCGGCCTCATCAACCGTCGTGGCACCGTGGACAGCAAGAACACCATCAGCGACTACCGCGACATCGAGCACGACCGCGGCTACTCCGTGGAGAACACCCTCATGTACACCGAGTTCGGCGGCAAGAAGGTGAACATCATCGATGTGCCTGGCTTCGCCGACTACCAGGGTGAGCTCGACAGCGCCCTCAACGTGGTCGAGGCCGCCGTCGTCGTGGTCAACGCCCAGAGCGGCGTCGAGGTCGGCACCGAGATCGCCAACCGCTACGCTGCCAAGCTCGACACCCCGATGCTCTTCGTCGTCAACCACCTCGACGCCGAGAAGGCCAACTTCGACGACGCCGTCAACCAGCTGAAGGACTTCTTCGGTGGCAAGTGCACCGTGTTGCAGTTCCCCACCAACGCCGGTCTCGGCTTCAACCAGGTGGTCGACATCGTGGCCAACAAGATGTACACCTTCACCGACGGCAAGATGACCGAGGCCGACATCCCCGGCGAGTATGCCGACAAGGCCGAGGAGATGCGCATGGCCCTCGTCGAGGAAGCCGCCGCTGCCGACGACGCCCTCATGGAGAAATACTTTGAGAATGGCGACCTCACCGCCGAGGAACTCACCAAGGCCCTCAAGCTCGCCATCGACAAACGCGACCTCTTCCCCATCCTCTGCACCAGCGCCAAGGAGAACTTCGGCGTGAACCGTCTGCTCGAGTTTATCTGCCAGAACGTCCCCGCCCCCTGCGAGGTGGCCGACGCCAAAAAGACCAAAGGCGGCAAGGAGCTGAAGTGCAACGGTGCCAACCCCACCGTGGCTTTCGCCTTCAAGAGCGCTAAGGACAAGAACCTCGGTGAAATCACCTACCTCCGCATCTACGACGGCGAGCTGGCCGAAGCCCAGGATGTGGTCAACGCCTGCAACCAGAGCAAGGAGCGCGTCAGCCAGGTGCTCGTGTGCAGCGGCAGCAACCGTCAGCGTGTCGAGAAGGCCTGCGCCGGCGACATCGTCTGCACCATCAAGCTCAAGGACGTGAAGATTAACCATACCCTCACCACCGCCAAGAACACCGACGACGTCGTCAGCGAGATTGAGTTCCCGACTCCCATCTACACCGTCGCCGTGAAGGCCGCCAACAGCAACGACGACGAGAAGGTCGGCGCCGCGCTGAAAGACCTTGTCACCTACGACCGCTCGCTGACCCTCGAGAACAGTCGCGAGCTGCGCCAGGTCATCCTCGGCTGCCAGGGTGAGCTGCACCTCAACACCGTGAAGTGGTACTTCGAGAACCAGTACAAGCTGGCCGTCAACTTCACCGCCCCCAACATCCCCTACCGCGAGACCATCACCAAGAGCGCCGAAGCCATGTACCGCCACAAGAAACAGTCTGGTGGTAGCGGCCAGTTCGGCGAGGTTCACATGCTCATCGAGCCCTATTTCGACGGCATGCCCAACCAGACCAAGTACCCCATCCGCGACACTCAGGAGTATCCTCTCGAGTGGGGTGGCAAGCTGGTCTTCAACAACTGCATCGTGGGCGGCTCGATCGACGCCCGCTTCATGCCCGCCATCCTCAAGGGTATCATGGAGAAGATGGAGCAAGGTCCCCTCACCGGTTCCTATGCCCGCGACATCGTCGTCAACATCTACGATGGTAAAATGCACCCCGTCGACTCCAACGAAACCGCCTTCAAGATTGCCGGCCGCACCGCCTTCCGCGAGGCCTTCAAGCAGGCTGCCCCGAAGATCAAGGAGCCTATCTACGACATCGCCGTCACCGTGCCCACCGAGGCCCAGGGTGGCGTCATGACCGACCTGCAGGGCCGCCGCGCCATCGTCATGGGCATGGATGCCGAAGGCAAATACACCACGCTGAAAGCCAAGGCCCCCCTGGCCGAGATGAACCGCTACTGCACCGCCCTGAGCTCCCTCACCAGCGGCCGCGGTACCTTCACCATGACCTTCAGCAGCTACGAGCTCGTCCCCGCCGACGTCCAGCAGGCCCTCCTCAAAGCCTACGAGGAAGCCGCCGCCGAGGAAGAATAGTTCCTTTAGGTTCGTGGATGATCAAAGCGCCAATGCGGTATAGCCACCTGGCCTCACGAGGCCTTCTGCCAACCGCGCTGCCGATTTTCGACGAGCAAAACAACAAACAGCAGAGGGTACCCTCACGGGTACCCTTTATTAATTGGTATTAGTTATATCTTAAAAAACGCCATTTCTTGTTCCGTATGCTGCGATATCATCGCAGCCATGAAAAACGCCATTTTTTCTATTCTTCTCTTCCGGGGATTGTCAATCCCCCTGTTTTGTCTGGCGGGCGGGCATTTATGTCCGCCATCCCTCTTCCCTATTATATTATTATATCTTCGATATAATAATAAGCATCAGAAAACCAGCTGTTTGTCACCGGTTGGTAATACTACTGTAATTCTAGGGTAACTCTACCGTAATTCTAGGGTAATTCTAGGGTAGGGTAATGGTAGCCTCGGGCTAGCCAGTAGGTAGCTAGGGAGTAGCAAGGGTGGTGGCAGTATGTAGCAAGGGAGATGCAAGCCTGTTGCAAGGGAGTACCTAAGGTGTAGCCAGCATTCACTCTGCTCCGCGGGACTGCCTAGAGTATGCCAAGTCGCTGCCAAGTCCCTGGATAGACGCTGGCAGCACTATAGCATGAAGCTGCCAAGATAAATGCTTGGGCTTGCCTGCCCCGGACGGACGGTAATCTTTCCACCACCCGAGCGGTGGTAAGTGGTGGCTTGGAACCAGGCGTATACATGCATCACGTCATCATCACCTGCGACATCTTCAGGCAACTCAAGGTGGCACTCTTTGCAAGTTTTCCTGAAGGGTCCTGGAAACACATGAACCGTTGGCACCGCAGGACGGTACACCGCCACCATCAGCCGGTCGTCCTTCGCCGCGTGTGGGTCGTCCAACCCTGGGTCGGGACACGAGACATGCAGCCGTCCGTCACGCACCTCTGCGGTCATTCCTTGTCCGATATACCGCGGCCCGTAAGCCAACACCAGCCTTTGCGGCACAATTCCCCACTCGCCAGAAAGTTCAACACCCGAAGCGTCATTTCCTTGGCTCTGTCCGTTCACATCGATGCCAGCCTCATCCGCTTCGCGCTCCAGCCACACCAGCGCCCCATTGTCCCAGTTCATCTTCACGAACGCGTTGCGTGCCGTCTGCCCGCTGCCCTTTTCCGGCACCATCTCGAATCCGAGGTTCACCGCCTCCGCCAGTTCCTTCGACAGCCGGTTCGCGAACGCCAGTTTCGCCCTATGCATCTGCTGCTTTGGTGTACGCGGATTTGTGGGCTTGTAAAGCTTCTTGTAAATCTGCTTCCCATCCAGCACCACCGCAATGCGGTCGCCTATCTTCCCGTGTTCCAGACCGAGTGTGTTTCTATCAGTGTGTGACATATTATTATAACGTCGTTTACCCGAATTTATTGCATGTCAACGAAGTTGCAAAAAATGCAGTCAAATCCCGAGAACCTCAGCGTTGTTGAGTGTTTTTTGTTGTGTCATACATTCCAAAGCACTTCTGTAATTTATTTATATTCAGTATATTTTACAGAATCTTATCCGAAAGGTACGTCAGTATCAAAAAAATTGTGTATATTTGCAGTCATAATTCGACGCGAGTCATGTCGGAGATGCGAATAAAGCATTTGTATAGGTCCAATCTTTAAAATCGCCAATTTTAACTGGAGGACACTGATACTGATGCCTTTTCTGCTTTGCCTTTATGTATGGTCTTCTGACCGCTGCATATCGGGGGCATAGGATAAGGTTCAGAAAGTTTCAATTCCAGTGAGGCGTTTGGCGATGCCTAAAGATTGTTGAAACCGGCAACACGAGTTCTATGCTTTTTTATTTTCCCCGTAATCTGAGAACTCATAGCGGAACAACAGCATTAATGGCAGAATGGCAGAGCTGAAGACAAACGACCGGATTACCCTCGTCGGGGGAGGAAGCGTCAAGATTAAGAAGGAACTTGGACGCGGTGGTCAAGGTATTGTGTATCTTGTCGATATGAATGGCAAAGATATGGCTTTGAAATGGTATCTCAACGCTCCTGACAACTATTTCTACACCAATCTCAACAATAACATCCTTAACGGCGCTCCGAGTGACGCTTTCCTGTGGCCGAAAGCATTGACCGAAAGGCAATGCGGCAGCTATGGTTATGTGATGGATCTGCGTCCGAAGAACTATTTCGAGTTCGGGAACTTCCTGATGGCGAAAGCCAAGTTTGCCAGCTTCGACGCGATGCTCAACGCTGCTATGAAGATTTGCAACGGCTTCATGATGCTCCACCGTTTCGGTTACAGCTATCAGGATCTGAACGACGGTAACTTCTTCATCGACCCAAAGACGGGCGACGTGCTCATCTGCGACAACGACAACGTGATGCCGCAGGGCGAGAAGTCAGGCATTATGGGTAAAGCCCGCTATATGGCTCCCGAAGTGGTGGCCGGTGGCATCCCCGACAAGTACAGCGACCGCTATTCTCTGTCTGTCATCCTCTTCATGCTCTTCTACGCCAATCATCCGCTCGAAGGAGCAAAGGTGGTTGCCTGCCCTTGTATGACAGAGGCTTACGAGAAAAAATTCTACGGTAGCGAGGCGGTGTTCATCTATAATCCCAACGACAAGAGCAACCTCCCCGTCCGCGGAATCCATCAGAATGTTATCCGTCGTTGGCCCGTTTTGCCAGCTGTTCTCAGAGAGACTTTTACCCGCGAGTTCAGCGAGGAGATGCTGCGCAATCCCCAGAAGCGTATGATTGAGCAGAACTGGGAGAAACTGATTGCCACTCTGCGCGATAGACTTGTCATCTGCCCCAATTGCAAGGGAGAGACTTTCATCGAAGAGGACAAAAATACCTGCATGGATTGTGGCAAAACTATCGATATCACTTTGAAACTGAAACTCGGTGCGAGAACGCTCTACCTCACCGAAGGAACCAATCTTTATATCGACCACGATAACATGGCAGACGTGCAGGTGCTGCGCGATGCAAGTGCGGGAATGCTGTTGTTGAAGAACCTCTCGCCCGATGCCACATGGACAGCCGAAACGCCCAGCGGCAAACTGAAAGCTGTTGCCCCAGGAGAGATGATGCCTGTAAAGGCCGGCATCAAGGTCTCGTTCAACCAATCCACCAAGGGAGAAATAACTGATAATCATTAAAATTATTCAATACTATGTCACTTTTAGACGAAACCGTAGAAATCCCGCGTCGCACGATGACGCTGTTCTTCGTAATCGACACTTCCGGCAGTATGGCTGGCAGTAAGATTGGTGCTGTCAACGACGCCGTTGTCAACGTTCTTCCCATGTTGGAGGAAATTTCAGCAGAAAACCCCGATGCCGAAATCAAGGTGGCCGCTCTCGAGTTCTCCACCACGTGCAACTGGCTCTACAGCGAACCCAAACCCGCCAACGAGTTTGTGTGGCAGGATGTACAAGCCAGTGCGCTCACCTCGCTGGGTGCCGCTTGCAAGGAGTTGGCCAGCAAGCTGTCGCGCAGCGGCTTCATGAAGGCTGCCAGTGGCTCGTTCGCTCCCGCCATCATCCTGCTTTCCGACGGTGCTCCCACCGACGATTTCGAGTCAGGTCTCGCTACGTTGAAACAGAACAACTGGTTCAAAGCGGCCATCAAGGTGGCCATTGCCATCGGTGACGATGCCGACAAAGATGTGCTCACCCAGTTCACTGGCACCAACGAGGCAGTATTTACCGTCCACAACATCGATGCTCTGAAACAGATTATCCGTGTGGTGGCCGTCACCTCGTCGCAGATTGGCAGCAAGAGCAGTACCGCTGGCGACACCACCAAGCAGGAACAGGTGATAGCCGAAGTCAAATCGGCAGTTGACAACATTGGCGGTGCCGAAGTGGCTTCCGCCCCAGCTTCCACTGCTTCCTATGACGATTGGGACTAATATAACAAGTTTCGATTGTCGTTGTCAGGGAGAGAGTCACAAAGCTACCGATAAACCTTGTCAGGATTACTCTTTCAGCGAGACGACATCCGACTTTTGCCTTGCTATCATCAGCGATGGGCATGGTGGTACTCGTTATTACCGTAGCGATGCGGGCTCTCGTCTGTTGAGCGAAGTGACTGCACGTTGTCTCACCGAATTCGCCAAAGGAGTTCCGGAAACAACCTTCTCCGGCAAACCCTACACCACCGTGGGTATTGGCGACACGATGCCTGCCGTATTGCAGCAGCTCTTCGGAGCCATTGTTGTCGGTTGGCGCAATGCTGTGATGGAACATGCCGGTCAGCATTCGCTCACCGAGACGGAACAAGCCCTTGCCGTTCCGCAGGATGATCACGAGTGGGAGAAGACCTATGGCTGCACCCTTATCGCAACCATCCGCACCCCGTCCTATTGGTTGGCCTTCCAGGTGGGTGACGGCAAATGTGTCGCCCTTCGTGAAGATGGTTCCCCGTTCGAGCCCATCCCTTGGGACGACCGATGCTTCCTCAACAAAACCACCTCGATATGCGACACCGATGCCCTTTCCCGCTTCCGCTGCTGCTTTGGAGGAGTCGACACCGCTCCGGTAGCCATCTTCTTAGGTAGTGATGGTATCGACGACTCGTTTGGCGAAGAGGAGAACCTCTACAACTTCTATGTCCAGTTGGCCAAAGGTTTCTCGCATGACGGCCACGAAGCTACTGTGAAGGATTTGGAACAGTCTCTTCCCATATTGAGCAAACGTGGCAGCCAGGATGATATGTCGGTAGCCGGTATCTATGATGACCGCTGCCAATCACTTTTGCCCTCGTTGATACAGTGGCAGAAAGGTAGGCTCGAGGTCAAAATGGATGTGTTGTCGAACAAAACGGCTCGAACATGGGCAAACATTATTAAGGGGGCATTCAACACCGATGATAGGAGGATGGCTTATAACGACCTCACTCGATACCTCAAAGAAAAGATGGATTTGAACGAACGCATCAAGAAATTGGATATGGAAACATCTTAAGCTCAAGAAAAGACAAACAATGAATACAATAATTCAAAATCTGCTGAAAAATCATAGATACAGTTATCCAATGACTGCCGCATTGCGTGCCCTTTCAGAAGGAAACACTTCTCCATTACTACTGAAAGATATAATCAAAGAATACCGTACTACCGCAGATAAACTTCGTTGGGAAGCAGTAGATGTTATTATTGATTTTGTTGAGTTGATATTAGAAGACAATGTTCTGTCATCAGAAGAGATGCATACTCTGCGGATGATGAAACTATATTTCCGTGTACAAGAAGGTGATTTTTTAAAGCGACATAAAGAAGCTCAGATTGAGCATATTCTTGGCCGGCAATTAAGCCTCATATATCAAGATAATCGGGTTGACAAGGAAGAGGCGTTGATGAAGGTGGATTTACAAGAACTCTTTGGACTTAGTTATGATCAATTCTTGAAATTTGAGCAGAATGCTGTAAAACAAGCTTTGGAGAATGGAGCAGAAATAAAGAATCTCGATACATTCTATAAGTAAGAGTAACCCAAGCTATGCAAGTGTCCGATATAAATACAGCTATTGTAAACGTAGTTAAAGATTTGGGGAGTGATGTCCTGAAATCTTCAACATTGGTCGGTATTTTGTCCGACTATCGCGCTTTCAATGTGCATGATCCATTACTTGCAGAAAAGAAGTCAGCAATAAGTGTACTTGCAGCGAGCGGCTATGTTGACAAGTTACTGAAATGGAAAAAACAATCCGGCAATCTATGGCAGGCGGAGGATGCACAATGGATAGAAGGCCTATGTAAGAAGCAAGGGTTAAGGAGAAATATTGTCGGCTTGATAGCTGACGCTATGAAGGAGGCCATTGGATTAGAGGTTACGTTCACAGAGTTCTCTGATCCGAAGAAGATGCTGTCGTCCGAAATAAGAAAGTATGAAGCTGCTCTCAAAAAACAGGTTACCACATATACAGATCAGTTAGGTATTAAAGGTGCATTCTATTCCACCTCGGCCAATACAGAACTATACCGTTTAGAAGGTCGCATAAAGATTCTTGCACAAGCAGCCAATAGTCATACCTATGATGATAAATGGATAACTGCCGCGAAGAAGAAAGTGATAGATGGGCTTTCGACAGTTCCTTCTCAACGAACGCAAATTCTCAACGACACAATAGCCAGTGGCGTCGGAGAGTATAAGCAGATAATTGATCGGCAAAAGGAAGCGGGGGAAAAAGGCTTAAAAATGTTCGGTGGTGCGGAAGTGGTTCGAATGAAAGAAATTGCGGAGAGAGTGAACTATGCATATCGGTTACTTCCACGCTCCACCCAGTTGGATGTGGAAAGGGATGTAAGAATTGCAAAGGATGAGGTTGCTAAATTCCTGCAACAACAGAAGGTTCTGGCGGAACTTGATAATGTAAAATTGGAATACCAGCAGTTGCTGAAAGATTCCCTTGTTGTTGAAACAGATTGTCTGGGATTGGTTTCTGCTTACTATAACACAGATAAGCAAGGGGAAATTGTTGTGCTTGAACATAAGATGTCTTCCTATGCAAAAGAGCTAGGTGTACCTTCTGATATTGAGGATTGGATAAAGTCAGAAAAAAAACTCTTGGTTGACCAGAATTCGACTTCGAGTGACAAGATGCACAGTACTGCTCGCAAGATTTTGGCTGAAGACGGTATCGCTTACTCGGAGTCAATTAAAAAACTGATTGTGTCAGGCAAAAAATCGAAGAAGGCTTTTGATGATACAACAGAACAGATTTCATTGGCTGAACGAATTAACCGTGCTTTTGAAATTATTGGAGATCCACAGCGGGTTGATGTAAAGAAAGACGTTGCAAATGCTAAAACGGCTGTTAAGAAATATCGAATATACAGATTTGCACTAATTACTTTAATCTCTGTTATTGTCGGTTTTCTTGCTGTGATTTTTATTTCGGACAAAGTTGAGAACAACAAACATCGGTCAGAAATAAATGCTTTTGAGAATAGTATTACTGAAGGTGATAATATGCTGGCTAACGGTAATGCTATTGAGGCTCTTTACATTTACATTAATGCCGAAAAGGAATACACCGCAGATTATCGGACAGATCACTACAAGGCTATTGCTCAGGAAAAACAGAACAATGCATCCCAAATAATATTTACGAAGGATTCAACGAAGATAGATAGTTTGTTGTATGTTGGTAAATGTAAAGATGCAAAGCTGCAATATGACACATTGTCATCCATAGGGCTCACCATTGATTTGTCAAAGTATTCTCAGTCGTTCCAAGAGTCGTTGCAGAAGAGTGTAGAAGAACAACGAGATCTGATTCTAAAGGACATCTCAAATAAGAAAGGGAAACCCTCGCAACAGAATTGTGAAGAGATAGATGACCTACTCTATTGTATGCCGGATGATTACTATCTGAACCTGATTAAAGGCAAGATGAAATGAAACAGAAGTCGAAAAAACTGATAAAATCGCTGCTCATTTCAGCTGCAATGTCTATTCTTCCGACCCATTCGGAAGCAAAAGAGATATCTCCCATCAATTTGGATAATGATGAGGCAGATCAGTTGAACGCTCTCAAAGCACCCGTATGGCACAATGTCATGAAAGTAGGCCCCAATGGGAGCATTACCGGCGTGAACGACCATAGGTCGCATAGTTCTCACCGGTCGCACAGCTCTCATCGCTCCAGTCGTTATGGACACAGTTCTCACTACTCTTCATCCCACTATTCCAGCAGCAGTTCATACGTCAGTAAACCAGTCAAAAACTATAAGAATTATTCGTTAGGGGACCGCACATTGAGTCAGGGGCTTTACGGAAACGATGTGGATGCGCTTGTTACCAAATTGAAAAACTTTCATTATCTCCGTGAATCCTACTCAACCCAGAAAAACAACTATAGCTTATACTCTGCCGATGTGGCGCAAGGTGTCAAATACTTCCAGAAAGACGCAGGCCTCCCTGTTACCGGCGTTATGGACAGCAAAACAAAGAAAGCATTTGATGACTGGTCAGCGTATAAATCCACTCGACGCTTGGGTATTCGCAAATTGGAAGAAGGGGACAAAGGTGAGGATGTTGCTGAGTTGATTAGATTATTGACGAAAGCGGGATTCGCCCCAAACCCTGAAAAAGTGGGAGAGAATGAGCGAAAGTATTCGCAAGATGTAGCAACGGCTGTAAAAGTATTCCAAGCATTCTGCGGGTTGACCGTTACTGGCATTGCAGATTATGATACCATTGATAAACTCAAATCCAAAGCAAAATGAAGAAGAAGTCGAATAAACTGGTAAAGTCAGTTCTTCTGGCTGCGGTTCTTTCTCTTTTTGGAAGCAAATCCGCATCCGCTGAACCTATAGCGGTGAACAATGATATGGACGGTACTCGAAACGAGGATGAGATTGGATCAATGAAGAAGAGTGTCTTCAAAAATGTGCTGGCCAAAGTGACAAAGAGCGGCGATATTATTGGAATCAACAATCACCGGTCGCATAGCTCGCATCGGTCACATAGCTCACACCGGTCAAGTAACACGGGTCACGCTTCGCATTATTCGAGCACAACAACAACGAGGTCGACCACACCATCTACAACCACATCTTCAAGCAGTAGCACTTCTTCCTCTTCAAGTAGAACGACTGCAACCTCAAATACATCCTCGTCAATTAATAATGGAACCTACAATACTGATGTAAATGATACTGCTATATACACAGTGGTTTTGGTAGATCCCGAATATCCTGGCGGAGAAAACGCTCTTCGTGAGTTTATTCAAACAAATCTACGATACCCCCAACAAGCCAAAGACGAACATATTTCCGGCAAGGTATATGTGACCTTTGTTGTTGAAAAAGATGGAAGCCTCTCTAATATCAAAGTTCTTCGTGATATTGGTGGCGGTTGCGGTGCAGAGTGTCTTCGTATAGTGAAATCGATGCCCAAATGGATTCCTGGTAGGCAAAACGGTAAGGTTGTCCGCTGTCAATTTAATCTGCCCATTAACTTTTCTCTCTAACATGACGATAGATATTGATAGAACGATATATTCCGATGCTTGTATCACCAAGAGTATATATGCACTGTCGAAGGATTATGACTGTCAGCGTTCTCTGAATGGTACAAATGAGTCGGTGGCGATTGCCCCACGAGATACCTCGGTTTCAGAGGAGGAAATCCTGCATAAGTTCATTCAAACCTTGAATGATTATAAAGCACGCGAAATCATTGCTTCCGAAACTAAGGATATCCGCACAATTCTTTATGCGAAAGCTTTTGCCGATTGTGACGATTTCGATGAGGAGGTTGAGCAATGAAACCCTATTATCTTCTTCCGTTCGATTTTACCCGCATTGCCAACCAAGAGGTTTTGGTGAATGAGTTTGGTGACATGCTTGTGTTGCCCGAGGGTAGTGTGGATAAAATCGTAAACCATCAGCTGGAAGAAGATGATACCTACAAAGACCTTGTAGCAAACTATTTCATCAGCGAAAACAGGATTCCTGCCAATTTCGATATCTATGCCTCCCGCCTGCGTGAGAAGAAGCGTTTTCTGGATGAGTTTACGGCATTGCATATTTTTGTAGTCACTCTCCAATGTAACCAGAACTGCGTCTATTGTCAGGCATCAAGCCGGACGGAACAAAGTGTTCATTGCACAATGTCGTTCGATACAATGGAGAGTGCCGTCAAACTGATGTTCCGTTCACCAGCTCCTGTGTTGACAATGGAGTTCCAAGGAGGCGAACCAAGTTTGCATCCCGAATTGATTCGTTTCGGAATAGAGACAGCTGAACGCATCAATGAAAACGAGAATCGTGAGATGCACTACGTACTATGTACCAACTGCGTTCATCTGACCAACGAGATGCTGGATATCTGCAAGCAATACCATGTGATGATTTCCACCTCGTTGGATGGCCCATCATTTTTGCACAATTCCAATCGGGGAAAGACCGACAGTTACGAGAAGGTGGTGGCCGGTATTGAGAAGGCCCGTGAAGCGTTGGGATTTGATATGGTTTCTCCGTTGCAAACAACCTCGGTAATGGCGCTGGATTATCCAATAGAGATTGTGGACGAGTATGTGAGAATGGGATTCAACGGACTTTTCCTACGTGCTTTGAATCCATACGGATTAGCTGCATATAATCATAACTGGTATCAATACACAGAAAGGTTCATCGAGTTTTACAAAACCGCTTTCGAGCATATTCTGGAGATAAACAGACAGGGGACCTTCTTTATGGAAGAGTTTGCTGTGATTGTTCTTCGAAAGATGCTGACTCCTTTCTGTACGGGTTTTGTGGATTTACAATCGCCAGCTGGTATCATCAACTCGGTGTTGGTGTATAACTACGACGGATATGTATATGCGTCCGACGAGTCGCGAATGTTGGCAGAAAACGGAGATTATTCTTTCCGACTGGGTAGTGTTCACGACCGCTACGAAGATATTGTCTTTGGCCCCAAGGTGCAAAAGATAGCGCAAATATGGGCTAATGAGACGTTGGCTGGTTGTTCCGATTGTGCTTTAAGAAACTATTGTGGAGCCGACCCTGTACGCAACTATTCCACACAGGGAGATATGTACGGGCATCGACCCACCTCATTACTTTGCAAGAAGAACAAAGCTATCATTGAGTATCTGATTATGCTTATTATTGAGCGTAAAGAAGAAGTGCTTCCCATCTTTAAACGCTGGCTGCTATGAGGACTGAATTTGACATCAACTCCAACGACAACGCTTTGTTCGTAACAGCTCAATGCAATAACCATTGCTTGATGTGCTGTCAGCCGCCTCGTAAGGTGGATGATATCGAGGATTTGTATGAACGCAACATGCAACTGTTACGTTCTGCTTCCAAAGAATTGAAGGTGTTGGGCATTACCGGAGGTGAACCCACATTGCTTGGAGAAAAACTGATTTCCCTTCTACAGGAAGTTCGTGCCGTATTGCCTGATACAGCATTACAGTTGTTGAGCAATGGACGTGCATTTAAAGATGCTGCTTATACGAAACGAATCAGCGAGGCGGCGGGCGATAATTTCTTTGTCGGTATCCCGTTCCATTCCGATTATCCAGGCGACCATAATCTAATAGCTGGCAGTAATCATGCCTATGAAAAGACGATGACGGGACTTTACAATCTTGCTGACAATGGTGTTGAGATTGAACTGCGTGTCGTTGTCAACAAACTCAACTATATCCGGCTTCCAAGAATGGCTGAGTATATATTCAAGAACCTGCCGTTTGTTTCGTGGACAGCTTTTATGGGAATGGAACGTACAGGTTTGTCGGTGAAAAATACCGCAAGGATATGGGTAGAACCCAAAGACTACGCTCTTTATCTGAGAGACGCAGTAATTGCTCTCGATGACTGGCGACTGGATGTGGCCATCTACAATGTGCCGCTTTGTTTAATTCCACGTGAATGCTGGCCGTTTGCAAAACGGAGCATCTCTGACTGGAAAACAAAATATGTCGAATGCTGTGATACGTGCGCTGTGAAAGAACAATGCTGTGGTCATTTCAGCACTTCGACACAATTATATGAAGGTATCAACCCAATTTCTGAGTTATGACTACTATTAAGATACAGCCGAATAATATGTCTGGAACCCATTCTCTCACCCATTTACCGGAACAAATAGGTGAGATGCATGGTGTTGCCTACTATGAAGGGCTGAAGAAAAAAGAGAAGTTGGAGAAGTATATTCCAAAGTCGATGCCGGTTGCAAAGCCTACTATCACCGAGATAGAGGCAGAGATACGTGAATTGGGAGATCAGTACGATAATACACAGACGGCGTCACAGATATTGGCTGAACGGAATCTTATTTGGCAAGAATTGTATGCTTTTTTCAGTCGTGTTGAAGCTGAGAAAGAGGCTTCAGAGAACCGTAAGTTTAAAGAAAAATACGATGCCACAATCGCCGACATCAACGATGTTGTCAATGGAGAGAATAGCGTGGTGGATACCTCATTACAAGCGGCAATACAACAGATTCGCTTGCCTTTTGAACTCACCGTCAATGTGGATTACGACAAAAGCAAGGGACGTGCTTCCATATCTTGCATGATGCCTTTAAGCTACTGTATTCCTACCACGAAAACGGTTTATCATAGTAGGGGATGGACGGAGAAAAACAAACTCCAACGAGAACTCCAGCAAGAGGAAAGTGAGTGTATCATCGGATTGGCAATGCTGCTTGCCGGACAGACGTTCACGGTGTCGCCAAATATCAAGATTGTCGACGTGATGTTCTATAAGCATCGCAGCAAGGATGCATTGTTGGCGATGCATTTCGACCGAGCCGTATTTACTGCCAACAGAAGTAAGATGGATACCCCATCGGTGGCTTTGTATGAATTCCCTTATGCGGCAAATATTCGTACTGTGAGAGAAGCTATGGTGCTGGGTGTGGTTCCTGAGAAAGAACTTCAAGCGTTTCTTGTTACAACAAACCAACTGTCATGAAGAGAATAGATCTTTTTAACGTTATAGAATACGACGACGAGCATCAGTCGAAGTGGAGTACCTTCTACGATATTCTGATGCTGGTGATGATTGTGCTGAGCATCATCCCGTTGATGTTCCGCGAACATTTAACTCTGTTTGTATGGTTCGATCAGATATCTGTTGTCGTCTTCATCTTGGATTATCTGCTGCGGTGGGGAACGGCCGACCTGAAGCGTTCAGGTAGAAACAAGATTCTCTCGTTTGTCATCTACCCATTTACTCCGATGGCAATTCTCGATCTGCTTTCCATCTTACCTTCGGTGGGTGTGTTCGGCCGTTCGTTGAAGGTGCTTCGTATTGCCCGTTTGCTGAAGACATTCCGACTGTTCAAGTTCCTGCGCTATTCGCGTCAGATACAGATACTCGTCAAGGTGCTGAAGAAGGAGAAGAAAATACTGTTTACCGTGTTGGGTATTGCGGTGTTCTATATCTTCGTCACAGCTCTCATCATGTTCAACGTGGAGTCGACCGATGAAGGGAACGCCATCTTTACCTCCTTCTTCGATGCCCTCTATTGGGCAACCACCACGTTGACTACCGTAGGATATGGCGACATCTATCCCGTGTCGGAGATTGGACGCTTCATCAGTATGCTCTCATCCCTACTGGGAGTGGCTGTTATTGCATTGCCCTCCGGCGTAATCACCGCCAGCTATCTGGAGGAACTAAGAGAAGAAAAGAAGAGAAAGGAAAACCATGATATTCGATAAGCTATTCAAGAAAGATAAAGACTCCGGTAAAACTACAGAGACAAAACCTGTCTCTACGGTGGATTATTATGCTGAAGGGAAAAACCAGTTCAATGCCGGTCGTTATACTCAGGCGATGGAGTTTTTCCAGGCGGCTATTGCTGAACATCCCGAAAGAGAGAATGCCTATCTGATGCTTGCAGAAACTTATATTAAGTTGAATAAGGCAGAACTGTCTCAAAAGACATTGTTTTCTTTACTCGCCATCAATCCTAATAACAAAGAGGCATTGTCAAAGATACAGATGATGATGGGATCTTTGTCGAAATCAAAGAAAACGATAGAGCCGACGACAAATCCAAAACCCTCCAAGCAATCCATACAGAATAAAGAAAAAACATCCTTTAAAGTAAAGCCGGAAGAAACCTCACAATATATTCCCAATCCAAATACAGTAATTGAATCGCCACAAAATGTATCGGATTATATTGTTATTCAACCTAACATAAATCAGACGCCATATTATTGTGTAGAATTCAAAAATGGGAATAGAATCTATTTGGAAATTGTTGATGGCTATTGCGTAGTGACACCTCCGAACAAAAAAGATGGCTGGTTAGGGTATAAAACACCTTCGGGGGAATTGATAATACCTGATTCTATTGAAATCGACGGTATCAAAAGGGAAATAAAGAAAATTGCTCCATATTCCTTGTGGTGTGATGCATCTTCTATTATCCTACCAAACACATTAGTTGAAATTAGAGAAAACTCTTTTCATGCAAAAATAGAGAATTTGATAATTCCCAATGGTGTTACATACATTGGAGACTGGGCCTTCTATGGTTGTGAATTCTTGTCGTCTGTCGTTATTCCAAGTAGTGTCACATACTTAGGAAAGTATGCCTTCAACGCATGTGTCCGTTTGTCAAAGGTGGTCCTGTCAGAAGGAATAACTCATATTGAGGATCATACATTTTATGGCACGTCTATAGAAAAAATCGAGATCCCGTCATCAGTTATTGAAATCGGAAGCCGAGCTTTTCAGAACCAGCAAAGAAAAGAATTACCAAGAAAGGAACTAAAGGAAATAATACTCAAAGGAGCCCCTCCCAAAATTGAGCAAGATTCTTTTTGTTACGCAGCTCTTTGTAGTAAGCGTCCATTGGTGTATGTCCATAATCAATTTTATCAGCAGTATAAGTATGCATTATACTGGCAGCAAATGGATCTAATCCCTTATTGAATTGTAAGACTCTAAAAAGGATATGCCTGAACAAATAAATCGAAACCGGTACATTGCTTTCCTGGATATTATGGGTATGAAAAAACTTCTGGAAACAGAAGGTATGACTGTAATCCATTCTTTGTATTCTAAAATTGATGATATTACAACAATTTATAAGGATCAATTAATCATCAATTATTACTCGGATTCAATAATGGCAGCCACTGTTGATGATTCTGTTGATGGTTATCAATCATTGGTGTTGTTTTGTGCGCAAATAGAGTCTTACTGTATCAAAAATGGGTATGCTGTAAATGGAGCAGTTTCTTTTGGTAGCATTACTATTGATGAGGAAAGAAACATATGGCTGGGCGAACCATTAGCATGGGTATATGAACTACAGAATAAGCTATTCTTCTATGGGGTTGTATTGGATGATAACGCATGGAAACAAGCGAAAGATATTGTTCTGCCAATTGCGGTTAATTTAACAATTCCAGATTTAGTAACTGAGATGATTGTGCCACTTAAAGATGAAGGATGGAAAGAATTACCATGTGTGAATTGGTTTGAGTTTATTGGTGACAAAATCGGACGAGCAAATCCTTACCAAGATCAAATAGCACCTATGAGGAAGCATGTAAAGAACCTATATGAGAAATTTAAGTATACAGGAAGGGGCTATTATTACATATCAAACACGGAAATGGTAATAAAGCATTGGTATGACTTTTTAGGTGAAAGAAATGACTCCTTGAAATGGGGCAATCTTATCCTAGAGGACTATTTAACAGGCAAAACATATTTTGAAACACTATCTTGATATGGCAACTTGTAAATACTGTGGACAAAGTTCGGGATTGTTTTCCTCGTCACATAAGGAATGTGAGGGGAAGCACAATGCGGGTGTCGGCGAACTTCGCCAGATGCTGACTCGTTATTTCCAGCATCTGACTACAGCTGCCGATATTCAGCGTCGACTGCAAGCGCTGCGCAAAGAGAATTATCTGAATGCAGATGATATTGCAACAGAGGCAACAACAGCAATAGACAACTATGCCGCCGCTATCCATAGTCCTTTCAACATGGACGTGGTGCAGAATGTGGTGCATCTTGTCTCGGCTCTTGCTGAACCTTATCGGGTGATTGACCGTAACGGTGCCGTTACCCGTTTCGCACAGAAGGTCATCAAGGGGCATATTGCGGAATACTTCACTGGACGTACCGATATCAATACCGCGCGTACGGCCATCGATCAAGTGACTTCCGCACTCCCCATCAGCAACGACGCTTTGCAGGAGGCCTATCTGTATATGCTCGACAAAGCGGCCACAAACTACCTGAAGGACGGCTTGCTGTCGCCACAGGAGGAGCAACGGGTCAGCACCTACACAAGCACCTTCGGCCTCCCCACCAACAATATCCCAGCGACTTATCAGAACGGCAATATCGCCAAGATGTCGCAGGCTTCCATCCTCTCCAACCTGCAACGAGGCGTTCTTCCTCCACAAAACACTTTCGTTCCCATTATGCTGGGTAAGGGAGAAACCATTCTGTGGCAATACTGCGACGTGAAACTCTTTGAAGAGAAAGTGCAGCGTGAATACCACAGCAACAGAGGTGGTCTTTCTGTCAGGATATGCAAAGGTGTCTACTACCGTCCGAGTACCGGGCGAATGAAACCGGTGGAACACAGCTATATGAACCTTGAAGGAACTGGCGATTTGTATATCACCAACAAGCACTTAATCTTCAACAGCCCCACCAAGGGTGCGAAGATACCTTACAGCAAGATTATCGGTGTCACTCCTTACAGCGACGGTTTGGAGGTGAACCGCGACGGAAACACCAAACGCCTCATCCTGCAAGGATTCGACAGCTGGTTTGTGATGAACGTTTTGAGTGTGTCGAGCGGAGAGTGATCTCGCTCACTATCCCGAGCTGGGAAAACGTCAGATGAAATCTAACGCAATGTCTTTGATTGCCAATATATAATATCGTGAAACATCGTCTGTTGTTTGCTGTTTTGTGTCTGTTCCTGTCTTTATGGGGACAAGGCGTCTATGCACAGAAGAAGTCTGTGATACTGAAATACACAGGCTTCACGGTGCAATACAACCCTAACAACAGGCAACCCGATTGGGCGGAGTACACGCTGACGGCTGAACATGTGGAGATGAGCAACAACACCCCGAAGGTCTCACGCTACTTTATGCCTGATCCAAATCTGTCGCTTCCGCAGGCAACACCGGCTGACTATAGCAAATCCGGATGGGTTCGTGGTCACATGGCTCGTCGGCAGGATATGAAATGGTCGGAACAAGCGATAAAAGAGAGCGATTACTTCACCAACATCTGTCCGCAGAACGATGTGATGAACAACGGAGTGTGGCACCAGATAGAGAACCTGGTGCGTCGGGGGGCCACACAATACGACTCCGTGCATGTGATATGTGGCCCTATCTTCACCGACCATTCCAATGGCTATATCGGCCCCAACCGTCTTCCTGTACCCGATTATTTCTTCAAAACCCTGCTGGTGAAAGACGGCAGCGGTTATCATGCGATAGCATTCCTATGTCCCAATAGCGAAAAACCTCTCGCTATGAAAGACGCCGCCTGCACGGTAGACAAAGTCGAGTCGATGTCCAAAATCGACGTCTATTCCTATCTGCCGGATAAGACAGAAATGACGGTTGAAAGTCAGATTGACCTGAAGAAGTGGGGGATAAGGTAAACCAAAAGTAAACTTCTTTCTGCGGAGTCGGAATTCCGGAAATTCTGAATTGTAGCACACAAGAAGCGGGGTTGAGAAACGTCCGGTGGACGTTGATAGTGACGCAGCTTGCTGCTTGGAACCTCAGAATTGCCCTTGTCATCTTTTTCAGCGGTATCAGCGGCATATCATGTGTTTTCAAGAAATGGCGTTTTTTTCAAATGGAACTGATTGTATTTTTTTTGCAAGAAATATACAATATTACTAAAGAACTGTCGTTATTGAAAATAAATTGAGTTTTTTGACAGGATAGAAATGGCGTTTCTTATGGAATAGTTTTGCTGTTTGTTGTTTTGTTCGTCAAAATCGGCAGTGCGGTTATCGGGCACCATTGGCATTTTGATTATCCCCGTACCCATCGGAACTATTCTTCACGGCGGCGGCTTCCTCGTCCCCCTGCACGGGCCTGCTTTCCCTCGTCGTGGCCGAGTTCGCTACTTTTATCCCAACCTTGCCTCCTCTTCGGTCGGCAGCCACAGCACAGCAGCTACGAGCTCGTCCCCGCCGACGTCCAGCAGGCCCTCCTCAAGGCTTACGAGGAAGCCGCCAACGAGGAAGAGTAAGCGAGTGCCCTCGCTGGGAATTATTGCCACGCAATCATACCCCTCACAAGCCGGAAGCCCCGAGAGGGACTTCCGGCTTCTATTTTGGAAAACCAACTTTAATACCTATTACAAATGAAAAAAACACTATTGACACTGGCACTGGCCATTATAGCCATGGCCGCAGGGGCGCAAGCTCAAGACGACAACAACTGCAAATGGGTCGTCGGCGGGACGGGCCACTTCAACCAAAGTACCGACAAGACGGGCGACGATGTAACCAACAAGGTGCGCGAATACCGCATTGAGCCTTTCGTTGGCTACAACATCAACGACCGCTGGCGCGTAGGGCTCACCTACGGCTTCTCCCTCGACCACCGATACGAACTCAACGCCTCCGGCCAACTGTTCGACATCGGCACAAAACGCACCTACCGCGTCGGACCCTACGTCCACTACAACATTGTGAAATACAAACGCTGGATTCTCTTTGCCGAAGCCGAGGCCTTGCTCGGCTACTCACCCAGATACATGAACCCCGGGCCGGGATCCACTCCTGGTGTGGGCGGCGCACCCGCCATGCCTGGCCCCGGAGCCTACGACGCCAAACTGCAGACCTTCGACCTCACCATCAAGCCCGGAATCACCTACGAACTCGACAAACACGTGAACATCGACCTTAACCTCAATCTCCTCGGCTGGGTATACAGCAACCGCAAGGAGACACGTCTCGACAACAACGTAGTCTACTCCAACAGCAGCAACGGCCTGCAGCTCGACCTGCTGGAGGGAAGCGTCGACGAATACTGGAGCAACATCACCATCGGCGTAACCTTCAAATTCTAATACCGCACCGTCGGGGCCACCATCATTGAAAGCGAGCCTTGGCAAGGAACCATAGTATAGTTGCAATTGAGGACTGACAAGGAAATCGACCCCGAAAAGGTGGTGGCGAACCGCACCAATGCTGCGGAACAATACAATGAGATATTCCTAAACGACAATGAATTGGAGGAATTATGGTAACATTCAGTTTTAGAGAATTTGGCGAGAATTTAGGTACACGTCAACTGGGACAACAGGTGCGCGAGAAGTTGATGCCGCTGCATGAAGGGGACGAACGTGTAGCGCTCGATTTCACAGGCGTGGATGTGGTTAGCAATTCATTTGCCGACGAATGTATAGCCAAGCTGCTGCTCACCATGCCCCTATCTGAGCTGAAGGCTCGCACCACTTTCCGCGGACTTAATCCCCTGGCCTCCGAAAGCGTCCTCACCGCCCTCCGTCGCCGGCACTTGGTAATGGCGTAAAAAAGAAGATTGCCGGTCTTGACGATATAAACGCCTGTGGTGGTCACAGGGATAGCCTTTTGCATACACGAAAGCAGTGCTCATGCGTGCTCGCGGAGAACAATAAATATTATTGCATACAACAAGGCCCTGTCTCATCGACAGGGCCTTGTTGTTTTTTTATACTCTGTTGGTGATTAATAACTTTTGAAAAAACCTTAACAACTTTTAACCGAAAAATGGTTTCCAAGTCAACACTAATGTGTACTTTTGCATTCGGAATTCAACCTAAAAAATGATAATGCAAAATGAATAGTTTCCTTAAAAGACTCAAGGATCCATTTGTGGGATTAGACAATAACAATGTGGATGACGTTCAGCACAAATGCGCAGAACTGGCAAAAGAGTTATTCAACAATTACTACATTAAATGCAAAGACAAAAAATACTATTTGGAGGAAATTGAAATCTACTATTTTAAAGAAGGCTGTTTAAATGACAAATGGAATGAAGTGACGTACCCCAGAATGGGATATAGGGCGGGCTCTTTGTTCTACCATCTTAGCGGCATGGATATATGTTTTGAAAGCAATCTTGAAAAAAGGAAGGGTGTGCTATATGGCAAAGGTGGAGGAATATTGATTAGAAGCATTGCTGACGAATATGGAAACATTGTTGTTGGACCATTGACCTGTGTCAATGTCATGCTGAATAGTTGCAAAGGTAGGAAAATGCCTCAGTTAAAACGTCTTTCAACGAGTAGAAACATCACCCCCAAAGAGACCTATCGTTATTTAGGTGACGATGATTGGAAAATAATAGGCAATGGAAACAAGGATGGGAAGTTAAGGTTGGCTTATTTTGACAGAACAACTATCAGTGAAGAATCTTGGAATAATGCTAGGTCCTCATATTATTCAAAACGACTAGATTGCCATACCTATCATGAATAGCAGTTGGAACACTTTATACGGCAAATGCAATGAGGCCATCATGGTCGATGCCTGCACAGATACCGTTTTCTTCTCGGATCTGCTGCCGAAAAAATGCCCGACATTGTACCAAAGTCTCGATACAATTCTTACAGACAATAGCATTGACCATCGGTTGCTGACAAACACAAGGGATATTTGGTGTCGCGACTATATGCCCATCCAGACAGGCGAAAAGCGTTTTGTGTTTTATAAATACAACCCTGACTATCTGCAAACAAAATACTACCAACGCACAATTACAGATGTGAAAGGCATAGGAAGCAGCGGTAGTTTGAGATTGGGTGATGCCGTGGATTTGGATTTGGTTGTTGATGGCGGCAATGTGGTGCGCTGTGGTAACAAGATTGTGATGACAGAAAAGGTGTTTTTTGAAAACAAGGATAAACCACGCAAGGAAGTCCAAAGAATGCTTGAAGAGGCTTTCCTGTGCGACGTTGTTTTCCTTCCGTGGGATAGAAATGAATTTATGGGCCATAGTGATGGAATTATTCATTATCTAGGTGATAATCGTGTAATGATGACCAACTATGCCGATTTTGATATAGCTATGGCTCGCAAATTCACCAGATTATTGGAAAAACACTTCGAGGTGGTTCGTTTGTCTTACAATACAAAAAGGAAACATAAGCATAGTTGGGCTTATATCAATTTCTTGCAAGTTGGCAGAATGGTTCTTGTCCCGCAACTGGGCATACCGGAAGATGGACAAGCGTTGCAACAGATATCAGAGGCGATGCCGAGATGCAAAGTTATTGGAGTTCCCGCAATGGAGGCGGTGCGCAATGGAGGCGCATTGAACTGAATCTCGTGGAACGTGGCAACGCGCCAATGGAACAACGGATTTATGGGAGAAGAGTACAGAGTGCATGGTCGTCCAATAAGCTGGATAAAGAAGGCGGCAGAAGAAGGTCGTGCCAACTGGCAATGTAATCTGGGTGTTTGTTATTTTTACGGCGAAGGAGTTGAAAAGAACCTGTCCGAGGCTTCTAAATGGTATAAGAAGGCAGCCGAGCAAGGCAACGCAAAAGCGCAGTTCAATTTGGGTTTGGGATATTTCAAAGGGGAAGGGGTTCCTCTGGACTATGGAGAGGCAATGCATTGGTTCGGCAAAGCATCGGAACAGGGAGATGCCGATGCACAACTCCATGTTGCATGGTGTCTTGAAGATATGCAGGCTCCACAGAATGATGTCTTTGTTGCTTGCAAGAGAGCGGCGGAGATGGGGAATGCGGACGCTCAATGCCATCTGGGCTTTTGGTATTCTGAAGGCAAGCATGGACTGGAAAAGAATGTAGCCGAGTCCAGTCGATGGTTTATGGAGGCTGCAAAGCGAGGCAATGATGTGGCCCAATTCCAGATGGGTCTTAGATATGAAACAGGCGCGGGTGTTAAGAAAAATGCAAAAGAGGCTGCAAAGTGGTATATGAGAGCTGCCTCAAAGAATAATGTTGTCGCTCTTTACAGATTGGGATGCTGCTATTATTACGGCGATGGCGTCACAATTGACAACCATGCCGCATGGAGATGCTTCAAAAAAGCGTCCGAATTAGGTGATTCGTGGGCGAGTTATATGCTAGGGAGGTGCTATTTTTGCGGACATGGTGTAGAAGAGGATGAGGCCGAGGCTGTAAAGTGCTATCAAAAAGCAGCCGCAGAACATTTTGCCCCAGCAGTATATGAGTTAGGGAAGTGCTATTTCGATGGCGCGGGAATAGAAGAGGATACGACAAAGGCTTTGAATCTTTTCAAAGAAGCTGCCAAGATGGAGTATGCGAAAGCCTTATACATGATGGGATACTGTTACTATAATGGTATTGTTGTCAAGAAAGACGAGGATCAGGCATTGGACTACTTCAAAGAAGCTGCTCAGTTCGGTTATAAAAAGGCGGAGGAGAGGGTGCACGACATATTGCTTTCTCGCGAAACACAGAATTACGACGATGTGCCGTTCTGAGTTTCGAAATGGCCAAATTTATTTTTCGATCTACCATAGAGCATCCATGAGGGAACCATGGTGGGACATGGCGGGGAGTAGTGTTTGATTAAAGTTTGAGTAAAAGGGGAGTAAAACCTAAGAGGTATGTAGGCGACTATTCCGGCAGGTGGAAAAGGATTTCTATCGGGTAGTGATCGGAGATGTAGGGGGTGCCGCGCCATCGTTATGGGCATGGATGCCGAAGGCAAGTACACCACTCTGAAAGCCAAGGCTCTTTTGGCCGAGATGAACCGTTACTGCACCGCCCTGAGCTCCCTCACCAGCGGTCGCGGAACCTTCACCATGACCTTCAGCAGCTACGAGCTCGTCCCCGCCGACGTTATTCGCTAGATTAAATTCATATTCAGCGGTGCTCATGGACATACCACAGCAGGCCCTCCTCAAGGCCTACGAGGAAGCCGCCGCCGAGGAAGAATAGTCCTTATAGCGACAATACAACGAAAGCTCCACCATTTGGTGGGCTTTTCTTGTATGATTATGCAATAAACTGAGGATTATGTCGTTGTTGTAAGCGACATAATTTACAACTATGAAATTCTTGAAATGGCTGGGGTTTGACCCAGAAAAGCATAGCGTCAGGACGGAGATTCTTGCCGGGCTGACCACCTTCCTCACGATGGCCTATATCCTGGCCGTGAATCCCAATGTCTTCGATGCACTGGGTGGCGAGATGTCGAAGGCCAACGGCGCCGTTTTCACCGCCACGGCCCTTGCAGCCATCATAGGCACGCTGGCGATGGCCTTCATCGCCAAGAAGCCCTTC
Source organism: Bacteroidales bacterium (assembly GCA_017448185.1). GTDB lineage: Bacteria > Bacteroidota > Bacteroidia > Bacteroidales > P3 > Colimorpha. Next base: position 29,414 of record JAFSLX010000003.1, read on the forward strand.
GCCCTCGCCCCCGGCATGGGGCTCAACACGTTCTTCGTCTACACCGTCTGCATAGCTATGGGCCATAGCTGGCAGTTCGCGCTGACAGCGGTGTTCATCGAAGGTGTTGTGTTTGTCATCCTCACGCTCACCAAGGTGCGCAAGTGGATTGTCGACGCGCTCCCGCTGTCGCTGAAATATGCCGTGGGTGCCGGCATCGGCCTTATCATAGCCTTCCTTGGCTTCCAGAACGCCGGCATCGTAGGGCAAGGACCCACCTTGGTTACCCTCGCCTTCAAGCTGCCCGACGGCTCCTTCAGCGGCACCGCCCTGCTGGGTATTCTAGGAGTTATCGTCACGGGGGCTTTGGTGATGAAAGGTGTACGCGGTGGCATCCTCTGGGGTATCCTCGCCACCACGGCACTGGGGCTCATCCCCATGTACAATGTGGTGGGGGCGGACGGCGCCGTGAGCCGTGTGGCCCTCACCTCGCTGAACGGCATCGTCTCGGTGCCGCCGAGCATCAAGGATATTGCCTTCCAGTTTACCTGGAGCGAGCTCACCGATGCCAAAGGTATTCTCGACATGACAGTGGTGCTCTTCACCTTCCTTTTCCTTGACATCTTCGACACTATGGGCACCGTCATCGGGGTGAGCGAGAAAGCCGGTTACGTAGACAAAGAGGGCAATGTTGACGGCATCAACGAATGCTTCCTGGCCGACTCGATAGGCACCATCTGCGGCGCCGCTCTCGGCACCAGCACCACGACCACCTATGTGGAGAGCGCCGCCGGCGTGGCCGACGGAGGCCGTACGGGTCTCACCGCCTTCTCCACCGCCATCTTTTTCGCCATAGCGCTCCTCTTCGCGCCGCTCTTCCTCGCCATCCCGTCAGCCGCCACCGCCCCTGCGCTCATCGTGGTGGGCATGATGATGATGACACCCGTATTGAAGATCAACTGGAAAGACCCCGTCGAGGCGCTTCCGGCCTTCATCACGATGGTGGTGATGCCCTTCAGCTTCAGCATCAGCGACGGCATCCTCATCGGTCTGATAAGCTATGTGCTCCTCAACGCCTTCTGTGGCAACTTCAAGAGCATCACCCCCACCATGTGGGTGCTGGCGGCACTCTTTGTGCTGCGATATATCTTCATCTAAGCGGGTCGTGCGAGAGGTTGGCCACCACATAATAATATTATTTCATTCAATGCGTTTTTAAGTGAAAAGAACCGCATTCTGGCCACAAAACGACTCAATGCAATCTATGCCATCCTTGCAATGACGGTGGTTTTCTCCACAAAGACGGAGGCCAACCCCCGTATCCCTCCAGGCAGCGCGGCAGGCTGCAGCCACCTTCCTCCACATCGACGAAGGTTCGCTACACGAGATGCTGCTGCAGTGGAACATCCTGTACTTCTTCGCCATCGAGAACGGTGGCTTCGTGCTGACCAGCGCCGACAGCTGTGTGCAACCAGTGCTGGGGTATTCGCTGAATGAGAAATTGCCAAAGCCGGACGGTAATGTGAATGAGGCCTTCGAGTATTGGCTTGAGAGCTACGATGCACAGATTCAGGCAGCTGTGGCAGGCGAAACACTTGGGGAGCATCCACAATAGCCGCTGCTGCCTGCAGGCACAGCTCCTAAAAGGGTATACGAGACTGCCGTCGGACCGCTAATAGACGCAAAATGGGGGCAGAGTCCCTACTATAACGACCTGTGCCCTGAAGATGCCAGCGACGAAAAGGCCGTTGCAATCAGATAAGATTCAAACTGCTACCCGACAAAACCATACATCGAACAACGCTCCAACCATCCACAGCCGCTATTTGTTTCTACTGCCGTTGTGGAGCAGTTGTTTTGCTGTTGTTCAGTTGTTGTTCAGTCAGACACAGAACAACGACAGAACAACTGCGGAACAACAGCAGAACAACAGCAGAACAACAATAGGAGCAGGGGACGACAACAACATAATTTAACATTTTTTAGTTAAAAATACAAAAATAATACGTATATTTGCATTTTGAATACCATGGATACCTTCCATGATGATAACTAATTGTAACTATTGATATAGAAGATGATAGGAGTTATCGGAAGTGGCTCGTGGGCCACTGGGATAGTCAAAATATTGCTCGAAAAGGCCGACAGGGAGGTCTGTTGGTGGGTGCGCAACAAGGAGATTCGCGATTCGATTAAACAAAAAGGATACAACCCGAAGCACCTGCCGGAGGCACATCTCGACAGCACACGTCTGATACTGCCCGACACGCTGGGCAAGGTGGTGGAGGCGTGCAGCGACCTGTTTGTAGCCATCCCGTCGGCCTATGTGGCCGAGGTATTGGGTACACTGCCCAAGGAGGCCTACGAAGGCAAAAACATTATTTCGGCCGTCAAGGGCGTTATCCCCGACAAACGAGTCTCGGTATCGGTCTACCTGGAGAAGATGCTGAAGGTGAAGCGCAGCCGCATCTGTGTCATCAGCGGCCCCACCCATGCCGAAGAGGCGGGTCGCGGCATGCCCACGTTCCTGACCATGGCTTCGACCAACCTGTCGCTGGCCATCGAGGTGGAGCAGATGATGCAGTGCAGCTACTTGCATACCAGCCACACCAACGACATCTGGATGCTTGAGCGTGTGGGATTGCTGAAGAACATCTACGCTATATGCGCCGGCATCTGCCAAGGACTCGGCTATGGCGACAACCTGAACGCGGTGATGGTGAGCGCCGCCGTACGCGAACTGAACAAGATAGCCCGCAGCGTCGAACCAACATCCATCAAATTCTACGAAAACTGTTACTTGGGCGACCTGATGGTTACCTGCTGGTCGCGCCACAGCCGCAACCGCCGCCTCGGCGAGGAAATAGCCCATGGGCGCAAGCTGGACGACATATTCAAGGAAATGGGCATGATGGCCGAGGGCTATTTCTCGGCCAAAAACTACCACGAACTCGGCATGATGACCGGCAAGGTGGACGAAATGCCCATCGCCGAAGCCGTGTACCGTATCCTCTACGAAGAATCCGACCCAAGGACAGAAATCGAATATCTTATCGAACACGTATTCTAATGAACGACAATAGGTTTGACGACATAAGACCCTACTACGACAGCGAACTTCCCGAAGCGTTGAAAAGGATTGCAGCATGGGAATTGTTTCCGCAGGTGGCGCGTTTCATCTACCCCGACCTGAGTGCCGACGAAGCCCGGAAACGCCTTTACGAGACCGAAACCATCCACGGCCTGCAGTCTACCTTTATGAACGATGCCATCAAACGCATCATCGACAATACCACCTCGGGCTTCACCTATACGGGTGCGGACCATTTGAAGCGCGGACAAAGCTACCTTTTCATCTCGAACCATCGCGATATAACCCTCGACGCATTCCTGCTGCAACATGTGCTGATCGAGCGCAAAGGGCAGACCTCATACATTGTCTTTGGCGACAACCTGCTCTCGCTGCCGATAATGACCGACTTGTTCCGCAGCAACCGTTTGATTCGCACCGACCGTGGCGGCACACGTCGCGCCTATTATCTCGGGCTGCAGCACCTGTCGGAATATATGCACTACCTGATTGAACAAGAGCACCAATCGGTATGGATTGCCCAGCGCAACGGCCGTGGGAAAGACGGCATCGACCGCACCGCACCTGCCATTATCAAGATGTTGGCTCTCGGCAGCAACCAGGATTCACTGCAGGCATTGGTCAACCTGCACATTGTACCGATGAGCATCTCGTACGAATGGGACCCATGCGACCTGATGAAAGTCAACGAACTGTACCAGAGTCGCCAAGGCGAATACCACAAAGCCCCCGACGAGGATCTCAACAGCGTAGTGACCGGCATTATTGCCCCAAAGGGCAAGGTACACCTCAGCATCGGCACGCCAATGACACGCGCCGAGCTATGCCCACCCGAAGGCGTGGAGTTGGCCGACCATGTGGCCACGCAACTCGACCGACGCATACAAGGGGCTTACAGTCTGATGTCGACCAACTACCTGGCCTACGACATGCTTAATGGCACCCATAAATACCATAATAAGTATACCGAGAAGATAAAGCACCAGTTCGAACAGCGGCTTGAACAGTTGGCACATCCCGAAAAACAACAGATACTGATTGAGATGTACGCCAATCCTGTTATTTCAGCACTCAAACTATGATTCTTCGAAGAAACGCGGCTCGAAGTTGAGCAGATAAACCCTGTCAGTGGCACGCGTGAAAGCAGTGTAGAGCCAGCGCAAGTAATCGCGATCCAAAGGATTATCGCCAAGGAACCCTTGGTCGATGATGACCGTGTTCCACTGCCCACCCTGCGTCTTATGGCAGGTTAGGGCATAGGCGAACTTCACCTGCAAAGCATTGTAATAGGGATTCTGGCGCAGTTCGCGGAGGCGGTCGGCCTTGTTGGGCAGGTCGGCATAATCCTCCATCACGTTGTTGAATAGCCGATTAGCCTCTTCTGCGGTGAGCGAGGGCGACTCAGAATAAAGCGTGCTGAGCAGCAGCTTGCAATCGCGTGGCTCTTCGTCGGGATAGTCGACAAAACGCAAGGTGGCATCGGCAAAACGAAAGCCATAGAGTTCCTGCACATTTCTGACACTGAGCACTTCAACGATGTCACCATTGGCGATGAAGCCGATGGACGATTCGCTGTCGAGCCAATAATAATTGTTCTTGACTACCATCAGAAAGTCGCCGGCATTGACCTCCTCTTCACGGAAGAGGACACTGTTGCGGATGCCTTGATTGAAAAGGTTGGCGCGCTTGTTCGAGCGGCAGATAACTGCCACCTGTTCCAACGAGTAGTTCGAATATTCGCGATAGAGCGTTTCCATCAGATCCTCGCCCTGCAGACGTATTACGTCGTTCGCGGCGGCAAGGTCGAACAGTGGCAGCGAAGCCTCCTCGCCCTCAAGAAGCGTGGCCACTTGCGAACGCAAGGCAGTGGCATTCATCAGTATGCCGGACATTTGCTGTTGTCGCACCACCTCGGTCAGTTGAAGGCTATAGACATTCAGCCCGAAAGCAGCCGAAAGATACTGTTCGTCCAACGCAGGGCTTTCGCTCTGCCCCACAGGAGGAAGCTGTGCCGTGTCGCCAATAAGCATCAAACGGCAATGATTACCCTCATAGACATAGTCGATCAAATCCTCGAGCAGGCTCTTGTGGGTCGACAACGATTCGAGCCCAATCATCGAAGCCTCGTCAACCACAAAGAGCGTGTAGGCATGCTTGTTGATGGCGCGCACCGTGCGGATTTTGCCCGATGCATCAGCAGCCGTCATATAAATTTTCTTATGAATGGTGAAAGCAGTGCGCTTGGAATAGCCGGAAAGGACCTTGGCTGCACGTCCTGTGGGAGCCAGCAGGACCGAGTGAACACGCAACTGAGGCAACACCTGAATCAACGCCGAGACCAGGGAAGTCTTACCCGTACCGGCATAGCCTTTCAACAAAAAAATCGACCGTGGGTCGGAGTCGAAAAGGAACTGTGCCATAGAAGCACAAAAATCCCGTTGTCCGCAGGTAGGCGTGTGCGGGAAACGGGATAAGATTAATTGCGAGACTGATTGTGCTATACTCGCAGCGGCCACAAATTACTGCTGTTCGGCAACCGGAGCGGCAGTGTTGTTGTTCTGCACGGGGCTCACATCGTTGCCAGTAGTGGTAACCTCGGTTTCAAGGGTGTTGGCGGTATGCGCACGGGGAATCGACACCGTGGCGGCAAGGCTGAGCACCACAAGAATAATGGCCAGCCACCAAGTGGCTTTCTCGAGGAAGTCGGCAGTCTGGCGGACACCCATCACCTGGGTGGGAGCGGCGAAATTAGCGGCCAACCCACCACCTTTCGAGTTCTGGACCAAAACCACAAGTGCAAGCAGAATGCTAACAATCAGAATAAGGATTACGATAAAGGTATACATGTCTTTTTATTTTTATTTACTATTTAATAATGATTCTAATTTTTCAATTCGGGGTGCAAAAATACTATTTTTTTCGGGATTGTGAGCCAATAAATTCTTATAAATTGCCAAAGCCTTGGCATACTTACCCTGTTTCTCAAGTATAACTGCCAGAGTTTCAGTGCCAATGGATTCATCTTCCGAGAGACTATTTTTGTCGGTCAAATCAGCGTCGGCATTGCCTGTTTCGCTCATTTTTTGCTCATCTGCAGGAGTCATTTGGAGAAAATTCGACAGAATGACACTCTTGGGGGCCGTTTTGAACGAAACTTCTTGAAAAGTATTGATTTCGTTCAAGATATCAAATGGCTGCTCGTCGACTGTGGGCTTCACCGAATTAATCAAAGAATCGATACGTCCCATATCACACACGGCCAAAGCCACCGCACGGCGTTCCTCGGGGGTGTCAAAGTGGAAAGCGCGGTCGGCCAGCAACGCCATTGCCGAGACTATCGACGAATGGGGGTATTTAGCAGACATGGCATGCAGCCATCCACGTTCCTGCGAAGTGAATTTTACCGGATTGGCCACTCGTTCGGCAAATTGCTTTTTGTCCATCTACTGTCTCCTTTTTTCCTTTCAATTAACAACTTTTTGCATTCAAAAAACGATTTGCAAATGTACAAATATTTTTTCAATTGGAAAAACAAGAATTTATTTTCATATCAGTAAATACTAACATTCAATTGTTTACAAAATAATTTCACGGTCAGGAATCATTTTTTTATCACCATATAAAAAAATTTGTGTACTTTTGCAAACTCAAATTCAGCGAAAAAAGTGTCCTGAAAAGAACAAAAGAGAAACAAAATAAATTGGGAATAATATGAAGAGAACATTTCAACCGTCACTGAGAAAAAGAGCAAACAAGCACGGTTTCCGCAAGAGAATGTCTACCGCCAACGGTAGAAAAGTGCTGGCCGCCCGTCGCCGCAAAGGCAGAAAAAGACTGACCGTCTCTGACGAGCGTTAAACAGATACTCCGGTTAAAATGGAGTGCTGAAAGGCTTTGCTATGTAAAAGAAGTATTGGAGGATACTTCTTTTTTTTTGTTTTATAACGGTTTGCAAAAATGGGAAGAAGAAACAAACAGTTGCCCCTACTTGAACAGGTAACCATAACGGATGCCGGTGCCGAAGGAATGGCTGTGGCCAAGGTTGACGGCTTGGTAATTTTCGTGCCCTTTGTCGTCCCAGGCGATGTGGTCGACATCCAGTTATACAAAAAGAAAAAGAACTATGCCGAAGGGCGTGCTGTCAAGATACACAGCCTTTCGGAACTTCGCGTCGAGGCAAAGTGCCCTCACTTCGGTGTGTGTGGTGGCTGTAAGTGGCAAACCCTGCGTTACGATGTGCAGCTCGAAGCCAAACAACGGCAGGTCAGGGACAACCTTGAACGCCTTGGTGGCATAGACTGCAGCGGCATGCGACCCATCTGCGGTTCGGAAAACATTTATCACTACCGCAACAAGTTGGAATTCACCTTCTCAACACGCTCGTGGCGAACAGTCGACGAACTGCAGCAATCGAACGGAACAGACCCCGGTGCATTGGGATTCCATGTTCCACAACTATTCGACAAGGTGCTCAACATTGAGCATTGCGTCCTTCAGGCCGACCCAAGCAACGCAATTCGCCTGGCCGTACGCAAATACGCACAGGACAACCATCTGGAATACTACGACATCCGCAACCATACCGGTTTCCTACGCAACCTCGTGATTCGCAACAGCAGCATTGGCCATTGGATGGTCATTGTCATCGTGGCCCAAGACAATCGCGAAAACCTTTTTCCTTTGCTCGACATGTTGCACGCAGAATTCCCGCAAATCACTTCGCTCCAATATATTATCAACGAAAAAATGAACGACTCCTATGGCGACCTGCCCGTCGTCACCTATCTCGGCGACAATCACATCAAGGAGTCGATGGAGGGTTACAACGGTAGCCGAACGCTGCAGTTTATCGTCAATCCTAAATCTTTCTATCAGACCAATTCTGCTCAGGCACAACGGCTTTATAGTTATGTGGCAGAGCTGGCCGAACTGCGTCCCGACGACACGCTTTACGACCTCTACACCGGCACGGGCACCATCGCTCTTTTCCTTGCCGACAAATGTCGCCGTGTGGTGGGCATCGAGTATGTCGCCGAAGCCATCGCCGACGCACGCGCCAACGCCCGCCTCAACGGCTTCGACAATGCTACTTTCTACGCTGGCGACATGGCGCAAGTGCTTACACCGGAATTTGTTGCAGCCAACGGACGACCCGACGTGGTGGTCACCGACCCTCCACGTGCCGGTATGCACGAAAAAGTGTTGGAACAGTTGCTGCAGATGGCACCGCGCAAAATAGTGTATGTTAGCTGTAACCCAGCCACACAGGCACGTGACTTGCAAATGCTCAGCAGTCGCTACAGAGTGTGTCGCATCCAACCCGTCGACATGTTCCCCCACACACAACATGTGGAGAACATCGCCGAACTGATTCTGTCAGATTAACATCTCACCATCTCTATATCATCTCCGTATCAACTCCACTTAAAAGCGGTGTTGATGCGAATACGATGCGATATGGGCGTTTTGAAAATACAGTGAAATTTTATTGTATTCATCAAATTGTTTTACAACCACTTAAAGCAAAATACGTGTTCAAATGAAAGTTTTTTTAACACTCAAATGTGTATAATACCAAAAAAAGTATTATCTTTGCATATTGTTCCCAAGCGGGCAAAAAACACGATTAATACCGCAAAATATTGCGTGTCATTGTCTTGCACGGAAACAAAACTAAAAATATAAGGATAATAATAATAAAAATACATACTAAGAAGATGAAAAAAGTATTATTGAGTCTATTCATGGCCATCATCTGCTTGCCTATGGCTTTCGGTCAGACGAAAGGCGACCGCGTTTTTTTGACCCAGAACGAGACGGGATGCGGTTCGTTCACGTGGACCATTAACAACGTGACCTATACCGAGGACACCACCGTTATGTATGTCGTCGGCGACACGGTCTACGTGCTCAACCTGACTGTAAATCCAGCTATTTACGACACTGCCGAGGTCGTCGAAGCGACTGGTACCTGCTTCTATATTGCAGGTAATGACACGCTTGTTTCCAGTGGTATTCATTATGCCACGTTCAAATCGGCTTCCAACTGCGACAGCATTGTCAAAATCAACCTCACCCTCACTAACGAGGGACTGGTGATCGACGATACATTGGTGAGCAGCAGCTGCGACAAGTATGTTGCCTCATGGGGTGACACGCTGACCGCCAGCGGCACTTATACACATAGCGAGGCCAACGGTGCCTGCACCAATAACCATATGCTGGTGCTGACCATCAACGCCAGTCTCACCGACACCTCTGCAGTTGTAATCGACGAAGTTGAGGCTGGTTGTTCCTATGTCTGGAACGGCACCACCTATACCGACACTGCAATCCATTATGTCAAACTGCGTTCAGTCGCCGGATGCGACAGCCTTGCCGCCGTCCACGTGCTGAGCTATTCCAACCACAACTACGACACTGCGAATGTGGTCGCTTGCGGCAACCAGTACACCTGGTACGGCCGACGCTTCACCAGCGCAGCCCAAGCTGACACCACCATAGTCGCTGGTGAATGCACTACCGACTATCACTTGAACCTCACCTTCGGCGATGCATACGACACCATCGTCAAGAGTGGTTGCGCCCAGTATGTTTACACGTTCCCCGCCCGTAGCGGTATTGCCGGTCGCGACACCTCGGAGACCTTCACTACTTCCGGCCTCCACACTACCGACAACAATGGCGTTGAACTCTACTCGAAACACTGGAGCACAGGCTGCATCACCCACCATGCCCTGCAACTGACCATCGTCGAGCCGCAGCAGCGCGAACGCGACACCGTCACCGTCGTATCAGCCTGCGACAAATACGTTTTCACCGTCGGCCGTACCTCCTCGGACACTTTGAGAAACGACACCACCTTTACACTGATCCACTACGCCCACGGCAGCAACGGTAGTTCCAGCATCTGCTACGACTCAATCGGCACTATCGACCTGACCATCAGACACAGCACCGTGAACGACACCGTCGTCTCCGCTTGCGACACCTTCTACTGGGACTTCAACGACACCTATTACACCTTCTCAACCGTCGAAGAGGTGAAAGACACCATTCTGAACGAAGAGGGCTGCAGCGTTATGGGCAAATTGAGACTCACCATCAACCGCACCCCGACAGTCACCATCGAGGGTAAGACCGTTCTCACCCCCGACGAGACCAGCACCACCCTTACCGCCATCAGCGACGACAGCCACGTTACCTATAAGTGGTACAAAGGCACTGCCACCACTCCCGCCAGCACCACCAACAAACTTGAACTGACCGGCATCAACAGCAACATCGATGTGCATCTGGTGACCACCAGCAACAAGAACTGCGTGGCCAACAACTGGGTGACCATTACCTCGAACGTCGGCATCGACGAGGTTGAAAATTTGAAAGCCAACATCTACCCCAACCCCACTACCCGCATCCTCAAAATCGAGAGTGCCGAAGCCATCCGTGAAGTCGCTATCTTTAATATGATTGGCCAGCAGGTGCTGTCGACCAACGGCAACTCGAACGAGATGCACCTCGATCTTGGCAACTTGGCCAACGGCCAGTACACTCTCCGTATCACCTCGGTGAACGGCGACCAGATTACTCGCAAAATCAGCGTCTCCAAATAAATGGAACAACGATATTCAATAAAAAGCGTTCGATGCAGCAGCATCGGACGCTTTTTAATAGCACTACTATTGGTGACAAACCTCACCAGTTGTCACAGGGAGAAAACAATTGTCCTTTCGGGCGAGGCACAAGGCACCTATTACAATGTGCAATACTACGACCCTCAGGGCCGTAACCTTCAGCAAGGTATCGACTCGATATTCTCCGACTTCGACCAGACAGCATCTCTTTGGGTCGACAATTCGCTCCTGCGGCGCATTAACCGCAATGAGACCGACAGCATCAATTCCCTATTTGCCACGCTGTTGCAAAAATCAATTGACATCAACCATTATACTGACGGAGCCTTCGATTGCCGCATCGGAAGGCTGGTACAGCTTTGGGGATTCAGTTTCAAGCAGCGCGAAGAACCCGACAGCATTCGTATCGCCCAACTGTTGCAGGCTGCCCATGCCGACATAAATATTGAGCCTGGACGGATTATCAAACAGGACACCGCCACCGAACTCGACTTCAATGCCATAGCACAAGGCTACACCTCCGATATGATTGGAGCCTATCTCGAGAGCATGGGAATTACGAATTATCTTATCAATGTAGGTGGCGAGGTGCTGGCCCATGGCACAAAAGCAGATGGCAAACCATGGAGTGTTGGTGTCGAACGCCCAGCAGAAAACCAATTCAGTGCCCCCGAGGTGCAGACCGCAGTTCGACTGGATAATCTTGCATTGGTGACTTCGGGTAACTATCGTAAGTTTTACGAAAAAGACGGAGTAAAATATTCCCACACCATCAACCCTTCGACTGGCTATCCAGTAGGCCACTCGCTGCTCAGCGTGTCAGTGGTCGACAGCTGTGCCTGGCGTGCCGATGCCATGGCCACCGCCTATATGGTCATGGGGCTCGACAGTGCACTTTCCTTCATCCATCAGCACCGCGGTGGTCCTGGCACGGGTGCGGTCTTCTTCATCTACGACAACCACGGCGAAATGCAGACATACGCCACTCCTGAATTCGAAAGAATAAGAATACATTAATAATAATACATATGAAATCAATGACAGGCTATGCCAAAGTGCAGGCTGCACTCGGCGACAGAAAACTCAACATAGAAATCAAGACACTGAACAGCAAACAACTCGACCTCATTGTCAAATTGCCAGCCATTCTGCGTATCCGCGAACTTGAAATAAGGGCCATGCTTGGACAACTGGAACGCGGCAAAGTGGAACTGACCGTCGCCGAAGAGACCACTGTCGACGGCGGAAATCTCAACGAAGAGCTCCTCGTCAGCCGCTACGGGGCCCTGAAACGTGTAGCCAATCAGCTCGGGGCTTCCGATGCAACGCTGCTAAGCAGTCTTGTGACCATGCCCGACCTGTGGAACACCGCTGACAACAGCGAACTCAGCGACGAGGCATGGGATAGCTTCAAGCAGTCACTTCAACAGGCCATCGAACTCACCGACCACTTCCGCGCCGATGAAGGTGCCGTGCTCGAACGTGATTTCCACAAGCATATCGACCTCATCGAACAGAAACTGAACGAGATTCCCTCTTACGAAAGCGAACGCATCGATACCGCCAAAGAACGCATCCGACGCTACATGGCCGATGCCGCCATCAAAGATATCGACGAAAACCGCTTTGAGCAGGAACTTATCTACTATCTCGAGAAACTCGATATCACCGAGGAAAAGGTGCGCCTGCAGAAACATATCGACTATTTCCGCCGCACCATGGCCGATGAGACAGTCTGTGGCAAAAAGCTGGGCTTTGTGGCACAAGAGATGGGACGTGAAATCAACACCACCGGCTCGAAAGCCAACCACGTCGAGATTCAGAAACTCGTGGTCGTCATGAAAGACGAACTTGAGAAAATCAAAGAGCAGCTCGGCAACGTACTGTAACACAGTCATGGTAGACGCTGCCACGCTCACTTTCGCTTGGGAACATCGCTTCGACGATGCAGTGAGCCTGATGCTCCAGAAGCATCCGGGAGTTAATCTTCCTGCAGCGGCACAGCAGATAGAAGGTTGGCAAACAGCGAGGATAAAATGGCCTTCGCTTGCTACCGAGCAGCACTTCCTCTTCCCTCCACGACTCAATCGGGAACAAGCTTCTTCCGAAGCCACAGCACAATACAAAGCCGAGATTGCCGGACCCATTAGCCTCGGGGCTGACCTTACCGGTGGCATGGGCATCGACTCCCTTTTCCTTTCCAAACAATCCAACCGCTTCGACTATATCGAGCAGAACCCAGCGCTTTACGAAATAGCCAAGGTCAATCTACACCTGCTGAGAGGCGACCGCGTGTCATGCCATAACACCGATTGCATCCAATGGCTTCAACAGCAAAACGATAGATTCGATTTGCTGTTTATCGACCCTGCCCGCCGCGACGATGCAGGGCGCAAGGTGTCTGCCTTTGAGCATTGCCAACCTAATTTGCTGCAGCATCTTGAGCTGCTCATGCAGCATTGCGACCGCATGATGGTAAAGGCTTCACCCATGATTGACCTCAACCTCGCCATTTCCCAACTGCAGTTTGTCAATCAAATACATATCGTTGCTGTTCACGGCGAATGCAAAGAAGTGCTTTTCATGCTCAGCCATAACACCGTCGAGCCCGAAATCATCTGCACCCATCTGATGCCCAACGAACGCACACAACAAAAGTTTCTCCGCTCCGAGGAGCAACTGTGCACTCCCATTTTCGCCCCTCAAATCGGCCACTACCTCTACGAGCCCAACCCCGCCTTAATGAAGGGCGGTGTTTTCGCATTGATATGCCAGTGGTTCGAGGTGATGAAACTCGACCGCAACACCCATCTCTACACCTCCGACAGTCTCACCCCCTTCCCAGGCCGCAGGTTCGAGGTGATAGCCGAGGTGGCACTCGACCGCAAAGCACTGTCACCCTTTCTGCCCGACGGCAAAGCCCACGTCATCGCACGCAACTATCCCGTCGCTGCCGACCGTTTGCAGCAGCAACTGAAAATAAAAGAGGGTGGCGACTGCTATATCATAGCCACCACCCTCGCGGGTCGCAAGACTGCTTACATCTGCGAAAGCATTCCCACCAATTAAATCAATACACACCCTGCTCGTGCAGACGACGCAGGCGTTCCACCACCATGGGACGGTCCTCCTTGTAGGTAACGCCGAACCACTGTGCGGTGGTTTTCAGCACCGTCATTGTGGCGGTACCGTTATGAATGAAAGTGTTTACAGCGAAGGGAATATAATATTCCGATTTCATCTCTGTTCCGTGCTCCTTCAGGAAGTCGACAAACAGCGCTTCGCTCTTGGCAAAGTAGTCGGGAGTAAAGCCGAAGAGATTCATACTCACCGTGGCATCGGCTGCCAAGGGGTGCATCGAGCCGTCGGCATCCTTGTATTCTATGCCGTTGGCCGTGCGGCCAATCGAAGTGCGCTCGGTCATGCCCACCAGCAGTCCGTTGGCATCGGTCTCACACACGCCGCGGCTCACAGTGCCGTTCTCGCTCAGGGTGTTCTCCAGGCGGTAGCCCACCATGCAGTACTTTCCTTCCGCTCCGTCAAGGGTATTCAAGTGGCGTGCCATCACCTCGAATGCGTCGCGGCCATAGAAATCGTCGGCATTGATGATAGCAAACGGCTCGTGGATAACATCTTTGGCCATCAGGATGGCGTGGTTGGTACCCCAGGGTTTCTCGCGTCCTTCGGGAACACTGAATCCGGCAGGCAGACAGTCAAGTTCCTGATAGACATACTCGACAGCGATACGGCCGCCAAAGTGGTCGGCATTGATGTGACGCTTGAACTCCTCCTCGAACGAATGGCGGATAACAAAAACCACCTTGCCGAAGCCGGCACGTATAGCGTCGTTGATGCTATAATCCATAATGATTTCGCCATTGGGACCGACACCGTCCATCTGCTTCAGTCCACCGTAACGGCTGCCCATTCCGGCAGCGAGAACAAGTAATGTTGGTTTCATACTTTATTATTTATTAATAACTATTCTATCTTTTCTGCTTGAAAAACCGTTTCAGCAGCTCCTCGCACTCTTCTTTCAGCACACCCCCCTCAACCACGGTCTTGGGATGCAACATCGTGTGGCCCAGCTGCTCGAATCCACGTTTAGGGTCGGAGGCACCGTAGACGATACGCGACAGCTGGCTCCATCCCGCGGCACCGGCACACATCACACAGGGTTCCAGCGTGACATACAGCGTGCAGTCGGTCAGGTACTTCCCTCCGAGGCATTCGGCCGCTGCCGTGAAAGCCAGCATCTCGGCATGGGCCGTAACGTCGTGCAACAGTTCGGTCTGGTTGTGTGCACGTGCAATGACCCTGTCGCCACACACGATGACCGCACCCACCGGAATCTCGTCCTCGTCGTAGGCCGCACGCGCTTCGCGCAACGCTTCACGCATATAAAATTCGTCAGGGTTGTCGAATATGCTCATCAGTCCTGCTTGAATATCATTTCATTGTAAAGTTCCAAATGGCAGCGGCTTTGCATCACAGTGATGGCACCGTCGCGCTGGAAACTCTCCTGCGACGGCACGAGGATGTTGCTCACCGGCTGGTATTCGTGGATACACTTCCAGTCGATATGCGACCCGTCGTCCTCGGTCACGTCGACCCCGTGCTCATCGGTCTCGACAATAAAGGCCAACAGGCCCGACGGTTCGAACATATAGAGCCTTGTGTAACGTCCGTTGCACTCCACCTTCACCACGTCGAGCGGCATACTGCCGTCGATCGAGGCCTTGCCAAGGTAGGTCAATATATTGTTGTTGGCACGCCAATTGTAGAGCGGCCCACGGAAGTCGTAGCCGCTGAGTTGCTTGTGGAACTTGTACCCGTGGGCAAAGGCCCAATCTTTCGCCTTCGGTACATATTCGCGGAGGCGATGTTCACCGTCGGTGATAAGGCCGGTCTCCAGATTCCCCTGGTAGCGCACCTCGACGCGGAACTGCTCGGGTGGGGCAAACCACCGCTTCATCCGCAGCGTGTCGGGCAAACCATAGATGTAGATGTCGGTCTCGATAACCAGCATGCTGTCCGACGGCAGGTGGTCGTGGTTCAGCATGTCGAGGTAGCGGTCGACGACCAGCGCCGCCGTATCGGGTATGTACTGGTGGTTCTGCGCCTGCAGGGCAAGCGGCATCAGCAACAGGGCTATCAGCAGGGGTCTTTTCATATCGTTTACTGTTTTTTGAATGGAAAAGTAAGCTTGTCGACACGCGCACGCGAGGTAATCTTCACCTTCAGGTCGCCTTGTCCCAATTGTCTCGCCATCCGACTAATTTTCCCACTCATCTCTTCCTCGTCGCTATAGGCAATGCGCTGCAGCTCTTCGAAGGTCACATTGACCGAAGTGGCACGACGCAGCTCGGCATAGGTGCCCTTAAAATAGCGCTGCATCAGCGGCACACTGACCCACACCGAGTCGGGCGAGGCCATGGCACGCCCCAGCTCGAACAGCTTGCTGCCGTTCACCCATATCAGGCTGTCTTTTGCCACCCGCAGCTGACCGTTCACGCTCAGCCCGTCCATCTCGGCGGTGAAATTCATCACCATGCACTCGCGTGGCGTATAACCGGCCGTCGCCTCGGACCTCGACGTCGGGGCCACGTTCTTTGTGCTGCGGCAACCTGTCAGCAGCAACAGCATCGCACACATATAGAGGGCGTATCTTTTCATAGCGAAGCTTTAATCTCCTTATAGTGGTTCTGCAAGGTCTCGCTCCCGGGGTCGAGCTTGAGGGCGCGCTCCATGTAGGGCAACGCCTCGCGGTCGCGACCCAGCAGGTGCAGTATCCAGGCATAGGTGTCGAGGCTGTTGGCGTTGTCGGGCTCGGCCTCGACGGTGCGGCGCGACATCTGCTCGGCCTCGTCGAGGCGCAGGTGCTGCTCGGCAAGGTAGTAGGCATAGTTGTTCAGCACCGACCACGCATCGGGCGAGGCCTTGAGGGCACGGTCGAAGGCTTGCCAGCAACGGTCGTACTGCCCGGTGCGGTAGCAGGCTTCGGCCAGCAGGTTGTAGGTGTCGGCCTCGAGGTAATGGTTCGGAAAGCCCCATTTGACTGGATGCTCCAGCTTGGCGATAGCCTCGTCATAGCGCTCCTGCCTCACGGCCGCCATGGCCTGCAGGAAATAGGGCAGCGTATGCATCGGGAAGAGCCGTTCGGCTCGGCGCGCATAGTCGAGCATCGCCGCCTCGCGCTCGGGCACCTCCGAAAGGCAAATCAGCAGGTACTCCCACACGTCGTACTGGCTGCTGTCGCGCAGCAGGGCCAGCTCGAACTGGTGCGCTGCGGCGGCATATTTCTCCTGCCGCATCAGCACCGTGCCGTAGAAGGCGGCCATCTCGGTGCTGTCGGTGCAGTCGCGCATGGCCATGTCCATCAGGCGGAAAGTGGTGGCGCTGCGTGTGCCGAAGAACTCCTCGTCGGTATAGAACGAGCCGAGCAGCTGCAGCTTGGTGCGGCTGTCGAGCTGCCGGTTTTCGAAGGCAAGCAGCATCTCGCGGTCGGCCTCGTCGGGCTTGCCGACGGCTTTGTAGTACTCGGCCAGCTGAATGTGGATATATTGGTCGTCGGGGTCGGCCGCAAGCACCCGGTCGTAGCACGCCTTGGCCTTGGCATATTTCTTCTGCTTCATATAGGTGGCGGCGAGGATGGCATTGTAGCGCTTGTCGCCCGGCAGGGCGGCCGCCAGGTTCTCTATTTCGCGCAGCGCCTTGTCGGGCTTGCCGGCAGCCTCCCACAAACGTTGCTTCTGCAGCGACACCGGCTCGCTCACTCCCACGCGACGCTCGATGCGGTTCAGCACCTCGATGGCGTGCTTCAGGTCGCCTCCCATGGCGTAGGCATTCGACAGGCCATAGCAATAGTCGAGGTTCTCGGGCTGCAGCTCGACCAGCCGTTTCCACGTGGCAACCAGCGACTTCACATCGCCCGTCCGCTCACAGATATGCTCCTTCAGCAACAGGTACCACTCGTTGCGGTCGTTCAGCGTCACCGCACGGTCGGCGCAGGCACGCGCACTGTCGGTCCAGCCACGGTTGAGCAGCAGCACCCCCATCTCATACCACGCCACAGCACACCCCGGCTCCTTCTCCACGATGGCGGCATAGGTGGCCAGCGCCTCCTCGTCGCGGCCGCTCTCCTGCTGGCTCCATGCATCAATCAGGCGCGAATCGGTATTCAACTGCTCCTGCGTAACCTCATGAATCGGCTGACGCTCAATACGCTTCACCGTCGGTGCAGCGGCCTTGCGTGTTCCGCAGCCCGCCACCACCGCCGTCAGCAGCGTCAGACAAAGTATCTTCCTTATTTCAGTGCCTATCGTCATATAATTGTTTAGTTCAAATTATATATAACAACTTGCATCCGGCGAAAATATTGTCCGGAGTATATTTTTTTTTGAATCCGCACAGTCCGTTGCCCGGTCGTTGTTCAGTCGTTGTTCAGTCGTTGTTCAGTGTTTGACTGAACAACGGCTGAACAACGGCAGAACAATGGCAGAACGAAGCAATATTAAAAGAAAGCTCCTACGGAGTATATAAATAAATGATATACAATCCTCTATTAAAAGAAAGCTCCTACGGAGCAATTATGCCATAAGCGTTTCCTTCCAAGAAAAATCCTACGGAGCAATTATGCCATAAGCGTTTCCTTCCAAGAAAAATCCTACGGAGCAATTACGCCATAAGCGTTTCCTTTCAAGAAAAATCCTACGGAGCAATTACGCCATAAGCGTTTCCTTCCAAGAAAAATCCTACGGAGCAATTACGCCATAAGCGTTTCCTTCCAAGAAAAATCCTACGGAGCAATTACGCCATAAGCGTTTCCTTCCAAGAAAAA
>JAFSLX010000039.1 GCA_017448185.1 Bacteroidales bacterium
GTTGTTCAGTCAAACACTGAACAACGACTGGGCAACGACCGAACAACGACCGGCCATAAGGTTTTTGTGGAAGTGATGTATCGCAAAAGGAGTGTAATTGCCTTTCTCCCAAAGGATAATTTTCTTTTTTTCTACCATTTTAAGGATTTTTTATATATAGAATAAATTTTTTTTGTATATTTGCAATTTTGAAGAACCACTCAAAAAAAACAGTTCAACGTGTTAAAAGTCAAAGAAATACAGGGTAATATCATTCGTGCAGCCATTTCAATTGCTATCATTTTGACAGCAGTTTCCTGCATTACACCGAGAAAAGTCAACTATTTGCAGGACATGACACAGGGAAGCCAGATTGAGCTCGAGAACAAATTCGAAGCCCAAATTGCCCCCTACGACGAACTGGCCATTTCGGTGGTAAGTTGGGATAATCCGACTCTGGCAGCCCCGTTCAACATAAACCTTGCCCAAGGCACGAATATTGGCGCCAACGGGCAGCGGGGTTTCCTTGTCGATGTGAACGGAAACATACAATACCCGGTGTTGGGCAACCTGCATGTGGCCGGCCTGACACGACTGCAGCTGCAGGACACCTTGACCAATCGCCTCATCCGTGGCGGATACATCACCGACCCGTTCGTCATGGTGAGGTTCAACAACTTCAAGATATTCTACCTCTGCAACGGTACCGGCGGCGTACTGAATGTGCCCAACGAGAAGTGCACCTTCCTCGAAGCGCTGGCCATGATGGGCGACCTCGACCGCTTCACACGCCGCGACCGCATCGCCGTGATGCGCGAAATCAATGGCAAGATGGTGATGCGCTACCTCGACCCCCGCTCATCGAAAGTGTTCAACGACCCATTCTTCATGATGCAGCAGAACGACTTTATCATCACCAGTGCCACCAACGGCGGAACGCTGCGTTCGGAATTCTCCTACTGGTGGGGAATGATCGGCACACTGACTTCTGTTGCATCGCTGATAACCTCAATCGCCCTGTTTATCACCGTTAAAAAAGACAATTAAACACGACACTGACTGAAAATGGCTGAGAATACGAACAACAACGATACTTCGTTCCTTGAAGAAAAGAGCGGTCCGAAATTACACATCAAGGACATTCTGTTCATCGTACTGCGCAATCTGCATTGGCTGATTCTGTGCGGAGCATTGGGAGCCCTGATTGCCGGATATTATGTGCGGCACCAGAACCGCGTGTACGAGAGCAATGCGCGCCTGCTCATCAAAGGCTCGTCGACCGGTAGCGGCAACAGCGACAACACGCTGCGCGAAGCATCAATCAAAAACATGTTCGCCACCAGATCGTTGTATAACAGCAGCATCAACAACGAAATGATGATTCTCACCTCGAAGAACGCCCTTATCGAGGTGGTGAAGAACCTCAACCTGAACATAACCTATACCACCAAGACCCAATTGGTTAGCCGTACAAAAGACCTGTATGGCGAATCGCCCATCACCGTGGAATTCCTCGATGCCAACGAAGATGACTACGCAACTGTCAACATCCGCATCAATGATGCCAACACGGTCGTGATTGAACATTCGAAAGACAAAAATCAGACTGTGAACTTCGGCGACACGGTAATGCTGCCCTCGGGCCGCATAGTGGTAAACAAATCTTGGGGATACACTCCGGAATCGTACCCCAACCCCATTTGTGTGACGCACAACAGCGTTGACGCCACGGCCGACTACTATCGTTATGCGCTGAGTGTCACCCGCAACGACGACCTCAACTCGATTGTGAACATTTCACTACATGACGCCTCACCGATCCGTGCAGCCGAGGTCATCAACGAAGCCATCCGCGTCTATAACAACGATGCCATCAACGACAAGAAACGCATCATTGCCTATACTTACGACTATATCAACGACCGTATCGGCCTGCTGCAAAGCGACCTCGGTATGCAGGAGAACCAGCTGGCCAACTTCAAGAGGGAGAACCAACTGATTGACATCGGAGCATTCGGTCAAACCTATCTTGAAACCAGCCTGCAAACCACCGAAGAAATCAAACGCCTGCAGAAACAGCTCAGCATGGCACGCATGCTGATTCACGCCAACGAATCGAACGAACTGCAGCTGCTTCCGCCCGACATTGGATTGGACGACAACAGCATCATGGCTCTAATCAACAAATACAACGGCCTTGTGCTGGAACTTGAGAACTACAACACACCGAACAGCCCTGTGGTGCTTGCCAAGCAAGCCGACCTGAACATGATGAAGCGGCAAATGAACCGCTTGCTTGACGGCTATATCGGCGTCCTTCAGGAACGCATTGCCGATGCTCAGATTGTGGCGCAGCACGTTTCCACAAAAATGAACCAGGTACCCCGCCAACAGCTGTATATCGAAAGCATCGAGCGTGTTCAGAAAATCAAGGAGGAACTTTACATCCATCTGCTCAGCCGACGCGAAGAGCTGATGATCAGCCAGCCCTCGATCGAACCCAACGGTAAGGTGCTCGATGTGGCTCGTATCAACCGTAACCCCATAGCCCCGAACGAAAGCCAAACAACCACCATGGGTCTGCTTATTGGCCTATTCATCCCTGTGGCCGTTTTCTTCATACGCCGCTTCCTCGACACCAAGGTCAAATACTACAACGACGTAACGAGTATTACCTCTGCTCCGTTCTTGTGCGAAATACCCGCACGCGACAAGAAGGACGACCGCAATGTGGTGGTCACCTCACACGACCACGACACAATGTCCGAATCGTTCCGCCTGCTGAGGTCTAAAGTCGATTTCCTCAACAGCAGCGAGTCAGAGTCGGGCCGAGTGCTGATGATTACCAGCTTGCTTCCTGCCATGGGAAAAACATTTATCACAAGCAATCTGGCAGCCAGCTTTGGCATCGCAGGAAAGAAAGTGATAACCTTAGACCTGGATTTGCGCAAAGGTTCGATGACGCACCAATTCTATTCGCGTAAAAACGAAGGACTTTCAGCCTACCTGGTTGGCCGCAACAACGATTGGCATTCGATTGTTAAGCACGACTTGATTGGCAAAGGTGTAGACTCAATCTTTACCGGCCCAATCCCGCCCAACCCGACAGAGTTGCTGGGTAGCCGTCGCTTGGACTCTTTGATTTCCGAACTTCGGAAAGAATATGAGTTTGTCATTCTCGACACCGCACCGACCGGGCTTGTGGCCGACACCGATGTCATCAAGCATGTGGTCGACAATACATTGTTCGTAATCCGTTCGGGCAAATTTGACAAACGTATGCTCGAGAATGTCGATTCAATGTACAAGGACCATTTATTCCCCGGCATGGCATTGTTGTTGAATGATGTAACATACAAGAAACTTACTCCTTTAGAAAAGAAATACGGGTACGGATACGGGTACGGGTACGGATATGGTTATGGCTACGGATACGGGTATGTCTACGGATATGGTTATGGATATGGGTACTCTGATGATAAATTGTCCACAGAGGAAAAAACAGATGACATTAATTAATCCAAAACAAAAGCAAATATTAAGACAAAAAAGTTTTAATTCAATACCATGAAAAAACTCCTCTTACTATTACTATTAATCGGATCAACCACTTATGTTTCGGCCCAGAATTTCGGGCGAGGTTTTTCTCTCGGTGCCGACCGCGATACATTATTATATATTATCGCGTCCCCCTTCGACAACTGGTACTTTTCAATCGGTGGCGGTATTCAAACCTTCCATGGCAATGAGATTGAAGCCAGAGCAAGATTCAACAAACTCAATTTCAATGGCCGAATAGAAATTGGTAAGTGGATTATTCCTGACGTTGCCGTCTCACTCCGCTTCTCGATGTTCAATGTGGACGGTCAGTCTCGTTATGGGTTACAACCATTCATTGACTTTACGAATGTCACCCCTGATAGCACTGGTTATCTCGATTACCAACCATTCCACGGACATGCAGCATCAATTCTGGGCTTTGTCACCTTTGACTGGACCAACTTCTTAAACGGTTACGATGCCGGTAAACGAACCCGCCTACATATTTTCATGCCAATCGGTCTGGGCATGTCGGTATTCTACGGCAAGCAAATCAATCCTAACCCACGCACCAATCATGAAGTCGGAGAATTCCGCAAAAACCGCGAACTGGCTTTCTCACTTGGATTCATGGCAGAATACATTTGGACCAGACATATTTCACTTAACGCACATCTTGAGCTGTTCGGCTCTGAATCGACATGGGACTGGTCGCCCTACGACAATGCATACTCCATTTTCGATTTTATCCCTACACTTTCCGTATGTGCCAAAATCAACCTCCTGCGACAGGTAAAGAAATATAACCAATATACTCAAATTTCCACCTACGAAAAAGTCAACCACGAATTCTTGGCTTATGGTGCACGTAACACTGTAATTAGACTGACCGACCGCATTGAGAAACTCAATGAGCAAATTGATTCGGTACAGAATCTCTCTGGCCAACTAATGACCGGTGCACTTGACGAACTCAACGCAATCATTCAAGAACGCGACAGCCTTCAGGACCAGTTAGACAATTACAATGAGAACTATAATGGTCAGCCTATTTCCAGACCATTGAATGTAATTGAAGAGCTACTCAACATGAACGAGATCTTAGGGTTGCCGGCATGTGTGGTCTATTACGAACTCGACAGATATGACTTGGACTACAATGCCAGAAAGACACTCCAGAAGTTTGCGAAGGAAATGAACAAAATGGAAGACACCCTCGAATTCTATATTATCGGTGCTGCCGACTCTGTAACCGGTACCGCATCCCACAACCAGTGGCTGTCTGAGAAACGATGCCAAGCTGCATACAATATGCTGACCCAGCACTTTGGAGCCAATAAGAACCAGCTGCGCATGGAACCTGTTGGAGGAATCATGGAATACTATCCCAAGGAAAACAACCGTATGGCTCTGATTATCCTCCGCACACCGGTCACCGAAGAGATTGTCGAACGGTGGAGAAGAAAGCAATAAGATAAGACAAGTCAACAAAAAAGAGAACCCCGGCAATGCCGGGGTTCTCTTTTTTGTTATATTATACAAATTATTTCAAACCAAGTTTTTTCTTCACAAGAGGCATGATGTCGTCGCTGTCCTGCGAATAGAGAATAGCAGCGGTTCCAGCATCAAGGATATAGGAATAGCCGCCCTCTTTTGCGACTTCCTCGATAGCTTTCTTAGCGCGGTCAATAATTGGCTTCAACAACTCCTGCTCACGGTCCTGAAGCTGTTTCTGGGCATTCTGTTGAAACTCCTCGATACGGGAAGCCATGTCTTGAATCTCACGCTGCTTAGTTTGACGAATAAGGTCAGTCCAACCAGCCTGATTAGCCACATAGTCGTTGTAGCGTTTCTCGGCTTCAGCCTGCATCGATTTAAGGGTTGTCTCCAGTTCTGCCACTTCAGCCTGAAGAACAGTCTGTGCCGAGTCGCGACCGGGCATAATCTGCATCAAATCATTCGAGTTGATGTGGCCTAATTTAATGTTTTTCTGAGCCATTGCGGTGCCGCCAAAAGCAAACAAACAGGCGACAATCAAGATAAAAGTCTTTTTCATTTTCTTATAATATTTATTTATTTTTCATGGGACGGAGCGGCGTGTCCTGGACTTTATTGTCACGGCGCCGCATTTCAGGATTTGAGGGCTTCTTCTGTTGCTCACTGGCCGCAGCTTGCTTTTCTGCCTCGTTAATACCCGGCTTATAACCGAGTTGTTCGAGCACCTCGTCACTGATGTCATATTTTTTATTGGCAAACAGGAGCGTTGCACTACCCGATTTGTCGAAAACAAAGGCATAGTTCTTTTCGTGTGCAATTCGTTCGATAGTCGAATAAACACGGTCTTGTACCGGCTTGAGCAACTCGGCACGACGTTTGTCAAGATCTCCGCCCGGACCAAAACGCTGAGCCTGGAGGCTCTTTATTTCCTGCTCTTTGGCTGCAATCTCATCACGACGACGTTTCTTCAGATTGTCGGGCAAAAGGTAACTCTCCTGCTCATACTCTGCACGCATATTATCCAGTTCCGTAAGCTTGTCCGATAGTTCTTTCTGCCAATCGGTTACATATTTGTCCAAACGCTTCTGGGCATTGGCGTAATCAGGGATGCTTCGAAGCACATAGTCCGTATTCACGCAGGCGTATTTTTGGGCATTTGTCGGTAAAATCGTGACAAACAACAGAGATAGTATTATGAATATCCTTAATTTCATATATTAATCGATGCTTTGATTAATTGAGAAGTGGAAATGGCTGCCACCATACAGGCCGTCGAAACCATAACCCCAGTCAACACCTATCAAACCAATCATCGGCATATACAGGCGAAAACCTACACCTGCCGAATTATACATTTTGAACGGCTGGAAGTCGGAAATGTGTGACCAACTGTTACCGCCCTCAAAGAATCCGATAACCCAAATGGTCGTTGCAGAACTTTCAACAATAGGCTGACGCAATTCAATAGTGAAGCGGTCGAACACCGAAGCACCAGCTTCGGGACTCAATGAATTATTCTCATATCCACGCAAAGGGACAATCTCACGGCCATCAATATTCCACGATGAGAGACCATCACCACCAAGTACATACCGTCCAAACGGAGTCAGTCCGATGTCCTTATTATAGTAACCCATGAATCCGAA
Organism: Bacteroidales bacterium; assembly: GCA_017448185.1. Lineage (GTDB taxonomy): Bacteria > Bacteroidota > Bacteroidia > Bacteroidales > P3 > Colimorpha. Next base: position 6,663 of record JAFSLX010000039.1, read on the forward strand.
ACGGAAGCGGGTATTCAACACCACATCACCCACAAGGTTAAGCATCCACGAACCGCGAAGATTGACTTTATAATATTCACTCCATTTATACTTCTCTTGTGGAGTTGCTTCCGAAAAATCCCTGCCGGAAATTAAGGAATAAGGCAACGTAGCGTTGGCACTAATGCTGACTTCTGAACCACTACGGGCATAAATAGGTGAATCAATGGAGTTGCGCGTGATGGTGATGCCATAAGATAAATCGTTTGCCACACCGTTAGAGAAGATATTGGATGCAATATTGTAATTGTTCAGTCGGTATTGCTTGTATGTAAGGGCATGCGACAAAATAAAGAAATCGTCAGGCCATTTCAAGCGTTTTGAGAAACTCATTCCTGCACCTGAAATATGCAGGCTACGATAATCGGGACTCGATGTATTATAATAAAACCCATTACTTGTGAAAGTATGGTAAATCGTTCCTGTAAGAGACTGGGCTTGATGTCCACCAAACCAAGGCTCTGTGAACGAAGCACTAAGCGAATAGTAGGAATCACCATTAGTGACGGCATTGAACGACAACTTCTGTCCATCGCCAGCAGGCAGCGGCACCCACGCATCACGATTAAAAAGATTCTTCAGACTGAAATTATTGAGGGTCAATCCTATTTGTCCGATAATCATACCCGAGCCATAACCACCAGAAAGATTAATCTGACTCGTGTTGCCCTCTTCCACCTTGTAGACAATGTCCACCGTGCCGTCCTTTACATTGGGACGAGGTTGTGGTTCGATGGTTTCCTGCTTGAAATAACCCAGTGTAGCCAACTCACGCGTGGTGCGGATGATGGCATCGCGACTGAAAAGGTCTCCCGGACGGGTTCGCAGTTCACGCATGATAATCTTGTCGTTGGTAATGGTATTACCTTCAACCGACACATTGCGGATTCTGGCCTGCTTACCCTCGTCAATACGAATCTCAATATCAATGCTGTCATTCTCCACTGCCACCTCGACCGGCACCACCTGGAAGAACAAGTAGCCGTTGTCCATATAGAGTGACGTAATGTCAGTACCCGATGGGTTATATTTCAGGTTGGTTTCGAGCAACTCACGATTGTACGGATCACCACGGTTAATACGCAAAGCACGACGCAACACCTCGTCCTCGTAGACGGTGTTACCAGAGAATGTAATGTTGCGGAAGTAGAATTTATTACCTTCATACACCACAACTTTCACCTTCACGCGGTCCTGCTTCGCCTTCTTCTTTTCACTCATATCGAGCTCGTCCTGTGGCACTACCCACATTGTATCGCTGACGATACGTGCATCGCGATATCCTTGCTCATTGTAGTACTCGATTATCTTGCCAAGATCTTCACGAAAATCATTTTCGATATAGCGGCTCTTTTTCCAGAAAGGCTTGGTGAAGATGCGAAGTTTCCAAAATTCTTTCGAACTGGACCACAAACGTCCTCTGTAATGCACATCGCGCGTTTTCTCCATCTTGCTTTGCAACACAGGTGCCGTGATGCGATCACATCCAACAAAAACGAGCGAGTCAATTTTCACCTCTTTCCCTCGGTTCACATTGAATGTAAGCACCAGTCTACCTGTAGTATCCTTTGTGGTTTCAACGTCAACATCAGCCTGGGTATAACCCTTGCCGATATAGTAGCCCTTAATTCTGTTAACCGAAGTACGAAGCAGGTTTTCTGTCACCACCTCGCCCGTAACAAGCTTGATTTCTTCCTTCAGTTTATCCGCCTCACCTTTCTTCACACCGGTGAATTTGAATTTCTCCAGTCGAGGACGTTCTTTAAGTACAATTTTCAGGAAAGCAATATTGCCTTGTATTCGGGTAACAAGAATCTGCACATCCTCAAACATTCCTTGCTTCCACAGATTCTCAATAGCGCCAGATATTTTATCGCCCGGCAGTTTCACGCGGTCGCCCACCTGCAGGCCAGCCACCAGCTGCACCACTCGGGTGTCGAAATTCTCCGCCCCTTCAAATGATATACCTCCAATTTCATAAGTCTTGGGAGTAAGATAGTCCAAGTCGTATTCTTCGTCACTGCCCACAATCACCTGCGAACGACCCACCCATGGCATCAGGCACAGGAGTGTCGCAAGTAGCAGCAGTCTAATATCTTGTTTCATCTATATAATAATACTTAACCAATATATAACTCACCTACTTCCTATTTATTGTATAGACGGCAAAATAATTTCACTTTTTTTCTTCGACCTGTGCTTCGGTCTGACCAAAGCGACGCTGGCGAGTCTGATAATCGTAAATGGCAGCATAGAAATCCTCGTGGCGGAAATCGGGCCATAGCATATCGCTGAAATAGAACTCAGTGTAAGCCATCTGCCACAACAGGAAGTTAGACACTCTCAATTCCCCACCTGTGCGAATCAACAAGTCTGGATCAGGATAATCCCTGGTAGTAAGATAGTTGCGAAGCGTATCCTCGGTCACATCCTCGGGACGGAGACTACGGTCGGCACATATCTTTTTTAACGCTTCGGCAATTTCCCATCGCGAACTATAGCTCAATGCGAGAATAAGGGTCATCGCAGTATTGCCCGAAGTCTCAGCAATACAATTCTGTAACATCAAACGCGACTTTTCAGGAATACGGTCGATATCGCCTATCATGGTCAATTTGACATTATTGTCCATCAATGTCTTGGTCTCCTCACGTACAGCCTTGATCAGCAGCTCCATCAAACCGGCCACCTCATCTTCCGGACGATTCCAGTTTTCAGTACTGAACGTGTACAATGTCAAATATTTGACACCCGTATGCACTCCGGCTTCGACCGCCTGACGCACCGCGGTGAAAGCGTTCTGATGACCAAACAAGCGTTCATGCTGCTGCTTCATGGCCCAACGGCCATTACCGTCCATAATAATTGCCACATGTTGGGGCACACGGTTTTTGTCAATCTGGTCTAATGTAATCATCTGTTTAAGTTTATAATTTACAACGCTTGGGACGCATCCAACCCAGCAAGGTTTCGAGACTCACACCAAGCGAAATATGAAAATAACTATACATATCGTCCAACGAATCGTCACCACGCTTGATACCAACAGCATTTACATACCCATCCCGCACCTCAAAGCTCCGGTCGGCCAAGATAGCCGCCAACGCACCGTCGGGGCTGCTTTCGGTCAAGAGGTCTGCCCCAACATAGGTGGTGCTGACATCATCAATGTAATCCGTCCATGTCTTTCGGAAACCATATTCGGCCGATAGCGAAAAAGTCTTACCCAGACGCCACCTGAATCCAATGCCAAAAGGCATGCAAAGTTGGGTCAACGTATACGGCTTGCGATCAGGATATTGCACCGTCCCTTGCCCTTCGGTATGCAACGGTTGCAACTCAACCCACACCTCATCGCCGTTTCCTACAGCATAGTGAGCCATCGGGTTGAAATGGAACAGGCCGAGGCCACCGAAAATATAGGGGGTCCACTGATGGTCAATCGAGCCTTGTCCATAAGGCCAAAACGAGAATTCACCCACAACAGACACCTCAAAAATTTCCGAACGGAAACTGAGGTTTCGCAACTCAATCCAATCGGGATCACCTCCCGATATCTCACCCTTGTTCACCCGACCAGTCAGTGCCCACCGGTTATCCAAATGGCAACGCATCCCGAAACCGTAGGCAGCATGCACACGGCCAAAAACACTCTGGTTATTCAGGTCGCCAATGTAATTCATACCGCCACCGCAGAACAGCAACTCTGTGCGACCGATAAAGTCGCGTTGCTGCGCCATCAATGGCAGCGACACCAGCAAACACAGTCCAACCAAAAGTCTATTCATTTGCTGGCCACTTGATTGAATGGCAAATACTTTCTACTTGCATCAAATAGTCGCGCTTGTCAAAACGGGGACAGTACACAAACCCCACGAGGTCGACCACCTGCTTGCCATCGGGCGAAAGCAGCGTGTAGCTCACAAACGGACCGCCCATGAAGTCTCCAAACAGACGCCACAGGCCACGGCTTTCGATGCAATATTCCGAGCCCTCGAACTCGACCATACGGCTCTCGATCGGTATCCTGCGCTCGGTTCCCATGTAACTGCCCTCGGCCGGTCCTGCCACCTCACGGCGCATGATGGTATCCAACCGATTATAAATCTTGTCAGTAGCAAACTGTTGCTCACTCTGATAGGGCATCACATGTACCAACACATCGAGGCCGAAATCTTTCGTTTCCTTCCTTATCCATGCAAAGTCGGCATCCTCCTTGGCCCAGCGGAACTCATCGCTGAAAGTCAACTCAAACCCAAACTTCTCGCTCACACGGTTCATCAAATCAATATTCCTCACATTGTGGAAAGCCTTTATCATACGCTGATGCTCAGCCTTGTATATCTCTTCCAAAATGCGTTCTTCATGCTTTTTCAACAAATCGCGGAGCGATGCCTCACTGCTTGCCGCAATGTCGACCACCACCTGAGGCGAAGCCCACTGGTCATGGTGGATATACAACTTGTCGGGATTGCCTTCCTTGACATCGCAAATAATTATGTTCCTGTGCATTTGGAACATTTGCGTATTGCGGAGCGACGACACAGGCACGTTAACCACATCAAACCTTACCTCGGGCTGGGGAAGACCCTCCTGCGGACAACGGAAAATGGTATCAATCAACGCCTTGGTAGCACCGGTATAATAGCCACGATCGGCCGCCACAAGCACCTCAAGCGTCTTACCCGACGAGCTTCTTTTCATAATAGCCTCGTTCTGACGGCTATGGCAACTTGCAAGAAGCACAGTTGCGAACATGACAAAAACAATCTTTTTCATGATTTGATGGTATTTCTCCATTGATAAAACTCGGTTATTGCCTGTTTGATTGAAGTTTGATGATATGCTAAATCACATAGACCATGATAGTTATCATAATACTCACGAACCAAAAGCTGACGCACATTCTTGGTCGAGAGCTCACTTTTCAACCCTACGGCACGCAGCAGATCGCCCACACGGCCAGCCATCAGCACAAGCCAGTTCGGCAGCACAAGCACCCGCTGACGATAGCCCATCGTCTTGGACTGAAGTGCATACAACTCGCTCATACCAAGGCATCCATCCTTTCCCGTAAGGATATATCTGTGGCCATTTTCACCATGGGTCAGTGCCTGAGCCACAGCATCGGCCACATCAACCGCCGGCACAAAACATTTGCCCCCACGCGTAGCCACCATCAGCGGCTTACGGTATGCCGCCAGGAGCATCCGCCCAGATGAGGGTTTAACATCGTAAGGACCAATGATATACCCCGGATTAATCACCACCACATGCCCCTCGGGGTGCGAAGTTGCATAGTCAAGCAATATCTTCTCGCCTTCACGCTTGCTTTCAGCATAAAAGGTACCCTTAAATGGCGCACTAATCGGTGCCTGCTCGTCAGACGGATGTCCAGACGTCCCGTTCCCGATGGTATTGACAGTCGAAACATGCACTAAAGTACTGATTCCATGCACTTCCATCACCTTTGTGAGCATTAGGCACAAGTCACGGTTCACAGGCAGATAGTCCTCGTAATGCAACAGCGACATGTCCGTCACTCCAGCACAATTGACCAATGCATCACAGCCTGCAGAAGCCGACACAAGCGTATCGAAATCAGTCAGTTCGCCAACAATCGCTTGCCACTTGCCGCATTCCAGCTTGACGGCATCAGGCCGCCGCACCAAGGCCACCACCTCGTGCCCCTCGTCGACCAGCCGCCGCAACACATTGTGTCCCAGCAATCCCGATGCGCCTGTCAGCAGAACTTTCATATTTTCAATAACGCCAACCCCATACTTTTATTGTATTCGAGCCATGAAATATGCATAATACCCTTGTTCTCGCGATGATCGATAACTGCTCACCAGGTGTTCAGTGGTTGACTGAACAACGACCGAACAACAACTGAACATCGACTGAACAACGGAACAAGGAGATGGAAATAGCGGGCCCTTGTAAAACAAACTTTTTTCAGATTTTGTTTGCCATATTAAATAAAATGCTTATCTTTGCAGAAACATATTACAAACCGAAAAAGATTAACTAAATAGTAATCATAACATTACACAATTATGAAACAGAAAATACTTGCTCTTGCAATGGCTGTCGCCGCATTGTTTTCCTTCTCGGCATGCGAAATAGACGGGCTGGATGAATTGATTGACACCAACAGCATCCTCGGCAAAGTCCAAGTCACCACTTCGAACGGCGAAGCAGGTGTGACCTATGTCGACGGCACCACACTCCGCTTCAATTCGTCGCTTTGCAATGCAGTCATTACCGACACATCGCTCTACACCATGGTTCTCGCCACCGAACGCGACTTGGTGGACAACAACGAGTACGAACTTAGCTACCCCCTGATTGGCATGAAACTGTTTGACACCGTGGCCGGTGTTTACAACATCAACCATACGATGTCGTATGAATTCCTGATTAGCGTCGACTGGAAGCACCTCCTGACCGCCAACGACACTGTGGGCAACATGTTTGTCATGGCCGTCGACGAGGATGGTTTCTACTTTGGCATGAACGGCAGCATCGAACTGAGCGAATACAACGGCATGGGCACCTTGGTGAAGGGCAACATCAACAACCTGCGCGCCGTGTACATGAGCCGCAGCCGCATGACCGCCCTCGACAACCGTCGCACCGTCATCCTCGACAGTATCGAGATTCTGCGTACCGACAGTCTTGCCATCGCCCAGCAGGTTGAGCAGCTGCGCACCGATAGCGCCGCCGTTGCCGCCCAAGCCGCCACCCTGCAAGCACATGCCGACAGCCTGCAGAACAACCCCGACCCGACCAATCCTGCTTGGGTCGACGACGTAAACAACACTGCTGCACAGCTCGCCACCCTGCAGGCCACAGCCGACAGCCTGATGGTTCAAGCCCAGGCTTTGGCCGACCAGGCCAACGCACTGGCAGCCGCAGCCTACCGTCTGGCAGAAGAGGCCAACAGCTTCATCGACAGCATCTCCACCTATTTCCCGGCCATCACACTCAACGGCACCATCACCAGCCGCCGTGCCAACATCTCGAGCATTATAGAATCGATTCCTACCTTTGACAATTAAACAAAGCATTCTATGCTTCTGTCTGGTGCTGGCTTTCAGCCTTCCAGCAGTAGCGCAATTCCTTCCAACCGCCCATAACGCACAGTCTGCAGCCATGGGCGGTTGCCTTTTTGTTGCACAAGACAATCGAGAGAGGACGCTTAGCCTCAGCTACCGGCAGGAATATACACTCAACGGATGGGCCGACAAAGAGATTGGTTTATTATGGCCTACCTTGGATCGAGGCATTTGGATAGCTCACTACCATCATTTTGGCGACGAATCGTACAACGAGCAACAAGCCTCGGCCGGGTATAGTCTGGATGTGTCGGAATCGGTGCAGGTGGGTATTATAGGGCAATACTGCCGACTGTCTGTAGACGATGGATGGTACGAAGCACAACAATGGCTGAGCGGAGCTGCTTTTGCACGGATTAGAGTACACAACAAGCTTTCGTTATGCATGATAGGCGGTTATATGCCTTGGTTGGAGAAACATCCATGGGGACTGCGGTTTGGAGCCAGCTATCGCCCCACCCCCACTCTGCTGACAACAATTGAGACAGAACACTGTCAGCGCTTCAGGTTACATTACGGCATGGAATACTGTTACCGTAAGAATTATTTCTTGCGTGCCGGTTTTGCCACCAATCCTTTGGTGCTTACTTTCGGCGGTGGACTACGAATCAGCCATTATCAAATCGATTTGAGTATCGAATCGCACAGCGTACTGGGTATTACTCCACAAATATCGTTCGCACTATGTTTCTAAGGAAAATGCTCATAATATGGTTGCTGACAATGATCCCGCTGACGGTCGTCGGGCAGGTAGTGCCATCGTTCGACGAAGCCATCGAGCGATACCTGGAAGAGACCGAAGACGAGGAATCGGCTGCCGAAATGAGCGACCTGATGACAGCATTGATGGAGAATCCCGTCAATATAAACGACACAGCAGCAGTAGCGGAATTGCCGATACTGACCCCCTTCCAACTCAGGGCATTAAAGAACTACCTATTGCTTTACGGGCAGTTGGCAAGCGACAAGGAACTGTGCTTTATCCCAGGGTTCGACAGTGTGACGATTGCAATGATTCGCCCACTGATAAAGATTGAGCCATACACAGTTAGTCAACGATGGAACCTTGCTGACGGACATCATTCACTGGTCTGCGGCATCGGAGGCACTGTGGAGCAGGCCGCAGGATATACTGACGGCACCTACGACGGCAACAACATGCGTGCCTATCTTGCATACAACTATAAATATTTAAACCGAATCAGTGTTCGTTTGGTCGCAGACAAAGACCCGACCGAGGCTTGGGGCAAAGGAAACTACCACTCATACCATTTGATGCTGAACAATATAGGACCTTTCGAGAAAATCATCTTCGGTCGCTACAATCTACAGTTCGGACAAGGTTTGACTCTATGGACCGGCTTGTCTCCATTCCGCCTACTCGGCTACTCACCGGTTCGCTTCGGTAATGGGGTGCGTCCGGCAAGTACATTCTACGAAAGTGAATACCAAGAAGGTGCAGCAACAACCATACGACTGGGGAACAAATGGGGAGCATCGGCATTCGCATCGAAAGTGGATAACGAATGTCTGCTTGGAGGCCACCTCGACTTTCGAAGCGGCAATTTGATTCTCGGTTTAACAGCAACCCATATTCATCTGGACGACAGCATTCGACTACGTAATTATGCCTACAATCAAAATTATTTCAGTGGTAACCAACAAGCCAATATAGGTATAGATTTTGCCTATCAATATGGCAAATTGTTGTTGTATGGAGAAGCCAGCCTAACATCAAACGGAGCACCGGCTGCCATTGTGGGAGCGCAACTGACTGCCGACAATCATAGTTTCATCAGCCTCAACTACAGGTACTTCTCGCCAAAATATAACAACCTGCACGCAAACACCTATGGCATCGGTTCAAACCAGAATGAACAAGGGTTCTCTTTCGACGCACAGACACAACTACCTTGGAGAATCAATGCGCTTTTCAGTCTAGACCTACACCGTTTCACTGCACCACGATATGGCTGTTACAGTCCTTCGTCGGGTGCATGGCTACGCATGCAAATGTCTCGTTTGATGAGCAAACACATTACATTCGCCGTACGTTACGCCTACCGCCTTAAAGAGCGAAACGTACCTAATATTGATAGCACAGCCTACCTTGGAGAACAATCAATGCGCCATCAGTTGCAAGCTGAACTTAAGGGCGAATGGCAACGCTGGAAATTCGTCACGCGTGGAATCATAACCCATTTCGACACCGAACAATCCGGGCAACAGCATGGATGGCTACTCATGCAGTCGGCTCGCTATTCCTTCGGAAAACTGCAAACCAGCGCAAGTGTTGCATGGTTCGATATTGATGGCTATTATGCTCGAATATATCTGAACGAGAGCAATCTGCAATATGCCCACTCACTTCCAATGCTAATTGGCAAAGGATTGCGTGCCTATGCAATAGTGCACTATTCGCCATACAAACACCTGACTATTGCCGCGAAATATACCCTTTCGATATACTCCGACCGTGACAGCATTGGTTCTGGACACGACATAATTGATGGGAACCACCTGCAAACATGGAACATACAGGTGAGATGGAACTTCTGAAACTATGATTCTGCAACAGGCTTTATTTCACCCTTTTCCAATAAAGCCTTATATGTTTTTTCTGCAGCAAGCTGCTCAGCAGCCTTGATACTGAACTCGATAGCCGATTGCTGCGGTTGACCATCAATAGTAACTTGACTCTCATACTGACGACGACCAGCATGACCGTTAGTCATTGTACGTACCACCTCGAACGAGATTTTACGACGGTTTTTCTGCCCCCAGTCAATCAGTTTGCTTTTGAAATTCCAATCAGTTTGAGCAACAGCATCGATATCGATATATAGGCAGAGAATCCTGTTGACAAGCACCTTGCGTGTAAAGGTATAGCCTTTTTCAAGATAAATAGCACCTACAAGTGCTTCGAATGCATCGCCTCCAATCGACTTGAATACCCCAGAAGAGTCGCGTTGATATTCGATAAGCTCAGATAAACCAATCTTTTGTGCTAATCGGTTAAGGCTTGCACGACTAACAATTTTCGACCGTAATTCGGTCAAAAAACCCTCCCCTTGAAAGGGATATTTCTTATACAAGAAATCTGCCACCACTGCACTCAGAACAGCATCACCCAAATATTCGAGGCGTTCGTTATTAATACGATGACCCTTCATCATGGTCGATGATGAGCGATGAATGAAAGCAATATGATATAATTCAGTATGCCTCGGGGTATATCCAAGTACATTTTTGAAGAACCGATAAAACTCGGTGCTTTCTGTTTTCTTGGCGAACAACCACATCAGCAATGCTTTCTGAAGGCAAGACAGACATTGTGACCACCGAATCCAAATGCATTGCTGAGAGCAAAATTCACCTCACGATGCTGTGCCTTGTTGAAAGTAAAGTCAAGATTTGGAATCTCCGGATCGTCCGTGAAATGGTTGATAGTCGGCGGAATAATACCGTTCTTGATTGCCAATATTGTGGCGATAGCCTCAACTGCACCAGCAGCGCCAAGGAGGTGTCCTGTCATCGACTTCGTTGAATTAAGTGCCATCTTATAAGAATGGTCACCAAAAAGTCCAATGATTGCCTTTGGTTCGGAAATATCGCCGATCGGAGTCGATGTACCATGAGTATTGATATGATCCACATCGGTAATCTCCATGCCCGACTCGTCTATAGCTTGGCGCATAGCATTAATCACGCCAAGTCCTTCGGGATGCGAAGCCGTGATATGATAAGCATCGGCCGAAAGACCAACGCCGGTAATTTCCGCATATATCTGGGTGCCACGGGCCATGGCATGTTCACGTTCCTCAAGAATAAGAGCGCCGGCACCCTCGCCCAGTACAAAACCGTCGCGATCTTTGTCGAACGGACGCGAAGCCGTCAGCGGGTCATCGTTACGGGTGGAGAGGGCACGCATATTTCCAAATCCACCAATACCGACTTCGGTGACAGCGCATTCGCTCCCCCCCGCCACCATCGCCTTGGCCTTGCCAAGACGGATAAGGCTGAAAGCATCGCTGATGGCTGCAGCAGACGAAGCACACGCTGCTACTGTACAATAGTTGGGGCCACGCAACTTGTGGCGAATGGCTATCTGGCCTGCACAAATATCGGTAATAACCTTCGGCACCCAATAAGGACTGAAACGAGGATTACGACCGTTTACACCATAGTCGATTATCTCGTTCTGCAGTGATGTGACACCACCCATGCCTGAGCCCCATACAACGCCAAAACTATCACTGTCGATATTCTCGTCGTTGAAACCAGCATCGCGCAGGGCTTCGTCTACCGATACAATACCATAAACCGTATAACCATCAAGTAGACGCATCTCTTTCTTATCAAAATAATCAAGTGCGTCGAAACCCTTCAGTTCCGCCGCAATACGACTTTTGAATTTTGATGCGTCAAAATGTGTTATCGGCCCGGCACCGCTCACTCCTTTTGTCAACGCATCCCACATAGAGGGAACATTATTGCCAACAGGGGTGAGCGCACCGAGACCTGTAACAACTACTCTTTTCAACTCCATAAAGCAGAAAGAGCGTAACTTAAATTCAGATTACTTTTTGGCGTTCTCAATGAAAGCGATGGCATCGCCAACCGTGACAATCTTCTCAGCCTCTTCATCAGGAATGGAAAGATCGAACTCTTTCTCAAGCTCCATAATCAGCTCAACAGTGTCCAAAGAATCGGCACCAAGATCATTGGTGAAGCTGGCTTCGGGGGTAACCTGACTTTCTTCAACACCCAATTTGTCGGTGATGATACTTACTACTTTGGTTGCAATTTCAGTCATTTTTTTCTATTTTTTTTTAATTAAACTGGGTGCAAAGAAACAAATTTTTTCTGACATAGAAATACATTTAACACTTCAAACGTATGTTAATTTTTGTAAAATATTGAATTCAAGAAGGCTAAATCGAGCAAAAAGTTATGCACATCAGGGGTTAAGCGTCATTTTTCTTTTGCAAAATCATTGTTTTCGGGACAGATTTAGAGAATTTTCGACATCTTTCATTGATTGTAAAAACATAAAATAAAAGTATCACAAAACATTAACCAACGGAAAGTCACGATAGAAAAAAAATTGGCACAATTATTTTTCGCACGTCTGGGTGGAAATCCATATTTTTTACGTAAATTTGCAATTTGAAATAGCGAGAAATACACATGTACCATGAACAAGCCTATTAACCTTGCCATATTGGGTTCTGGCAACGGGACCAATGCCCAACAGATAAGTGAATACTTCGCCGACCGCGACGACGTGAAAGTGGTCTGTATTATCTATAATAAAAAGGATGCCTACATTGCCCAACGAGCCAAGAATCTGGGCATTGAGTCGCATTACTTTGGGAGGAACGACTTCTACGTTAGTAATGCGGTGCTCGACTATCTACATGAGAAACAGGCCGACTGGATAATCCTGGCTGGTTTTCTGTGGCTTATACCGGAATCAATGCTTCAGGCGTTTCCCAATCGCATTATCAATATTCATCCAGCCTTACTGCCTTTGTATGGCGGCAAAGGCATGTACGGACATCATGTACATGAGGCTGTGGTAGCCAACCATGAGAAAGAGAGTGGAATCACCATCCACATCGTCGATAATAATTATGATCGTGGAACCACATTGTTCCAAGCACGCTGCACTGTGACTCCAGACGATACGCCTGACACACTGGCAGAAAAAATACATTTACTCGAGAAAGAACACTTTCCTCGTGTAATTGATCGTACTATCAATGCCCGATAGCATGCGTATCGCTGTCAATACCCGACTGCTTTTGCCAAACCGTCTCGATGGAATCGGTTGGTTTACTGCTGAAACAGCCAAACGAATGGTTTTAGCCCATCCGGAGCATCAGTTTTTCTTCCTATTCGACAGAAAGCCAAGCCAGCAATTCATCATTGCCAACAACGTCACTCCAGTAACCTTATGTCCTCAAGCCAGGCATCCTGTTTTGTGGTACATTTTTTTTGAAATCAGCGTACAACAATTCCTCAAGCACAACAAAATTGACCTTTATCTATCGCCCGACGGCATGATGCCGCTACATCCTGCCGTTCCAACACTGACGGTAATCCACGACCTGAACTTTGAACATGCCACAGGCAACCTGCGGAAATCACACCAAAGGTACATGGCGCATTACTTTCCACACTTTGCACAAAATGCCACACGTATAGCAACTGTATCTGAGTACTCAAAACAAGATATTGCACAAACTTACGGTATTGCCCCTTCAAAGATTGATGTAGTTTACGACGGTGCGCACAACAACTACCGACCTCATACCGATGATGAAAAAATCGCGACACGTCTTAGGTTCACCGACGGGAAGCCATATATAATATTTATTAGTACAATATTAAAAAGAAAAAACCTTACCAACCTACTTAAAGCCTTTGACCAAGTAAAACAAGGAAATACCTCCGAGCTAAAACTTTTGGTGGTCGGAAGCCGTACATGGTGGCAAGACGAACTGGCAGAAGCCTACAACCAGATGCAACACCAAGCTGATGTTCTGATGATTGGCCGTGCCGAGCCCGATGATTTGTCAGCACTGCTTTCAGCCGCCGAGATGCTGGTTTATCCTTCATTCTTCGAAGGATTTGGCATCCCCATACTGGAGGCCATGTATGCGGAAACACCTGTAATCGCATCGCAGACAACCTCGATGCCCGAGGTAGGTGGTGACGCAGTACTTTATATTGACCCACACAATGTCGACGACATTGCACAGGCAATTGTACGATTGCAAGATAAGTCTTTACAACAAGAATTTATTAAAAAAGGCAGAATCCAACGCACAAAATACAGCTGGGACATCACCGCCAATCTACTTTGGGAAAGCATCGAACGCACAATCCACCAAAAATGAAAAAAAAATGGATATCAATAGCCGTACTGTTCACTACGCTACATACATTGTATGCGCAGGAAAATTTAGTATATAATCCGTCGTTCGAAACCTATCGCAATTGCCCACAACGCATTGATGCCCTCGGTGTGATGAATGATGTTGAAGCATGGTGGCAACCCACCGGCGGCAGCAGCGACTACTTTAATTCTTGCGGTGGACGAGATTGCAATGTACCACGAAACAAGATGGGAGTTCAATCTCCCTACGACGGAAACGCCTACTGCGGAATCTATTGCTCTCAAGAGAATTACCGAGAATATCTGCAAACCAAACTAAAGCAGCCTCTCCAAAAAGGGATGCGGTATAGAGTAAGTTTTTACGTAAGTTTGTCAGACAAAGCTCCGCACGCCATTGGTACAATGGGAGCCCTTTTCACAACGGAACGCATCGCTGACACATCACGAGGCATTCTGACGCGACGCGAAAGCATTAATCTCGGGAACGGCAATTCACAATCCATCTCCACACCTTTCACACCACAGATTGAAAACAATGCATCAAACACCCTTGACGATACCAAAGGATGGACTATGGTAAGTGGTGAATTTATAGCTGAAGGAGGTGAACAGTTTATTACCATCGGCAACTTCAATCAATTCAATCACTCGGGCGTTGTCGACCTGCACAACAGTTCCGCCGTACTGCCAGGAGCCTATTACTTTATAGATGAAGTTAGCGTTGTCGGACAAACAATACCACACACCGATACTTTAAAAAAAGATTCAACTATTGAACAAGGTGATGTCTTTACTTTAAACGAGGTGTATTTTGAAACTGGGAAAAGCGAATTACTGCAACAATCCTTTTACGAACTATCACAACTCATTACACTGCTGAAAAAGCACCCCTCAATTCGAATCGAGGTTCGAGGACATACCGACAACCAAGGCACCATCGAGTTCAACCAACGCCTTTCAGAGCAACGAGCAAAGGCCGTGGCTGATTATCTGATGACAAACGGTATTGATTCCTCACGCCTAATATGGAACGGGTACGGCAAGTCGCAGCCTGTCGACGACAACAATACGCCAGAAGGACGACAACACAACCGTCGGGTAGAGTATAAAATCATCGAAAAATAACAAAAAAAGGAGCGGGTTCCAAAATGGAACCCGCTCCTTAAATTATTTTCTGTCGTATGACTATTCAATCACGCGATAGAAGCTGACGCGACGGTTGAGAGCATATTTGATGTCGCCAAAGGCAACACTCTTACCCTTATAGTCAGTCTGAATACGATCCTCATCAATGCCATATTTCTTGACAAGGAGGCGCTTAACCTCGTTAGCACGCTTCTCGGAAAGCTTCATGTTGTACTGGTCGCTGCCGGTATAGTCAGCGAAACCAACAACCATGACCTTAACATCAGAGTTGTCCTTCATCACGCGGGCGACAGCCTTGACCTTGGCCATCTCCTCGTCGGAGACGTTCCACTCGTCAACACCATACTGGACAGAGAAAGGCATAGCGTAGAAAGTCAGCTGATCGGCCTTAATCTTGTCAATGACAGCCTGCAAACTGTCAGCGGCTGCATTGTTGCCAGTATTTTTGACGCTGTTAGCAAGCTGGTCTTCGAGTTGGCCAATACGGTTTTCGAGTTTCTTCTCGTTGTTGCGTGAAGCAGCAACCTGACCCTTCAGGTCGTTGACCTGAGCGTTAAGGGCATCGAAGTTCTCCTGGGTAAGCAGAGCCTTCTGAGCAATGATAGCCTTATCCGACTCGGTCACACCAAAGTTATAGTAGTAACCAAAGCGGAGGATGCTGTTAGTGTGGTGCTGTTTCTCCCAGGGCACAGGAAGGTCCATGTCCCAATCTCTGCCATATTCGACAAACAAGTTGTCGTTCTCGCTGATGGCAAAAGTGTAGCCGATACCACCGGTCATGGCAACACCAAAGAAACTATACTGGAAGTTGGAGTGAACATTGCCAGCGGTACCCCAGTGAATGAGGCTGTTGTTGTAGACCTTGTTGAAGCAGAGGCCCATACCAGCACCCAAATAGAGATATACGCTCCATTTACTTTCAGGATCGTAACCAGTGATGGTACGGTTAATAGACCACTTAAAGTCCACAGTGAAAGAACCATGGTTGGACATCACACGGTTTCCTTCATCGGTAGCCACCAATCCTTGAGCGGGAATCCAGGCGGGCAAACCTAAACGGAAACGAATGTCAAACATGTTGGAGAGTCTCTTCTCTGCAAAGACATCGATACCCAAGTTGGTAGTTTTACCGAGGCCGGCACCATTACCAAACACTGGGCCCATCGGGTGCTGATACAGCAGATCGAACGATCCGCCGACAGACCAGTTACTGCCGAAGCTGTACACCGGAAATTCCGGCTTCTGCTGGGCAAAGGCACTCGTCGAAGCAATCAGCAACGAGGCCAAGAAACCAATTTTTAAAACTTTTTTCATCATATTTTTATTAATTTATATTTTGTTAATAACTTGTATAAATGCTTGCTTTACACACTATTTCCAATCTGCAAAAATACAAACTTTTTTTTATATGCCAAATTTTTTTTTATCTTTTTTACATAATTCAAAGAAAATATTGAAGTTACAATACAATTTTCTTTTCGATAGAGCGTTATTTATATCAAAAACGAGAAGAAAACAACAACACCAAAAACAAAATAACATGGTAAAAATCAGCGTAAACATTGAAAATAGTGCCGCTTTTGCCGACCGCAAAATTGTTGATAACTTATTGCCGGAGGTTCTGGCAGCAAAGGATCATCTTCTGAAAGGCGATGCTGCTGGAAACGACTTCCTCGGATGGGTGAACTTGCCCGAAGAGATCGACACAGAAATGCTGGCACGACTGAAAAACGACGTTTCCCGACTGAGCAAAAAAAGCCAACTGCTGGTGGTCGTCGGCATTGGAGGCTCTTACTTAGGTGCCCGCATGGTCATCGAGGCCTTGCAATCAGAGTTTGCTTCGATGGAACCCGGTACCCACCCCTACATCGTTTACGCCGGACATACACTGAGCGAAGACTACTACAGCCAGTTGCTTCATATCCTTGACAACAAGGACTATTCGGTTGCTGTCATCTCGAAGTCGGGCACTACCACTGAACCCGCCGTGGCCTTCCGCATCGTGAAAGCCCATCTGGAGCAGAAGTACGGTAAAGACGAAGCTTCACAGCGCATTGTGGCCATCACCGATGCCCGTCGCGGTGCCCTCCACGACATCGCCGTGCAGGAAGGTTACCCAATGTACGTCATCCCCGACAATGTCGGTGGTCGCTTCTCGGTGCTGACCCCTGTCGGTCTTCTGCCCATCGCCATGGCTGGCTACGACATCGACCGCCTGCTACAGGGTGCCCGCGACGCACGCCAGACGTGCATCAACGAAAACACCCTCGACGCCAACCCCGCCCTGATGTATGCCGCCATACGCAACGCCCTGTACCGCAAAGGCAAGAAGGTCGAAATCATGGTCAGCGCCCGGCCCGATTTGCGCTACCTGGCCGAGTGGTGGAAGCAACTCTACGGCGAGAGCGAGGGCAAAGACGGCAAAGGTCTGATGCCCCACAGCCTGAGCATCACCACCGACCTGCATTCGATGGGACAGTACGTACAAGAGGGCGAGCGCCTGATGATGGAGACCTTCCTCCGCGTGAAAAGCCCGGCGGCCAGCGTCCCCGTCCCATCTGATGAGCAGAACCTCGATGGCATCAACTACCTTGTGGGCAAAAGCCTCACCGAAATCAATGACTGCGCCACCCAAGGCACCATCGAGGCCCATGTGGACGGCGGCGTCCCCGTGGTATGCATCGATGTCGACCACATTGACGAATACACACTTGGCCAACTCATCTACTTCTTCGAATTTGCCTGCGGCGTGAGCGGCTATATGCTGGGGGTCAACCCGTTCAACCAGCCCGGTGTCGAGGCCTACAAACGTAACATGTTCCGTCTGCTCGGCAAGCCTGGATTTTAATCCCCTTTTTCACATCAGCCATCAAACAAAGAGGGTGCCCCAAAAGGCACCCTCTCCCAATAATGATTATGAAAAAGTTTTTCCAACTTAGAACGGCAAATCCCCCAGTGGCTCAGTATCACCATTAAGGATATCGACCAACGGATTGACGGGCGGATTGCCCTCATCATTGCGTTGACGGCTCGAAAGCAGTAGCAGGTTGTCTGCAACCACCTCGGTCACATGCCGTTTATTGCCTTCTTTATCCTCCCAGCTGCGACTTTGCAAACGCCCTTCGACGTAAATCTGGGCACCTTTGTGCAGAATTCGTTCGGCCACATCGGCCAAGCCTCGCCAGCACACCACGCTGTGCCATTCTGTAATTTCAATGCGCTCATTGTCGCGCGAGCGACGGTATTCTGTGGTTGCCAACGGGAAGGAAGCTTTTTTTACGGGTGCACTGCCTTCGGAAGGAAAGGTTACTACATCAGGATTTTTACCCACATTCCCTACAAGGATAACTTTATTAACTCCAATCATACTCAGTTTATATAGTTATTTGTTATTTCCATTCAAATTAGGATGCGAAAATACACTTTTTTTTTGACACAAACAAATAAAGATATTCACAATCCATGCAAATACTTATCAATCAAACGTGAAATGGGGATATCTTTTATTTTCGACAAGGGTAAAACCTGCATATTTCTGGGCATCAAGACAGGTTTTGAGTCAAGATTTAGCCTGATAAAAGCAGCACGAATGGTGCGATGTGTGAGCTGATGCGACAGTGTGGCAGCAACGCCGATTTCCATGGGCTGCAACCCAAACGTATTCATCAGATACTCGTTCACCTTGTCCTTCAAATCATCATCTTCAAGCGGACTGCCACTCTCTATTAGCGGCATCTCCCACAACCCTTTCCAAATATCCTTACCCGTGCGTTGCTGCATGAGCGTATAGGTATCATCACAATCTTTCCATTGTATATCAAGATAATAAAAATATCGCTCCACAACCTTTGCCTTCGCCAACCTCACTGGCAGCATCTCTACCTTTCCGGTTTTCAAAGCAACACAATCCTCCGCAAACGGACACGTGCCACACTGGGGATTATGCTGTGTGCAATGTATCGAGCCGAAATCCATTAAAGCAGCGTTGAACCGGTCAGGTCTTCGATGGTCTATCAGTTTCAGCAACAGGCTTTCAAATTCGTCATATGCCGTATCTGTGGCCACCGGTGTAGCAATACCATACAAGCGACTGATAAACCGGTAGACATTGCCGTCAATCACCGGGTAAGGCAGGCGGAAAGCAAACGAAGCAATCGCCGCGGCCGTATATCGCCCCACACCCTTCAGTTTCAGCAAGCCAACGTGCGTGTCGGGGAAACGGCCACCACATTCATTCATTATATATTGTGCAGCAGCATGCAGATTTCGTGCACGTGAATAATAGCCCAATCCCTGCCACAGGCGAAGCACCTGCTCCTCCGAGGCGGCAGCAAGGTGGGCCACCGTGGGAAAAGCATCGACAAAGCGCAGATAGTATTCCCGACCCTGCTCAATTCGCGTCTGCTGAAGGATGATTTCCGACAACCAGATGCGGTACGGGTCATCGATTCCACGCCACGGAAGCGAACGTCCGTAGTCGTCATACCATGCGTCCAATTTCCTCGAAAAAGTCATGTTTTCTGTTGATAAAATTGTATTTTCGTCCCTCTAACAGCCTGAAAAAAGAGTGTTAAATCCAACTTTTAGCAAAAACACAAAACACTTATTCTATGTTATTTACAATTTACAAAATGTTAAAAAATCACAAAAGTCGGCTTCCGGTGCCCCGAAGGTTTTGCCATGTCGAAAAAAGGTGGTACTTTTGCACCCGTTTTCGCTTCGGCGGAAACCGAAATAAATAACGTAAACAAACAATAAAAAGTATAAAGAAATGTCAAAGAAATGTGAAATCACCGGCAAGAAAGTAATCGTCGGTAACAATGTGTCGCACTCGCGTATCCACACCAAACGCACCTTCGCCCCCAACCTGCAGACAAAGAAATTCTACATCCCCGAAGAGGACATGTGGATTACCCTCAAGGTCTCGGCCAAAGGCATGCGCATCATCAACAAGAAAGGCATCATCGCTGCCCTTAACGACGCTGCCGCTCAGGGTCACCTGATGTTCTAAAACGAAGACAACAAGTCTTAAATAATTATTTTATTAACCCTTAACAAAGAAAGAGGTATTTACAATGATCGTAGTTCCTATTAAAGAAGGTGACAACCTCGAAAGAGCCCTCAAGAAACTGAAACGCAAATTCGAGAAAACCGGCGTGGTGAAAGAGATGCGCCGTCGTCAGCAGTTCACCAAGCCCAGTGTCATCAACCGCGAGAAGCACCTGAAGGCCATCTACGTCCAGCACCTGCGTCAGCAAGAGCTCGACAAATAAGCCGACCTTCCGCCCTCGCGTTGGAAACAACGCATTGGAAAAAAGAAAATCCCCGACAGATTCCTGCCGGGGATTTTTATTTTCACCGCACAGCCTTATTGCTGCTGGGCGGTAATCTTTTCAAGCCACTTCAACATACCGAACATCACAGCCATGGCGATGATGCAGATGATGGCGAATGTAGCCCAGGTGTACCACAGACGCGGGAAGCTGTTCAGCATCTTCACGCCGAGGAAGATAATCAGGTTGCCCAAAGCGGTGGCACCGAGCCACAGACCCTGGCAGATACCCTGCAGGTGCTTCGGGGCAATCTTCGACACAAAGCTCAGGCCCAGCGGGCTGATGAAGAGCTCGGCCACGGTCAGGAAGAAGTAGGTCACTATCAGCACCCATGCGCCGCACTTGGCATCGGCAATGGTGGCAGCGTCTTGAGCCATGAAAGCGGTACCCGAAGGATATCCAACCACCATGCTGAAGACCGTCAGGAAGATATAAGCACATGCGGCAAAGCCCATACCAAGGGCAATCTTGCGCGGCGTGCTGAACTTGCGGCCCCACGGCGTGGCAAACAGCCACATGATGATGGGCGTAAGCACGATGACCAGGAACGGGTTGAGGAACTGCCACACCTCGGGAGCCACCTGCTCCGAGTTGACGAAGTTACGGGTGAAGATGGTCAGCGACTGGGTGTTCTGGTGGAACGAGAACCAGAAGAAAATCACGATGCCGAGCACTGCATACAGACCGGCCATACGCTGCTTGATATCCTTGGCCATGGCCACGCGCTCCTCGGCGGTGTAGTTGACCA
Organism: Bacteroidales bacterium; assembly: GCA_017448185.1. Lineage (GTDB taxonomy): Bacteria > Bacteroidota > Bacteroidia > Bacteroidales > P3 > Colimorpha. The sequence continues at coordinate 27,954 of JAFSLX010000039.1, forward strand.
CCTCTTTCTTCTCCTTCTTGGTGGGGTTGGGGTACATCTTCTTGGTGACAAGGAAGATAACAAACGAAAGCAGCATGGCGGCAATCGAAGCGATAAAGCTGTAGTGCACACCGGTGTTGAACACCTCAAGGTAGTTCTGGCAGGCAGCAGCCATGTCGGCGCCAGCGGTGAAGTTGTGGTTGCTGGCTTCCATCCAGGTCTGCAAGTTGGCCATCTGCACATCGGTCATGCCGGTGGCATCGTTCAGGTACTGGTGGCAGAGGGCGGGCAGGTCGCTGTTGTAGGTCATGTCAAACTTGGCCAGCCAAGCCTTGCGGATGTTGGGAGCCACAAACGGGGCAAACACACCGCCCAGATTGATAAACACATAGAAAATCTGGAAACCCGGGTCGCGTTTGCTCTGGGCTTCGGCCAATGCCTCGGGGCCCTTCTTGGCAGCCTCGGCCTCGAGGTTGTCGTACATCTGGCCCACGATAGCCTGCAGGTTACCCTTGAACAGACCGTTACCGACCGTGATAATCAGCAGAGCAGCGCAGATGAGCACCAGCATGGCGGTCTTGTTCTCAGGTCCCACGGTGGTGGGGATGCTCAGCATCGTGTAGCCCACGGCCATCACAATCAAGCCAGCGGCAATCGTGCCCTTGTAGTTCTGCAGCTTGTCGGCCACAATACCACCGGGCAGAGCCATAATGTAAATCAGGAAGTAGAAGACCGAGAAAATCAGTCCCGCGGTATCGTCGGGGATACCGAACTTCGAGCAGAGGAACAGCACCAGAACCGCATTCATAATATAGTAGCCGAAACGCTCACCCATATTACTCAAGGCAGCCCAGATAAGTCCTTTAGGATGTCCTTTGAACATAATTGTAAGGTTTTAATTTATAATACTTTGAATTAATTATTAATTTCTATTAAAAACATTATTCCATTGCAAAGATACAAAAAAAAGTTGAATAACGGTCATCGCATGGCATTTTTTTCGTATTTTTGCAGTCCGAAAATGGACACGATATTAGAACAGACCGTCGATGCACTGCGACGCGGCGCCACCATCCTCTACCCCACCGACACCATCTGGGGCATCGGCTGCGACGCCCGCAACCGAAACGCCGTCGAGCGCCTCTACGCCATCAAGCAGCGCGACCACTCGAAAAGCATGCTTGTGCTGGTGGAAAGCGGAAAATTTGAGCTGGGAAGTGACGAAAGGCCGACGACCTACATCCTGCCGCGCGAGCGCTGGCTACCCATGCTGGGCAACGACCTGGCCGACAACCTGCCGGCCGCCGACGGTTCGCTGGGCATCCGCGTACCCGACCACGCTTTCTGCCAAGAGGTCATCCGACACCTCGGCGCGCCAATTGTCAGCACCTCGGCCAACCTCTCGGGGCGGCCGTCGCCGACATCGTACAACGAAATTGAAACCGAACTGCGCCAGCGTGTCGACTTCTGCGTGCCGCCCCTGCCCGAATTCCTCACGGGCGAGACCCGCGGCAGCCGCATCGTCAAAGTCAACCCCGACGGCACCCAGACCGTCATCCGGCCTTAGACGCGGTCCACGCCACCGACGCCACCACGTCCGCAATCCCCGTCTCCAAATCCCTCACCTCGCAGTCGTCCGCACCCAGGGCGGCGACCATGCTGCCGAACCCCACGATGCCCGTGCCGCGCATCTTCAGCACCGCCTCCTTGCGCGTCCACAGTTGCAGGAACGCCATCGTCCGGTCGGCAGCGGTGCTCAACGCCTCCCGTTCCGACTCGCTGCACACGCGCTCCATCAGCGACGGGCTCACCTTCCGGCGGCTCTCCACATCAATGCCCACCTTGCCCTCGGCGCTCACCGCCACCGCCACCGCACGGCGGCAATGGCTCACGCTCACATGCAGATCGGGCCGCGACGGCAGGTACGGGGCTCCCTCGCCGTCATGTTCGACAATCGCCTCGCCACCTATCAGTTCCGCCAACAGGCGATAGGCAGCGAGGCGCTGTTCCTCATGCGTTCTCCAATCCCCACCTTTCACTCTCCACTTCACGTTCATGCCTTGCCCACAATATCGTAAGGCACCGTGCCGTCGGCCGTCGGCTCGACGATGGCACCGAACTGCTGCTCGAACTTCTTCAGGTTGTCGTTCAACGCGGCCAACAGACGCTTGGCGTGGATAGGATTCATGATGATACGCTGGCGAATAGCCGCACCCTCGATGCCTGGCAGCATCTGGGCGAAATCAAGTATAATCTCGGTCGGGTTGTGACTGACGACAACAAGGTTACTGTAAGTGCCCTGCGACACTTCGGGGCTGATGTTCAATTTCAGGTTCTGTTCTTTCTGGTTTGCCATATCTTGTATTTTTTTTATTGATTTCGTCACATCCATAACGCCGCCCGCTGCGAAATATTGTATCTCCACCCTATTTTCTCTCATTGTAGCACAGTCTGTTGGTTTCCCGATGTTCGGTCGTTGTTCAGTTGTTGTTCAGTCAAACACTGAACAACGACTGAACAACGACCGAACATCGGCAGAACAATACGCTGACAAGCCACTTTCGGCCACGAAAATAATAGAAATTGTTTTGTGTTGTTTTTCAATATGTTGTAAAAATTGCCACCAATTTCAAATGTTAAAGTATGTTAAAATTGCATATCGTTTTCCGGTTTTGGCAAAAAAAGTGTCTATTTAATATATAGAAAATATCGGCGAAGACACCATGAATATCGACACCAAAAACAAGGGAGGAACATCTATTAGTTGGACTTGAAAAGTGTTAAAGTGTGTTAAAAATCGGGGTGAAGTGTGAGAAATCGACCCCTTCAGGTGTTTTATATATAAAGGATTTTGTTTTGACGAATGGTAGGCTTTTCTGAAAGTGAAAACAAAAGGTTAAAAATTGAAATGTAAACGGCTGTATTACTGTAAGGGAACAAAAATGATGAAATTTTTTTCAATACGATGTCAGATTCTGGTCAAAAAGTGAGTATTACTATAGTGGAAGCGTTTTTTTTAAGGGGGTAATATGCGCCGACGTGAAAAGAAAAAATAATGTTAAAATTGAAAATGCAAACATCAGAATATCAATAGGAAAAGAAAAAAGTTGAATTTTTTTTCACAGCAGGAGTCTAATTTTGGCTTTTCGATACGCCTAATATAGCGCAAAGGGTAAAAAGGTTTATACGAAGTACGGACAACAAAACAAGTTTCACCTGCAGGCAGCGAGCCTGCATAAAAGAAAGGATCAAGGAATATGAAATTCATCAGGAAAAGGCTCCGCGCGGTTTAATGGTGCGCCGCCGCGCAGGAGCCGGGAAAACAAGGGTGCCAACCAAGCACCCGAGGCGTAAAGCGGAACGCTCTACGAGAGTAAAAACGCAGACACTCCGACTTTATTGCATGGCCTAATTGTCCACTATGCCATGCAGCACCACATCATCCGGACAACGCAATCCCTGCGCAATGGGGACAATAAAGATTAAACAATTCGTTAAATAAAAGTACCATCATGAAAAAAATATTTTTAATTCTGGGATTGCTGTCGATGTCGGCAGCGGTAATGTCGCAAGAGGGGAACAGCCGCCGATTGGTAGAGACCGATGTGTCTATTTCTCCCTATGCGAAAACGGTTTGTTATGACGGTAGGGCTATCTCGGCCGATGTGACA
>JAFSLX010000040.1 GCA_017448185.1 Bacteroidales bacterium
ATGGAAGAAAAGTATTGTCCGGGGCTTGAATTTCGTACCTTTGTTTTCAACAAAAAGAAGCAAAGATATACGACGGACGATACGTATTCACCCAAATCACAATGTATTTGCCGCAAAGGCAGTTCCGCAGAATTGTATCCAAATTCAATGACAGGACACAAAATTGGAGTTTCTCGCATTGGAACCACCTGCTTGTCCTCATTTTCGGACGGTTGCTCGAATGCGGAACACTCAGAGAACTTACAGATATCACAACCGCCCACGCTAAGAGAAGTAATCAGCTTGGATTCGGCAACTCGGCAGTGGTCAGGAGCACCCTTTCCAAAGCCAATATGCTCCGCGAGCCTCGGCTTTTCGAGGAGTTTGCCTTCTATATGGTGTCGCTTGCGCAGCGAAGGCGGATTACTAAGGAGTTCGAGCTCCACGGGAGGTTCTATGCCGTGGATTCCACTACCATCGACCTCTGTATGTCCGTATTCCGCTGGGCACTTTTCCGCAGCACAAAGTCCGGCATCAAAGTCCACACCCAGATTGACATCATCACCGAGATACCTGTATTCTACAGAATCACCAATGCCAAAGTCCACGACAGCAAGGCCATGGACTGGATTGAATACGAATCCAACGCATGCTATATCTTCGACCGTGGCTATTTCGACCTCGCAAGGCTCTTCAGAATCCATCTCTGCGGCGCATTCTTTGTCATCCGGGAGAAAGGGAATCCCGAATTCGAGTTTCTCGACGGAGAGGATATGCTTGACGGGGAGGATGGTGTGCTCCTCGACCAGACCATCAGATTCACAGGGAAACGCAACGCGGGCAACTACCCTGCTGTACTGCGCAGGATTGTCTATTACGCCGCAGACCTCGGACGTTCCTTCGTGTACTACACCAACAACTTCTACCTTGCGGCAAAGGACATCGCCCTGCTGTATCGTTACCGCTGGCAGGTTGAGCTTTTCTTCAAATGGATCAAGCAGCATCTCCGCGTCAAGCGCTTCTGGGGCGACAGCGAGAATGCCGTACGGATACAGATTCACGTCGCCATCATCACCTATTGCCTTGTCGCCATCATCGAGCACGACCTCAAATTGGAAAGACCCGTCTTTGAGGTTATGCGCATACTGGGCAGCTCCTTGCTGGTCAAGGATGACCTCTTGGAACTTTTCAGACAGCGGCAGGACGATATGGTCGATAGTGGACAACTTGAATTAAATTTTAATTGTTAAAAATTTTAAGAGACACTAGTGTTGACAACATATAGTTCTACCCACGCAGCAAGTAAGGATATTGAGTTGTATTTGCCATGGGGAGATTAAGGGCGAACACTGCAACCGATGCTCAAAGCCTGGAAAAAACCACTATTCAGACAGAAGTCTACATCACCAAGACAGAGGATGGCTCTTTTGTGGCCAAAGTTGAGTGTGTTGCAGAACGGATGTCCCTCTATCATACAATCATAAATGAATTCCATTAAGCTCAAAACAACACCCCCATGAAACAGACAGCGACATTACTCTTCCTCCTGACGCTGGCCACAGCGGCTTCGGCGCAGGTGGACAAGGATGCTTTCGAACGGCAACGGCAGCAGATGCAGCAGCGGTTCAGCCAGCGGCAAGGGCAGGCACGCCAGCAGTACGACGAGGCCCGCCGCAAGGCCGAGGAGGAGTATGCCGCCTTCCGCAAGCGCGCCAACGAGCAATACGCCGCCGCCATGCAGCGCGCATGGCAGCGCATGAGCGTGCAGCCCGCCGTGCCCAAACCCGAGGAGCCCGCTCCGCCACGGCCGCCGAAGCCGCCGGTGGACAAACTGCCATCCACCAACCCCCTGCCGCAGGCCGAGGTGCCTCCCGCCATGCTGCCTCCGGCGCCTCTGCCACCCATTCCGGCACCGGAACCTACCGTGCCCACCGTGCAGGTGCCCTTCTACGGCACCGTGTGCGACCTCCACACCGCCACCGAGGGACTGCGCTTCCGTCTGGCGGCGGTCGACGAGAAGAATGTATCGAAAGCCTGGCAAAGCCTCTCTGCGGAGAAGTACGACGGCCTGCTGCACGACTGCCTCGCGCAGCGCGAAGCCATGCACCTCTCCGATTGGGGCTACCAGCAGCTGCTGGGACGCGCCTGCGAGCAACTCCTCGGCAAGGGGAGCAACGAGGCCGTGCTGCTGCAGGCCTACCTGCTGGCACAGTCGGGCTATCGCGTGCGCCTGGCCCGCAGCCAGTCCCACCTCGCGCTGCTCATGCCCTTCAACCACACCGTCTACGGCTATTCCTACACCATCATCGACGGCGTCAAGCACTACCTGCTCTCGCACGAGAAGAGCAACGAACTGTATGTATGCTCCGTCGAGTTCCCCCGCGAGCAGGTGGCCAACATCCTCATGGACCGCCTGCCCGACCTGGGCAGCGGCACCCACCAAGACCGTACCCTCCAGGCCCAACGCTTCGGCACCATGAAAGCCACCGTGGCGGTGAGCCAGCGCCTGATAGAATTCCTGAACGAATACCCCCTCTCCGACACCTGGAACTACTACGCCCTGGCGGGTCTGAGCGACGGCGTCAAGGCCACCCTCTACCCTGCGCTGCGCAACCAGCTCAAAGGCAAAAGCCATCAGAAAGACGCCTTGATGCTGCTCGACTTCGTGCAGACAGCCTTCGACTATGCCACCGACCAAGAACAGTTCGGCTACGAACGCCCCCTCTTCGGCGACGAGAGTCTCTACTACCCCAAGAACGACTGCGAGGACCGCTCCATCCTCTTTGCCATCCTGGTGCGCGACCTGCTGGGCCTCGACGTGGTGCTGGTGCACTGGCCAGGCCACCTGGCCACGGCGGTACACTTCCCCGAGGAAGTCGACGGCGACTACTTCACCGTCGAGGGTCGTCGTTACACGGTGTGCGATCCCACCTATATCGGTGCCGACATAGGGCAGACGATGCCCATGTTCCAAAACGAGAGTGCCAAGCTGATACGGTTATGAGAAAGTGGTGGATGGTGGCGGTGACGATGCTGCTGTTTGTCGCCTGTCGCAATAACGACAAACAGCAGCCAGTGGAAGACAGCGCCCCCGCCGAGATGCCACCCGTGACCATTGTGGACACCGAGCCGACGGAACCCACCGTCACAACCTCCCCGGAACTCTTCGGACGAGGAACTGATGATGGAACTGATGACGGTCAACTTGAAATTGAATTTTAATTGTTAATTTTTTTAAGAGACACTAGTGATACTGAATATATCCACCATACTACAATGGTGACGATAATGGACACGATTGTCGATAAAAATTTTACTGATACAGTTACCGTTGACAATTATATGACCGATACGCTGTACCTGAGGGATACACTGCACCTAACCGAATATGTACATGATACAACCATGGTGATGAACATTGTACGAGACACCGTAATCAACAAAGAGTACGTCTATGTCACCGATACGGTGACCAAAACCGAATTTGTCCACGATACAACGGTGGTATTTTATATGGTTTACACCACCGGATCGCAAATTGTTGTTGAGGGGGTGGAGCAACAACAAGTTGTTTTGTACGACATAAACGGTCGGATACTGGCCGCCAAACAGGATGATTTCGGAACCATTCGGTTCGACATTCCTGCTTCAGGTGCATACTTAATCAAGGTTGGCGATTATCCGGCAAGGAAGATTATGGTAAGGTAATATCAATGCTACTGTGAGTTTTAGGCAGCAGAACGTAATGTACTGCTGCTTTTTTTTTTTCGTCGCATATGAACCGCCAATACGAAGTAGCATCTTTGTATTAACGATTACAATTATCGGAGGTACTACGGAGTTGACATGGAGATGACTCGGAGCAAATACAATGTATCAGCACATTATCGGTGTGCAAATCACATAAATAATTGTAATGTATTAGTATGATTACCTGTTACTGGTCATGCGACGGAGGAAGAAGATGAGGACGACGGTAATGAGGGCGAGGGAACCAAGTATAATCCAAAAGGCGATGCGATTGGCAGTGAAGGGAAAGTCGACGTTCATGCCGAAGAAACCGGTGACCACGGTCAGGGGGAGCATGATGGTGGAGAAATAGGTAAGCACTCGCATAATCTCGTTGGTGCGATTTGTCAGCAACGAGTCGAAGGTGTGCGAAAGACCTTCGATTAATTCGCCGAAGTCTTCGATGGAGTCGAACATCTTCTGGTATTGGTCAAGGATATTGCCCCAATAGTCTTCCATGTCGATTTGCTCGGGGTCGACAAAACCTTTGATGCCACCGCTTTCGAACATGTGCAACACGCGCAGCTGTGGACGGAAGGTGGTATTGAGCAGGATAACATTGCGCCGGGTGATGGAAATCTGCTCGATAATGGATCTTGCACGGCGGTTGAAGATGTCGTAGTTAATGAGGTCAACTTCAGAACCGACGCGTTGCACGAGGGTGTTGGTTTCGAGCATGAGGCGGTTGAGGATGTGGTAGAGCAGCTGATCACTGGTAGCCATCATTTCCTGTGTATCCTCGTCGCCTTCAGAGAGATCTTCCTGTATTTCGTCGAAAAATTTCTTCACTACCCAATGGGCTTTGCCGACGGTAATGATATAGTCTTTGCCCCAAAATATTTTCACCTCGCGAATGCGGATGAATTTGTTGCCGTTGTCGAAATAAGGGAAATGCAGAATAAGGAAGTAGTAATCGTCATATTCGTCTATCTTGGGTCGCTGGTTGGTGCCTCGGCAGTCTTCGATGTCGAGGGGGTGGAACTGATAGTCGTCGAGTAGCAGGCGGTAATCATCCTCGGTGGGATTGGTAATATCGAGCCAACGGATTGACTTGTGCTGAATTGTTTCTATCATAATGGCACCTCCTTGGGTTGTTGACGATCACTTGATGGTCAGGATTCTACATTCGAGTAAAGTATTGGTTTTCGGGTTGCAAAATTACGACTTTTTTGCAAAATGGCCGAAAAAAAGTGTCTGCTGTTGAAAAAAAAGTTTTGCCAAAAAGTTTTTTTTGACTATTTTTGTACACTTGACTATGACAAGTGGTCTATTATAACTATTTGATAATAAATAAACAAACATAGACAATGGATATCACAGGAAGATTAATTCAGTTGTTGCCCGAGGTGTCGGGCGAATCAGCCCGCGGTCCGTGGGTGAAAGGTGGTTTTGTAATCGAGACTGATGGCGACTATCCACGCAAGGTGGCTTTCATCACTTTCGGCGAGGAACGTGTGGCTATGGCTAAAAATATTGCCATGGGAACCTTGGTGCAGGTAACATTCAACCCTGAGTCACGAGAATTCAACGAACGCTGGTACACCGACCTGCGTGCTTCGCGCATACAGCCGTTTGTGCCAGGCCAGATGCCGCCAGCCGCCGGTGGCTATGCTTGGGCAGGTGCTCCTGCACAGGCCACGGTTGCTCCTACCCAGCCTGCTGCTGCTCCAGCACAACCTGCCAACTTCGCATCGGCTCCCCAGATGGCTTCGAATCCCGACGACGACTTGCCGTTTTAAGAGTCAACACTGCAACTGCGATGGAGAAGGCTGAGGTCAGGAAACAAATGCGAGAACTAAAGCGTGCAGTGCCGATGGAGGAAAAACTCCGTCGGAGCGAGGGTATTATGCGCCGTGTGGAGCAGATGCCCGAATTTGCCGACGCCCACGTGGTGCTGATGTACTGGTCAATGGCCGACGAGGTGCAGACGCATGCTTTTGTTGATCAGTGGTACAATGAGAAGACTGTACTGCTACCCTGTGTTCAAGGCGACGACCTCGTGTTGCGACAATACACTGGTCCTGAGTGCATAATTGCAGGAGAACAATTCGGCATTGGCGAACCCACAGGTCCAGAATACACCGACTTAGAGCGCGTTGAGCTTATCATTGTACCAGGTGTGGCATTTGACCGCTCAGGCAATCGCATGGGCCGCGGACGTGGTTTCTACGACCGCCTGCTAAAGTCTACCCCAAATGCAAAGAAATTTGGGGTGGCCTACGATTTCCAAATACTCGACAAGATACCTGTTGAGCCGCATGATGTGAAGATGGACCGAGTGGTATCAGAAAATGAAAATGTTTAAATGCGTTAATTTGTAAGTATCATGCCGCTGTTCTACACACCAAAGCCACGCCAGTTTCAGTACCGTCCGCGCTTCTACGACCCCGAAAAAGAGCGTTGGGAGGCCTTGAAAGCCAAGTATGCCATCGAGCGTGAACTTGCCGAAAAACCAGAGATTATCAAAAATGTAGAGTTTTCCGAAAACTTGGAATCCAGTGACGATAAAGACTTGGCCTATTTCCAGCAGCGAGTACGCGAGATTGACCGCAAGGAGAAGCGCCATGGTCTGACATGGAAGGACCTGTTTCGCAAGCGCGAGATGCCTACATTCAACTACCAACCACGTTTTTCTGGAGTAGAGAGTGAGGGAAAGATAGAGAGTGGAGAAACTGGTACAGGAGAGCATATTGCAGCTTTCAAAAAACGGAATGTCAAAATCAAACGGCGATTCGACATCAGTGACAGCGACTATATGAAACCCGTACCGGCCACACGCATCTTACTGTATGTGGCGTTGGTATGCATGTTGCTGTACTGGATATTGTTTTGAGTCAACAAGTCTACAATTCTAATATTGATAAAATGCTTATTGAAGTATTGAAATCGAAAATACACCGTGTGACGGTGACCGAGGCCAACCTCGACTATATAGGCAGCATCACTATTGACGAGGCCTTGATGGAGGCGGCAAATATCATCGAGAACGAAAAGGTGGAGATTTACAACATCACTAACGGTGAGCGTTTCGCCACCTATGCCATCCGCGGCGAACGTGGGACAGGCGTTATCGGCATCAATGGTGCCGCAGCCCATAAAGCCCATGTGGGCGATCTACTCATCATTGCCAGCTATGCCCAGATGGACTTTGAAGAAGCCAAACAGTGGCATCCCACCGTCATATTCCCGAAGAACAACAAAGTATGAACAAAGAAGGAAATAAAGGCCAGCTGTGGAAGGATGTGCTGAAAATGGTTGTCTTTCTCGGCATAGGTTTTTTCTTCATTTATTGGTTTTTACTGAAACTTGACAGTGAACAGAAAGCGGCCATTTGGCAATCGTTCCGCGAGGCCGATTATGCATGGGTGGCTGTGGCCATGGTCTGCTGCTTATTGAGCCACTTTGTTAGGGCGTTGCGTTGGCAGTTGCTGTTCAAACCGATGGGGTGCAAACCGAATTTGAACAACACTTTCGGCTCGGTGGTGATTGCTTATATGGCCAACCTTGCCTTCCCACGTGCTGGCGAGGTGATGCGCTGTGCCACACTACGCACCAGCGAGGGCATTCCTGTCGAGAAATCGCTAGGCACTGTGGTGACCGAACGCCTGATCGATGCACTCTCATTCCTGTTCATCGTGATTATCGGCATGTTAGCCATGTTTGGGAAGGCCAAAGATTGGCTCTATGACACCCTCTCGCAAAAATACGACTCTCTACCCAATATGTTCATGATTGGCGGTGTATTGCTACTACTTGCAGTATTGGCTTTTGTCATTTACAAAGTGTTCTGGAAGCGGTTGCTGCATATCAAATTATTTGCCAAAATCAACGATATGCTGATTGGCATGGTCGACGGCGTGAAAAGTATACTCCATCTTGGAAAACGCAATACGGCCTTGTTTTTGATTTACAGTATAATCATCTATTTACTGTATATTCTTGGCGGACTAATTATTTTCCAAGCTTTCGACGAGACAAGTCCGCTCGGGATGGGTGCCGCATTCGTGCTCTACCTCTTCGGATCGGTCGGTATGACCTTTTCGCAGGGTGGCATCGGGGTGTATCCTGTGTTGGTGCAACTGTCGCTCGACATCTACGGCATCAGTATGGAGGTAGGAACCGCTTGTGGATGGTTGCTCTGGGGAAGCCAACAGGCCATCGTTATCGTGGTCGGTGCGGCTTACCTGATTTATTTCAGCTTACTGAAAAGGAAAAATAAAAATTAGAAAATCAAATAATATGGAAAAAACACGTTGCTTGATAATCGGTTCCGGCCCTGCAGGCTATACTACAGGTATTTATACAGGTCGTGCTGACCTAAAACCCATCCTTTACGAGGGAGAGCAGCCCGGTGGCCAGTTGACTATCACCACCGAGATTGAGAATTTCCCTGGCTACCCTGAGGGCATCAGCGGCAACGCAATGATGGAGGATCTGAAAAAGCAGGCTGTACGTTTCGGCACTGATGTGCGTACCGGCTATATCCGCGAGATTGACCTCAGCCGACGTCCTTTCCACGCTAAGGACGACCACGGCGTTGAAATCGAGGCAGAAACAGTAGTTATTGCCACCGGAGCAAGTGCCAAATGGATTGGTCTCGAAAGCGAGAAGCAGTTCTACGGCCAGGGTGTGTCTGCTTGCGCCACCTGCGACGGCTATTTCTACAAAAATCAGACAGTTGCCGTGGTTGGAGGAGGCGATACAGCCTGTGAGGAGGCCAGCTATCTCACCACCCTCTGCTCAAAAGTCTACCTGGTTCACCGTCGCGACGAGTTGCGCGCCTCGAAGGCCATGCAACACCGTGTGTTGAACAATCCCAAGATTGAGATGTGCTGGAATAGCCGCATCAGCCGCATTCTCGGAAACGACCTTGACGGCGTAACCGGCATAGTGCTTGAAAATACCAAAGATGGTTCGCACAGTGAGCGCGAGGTGACCGGCGTATTTGTCGCCATCGGCCACAAGCCCAATACCGACTTCCTGAATGGACAGGTTGAACTTGACGAGCAGGGCTACATCAAGGTACAGAATCCCTCTGCCGCCACCAGTGTGCCCGGGGTATTCGCCGCCGGCGATGTTTGCGATCCCAACTACCGTCAAGCCATTGTGGCTGCAGGCAAAGGCTGTGTCGCCGCCATGGATGTAGAACGATTCCTGCAGAATAACTAAAATGGGAATACTAAAAATGAAAAATGAGAAAGGACTGACGCGAACATTTTGCGCAGTTATCTTTCTCATTTTTTGTTTTTTATTTTTAAATACCGCTTCCGCACAAGGTCGAATACCCACCGGCATACGTCCGTCGGGCGGTGGGGGCTTTAATAAAAGTGGTGGAATTACACCAGGCTCAAGCACTGGTACAAACCGCCCCAATGCAAACGAGTCGACAGCACAAGCCGATACCTCGGCTACCAAGGGGTTGGTATTTGCCAAGGAAACACCCGATTCCGTACTGCGTGTTAAAGTATTCCTTTTCAACTATACTCCCACTCAAGTAAAAATAAACGAACTGTGGAATCCGACACTCGACCCGACAGGTGTGCAGTTTGCCGACAAAATCGATGCCCTCAATGGCAATTATTATCTTGGCAAGGGCATTGTGGGTCATCCGCATATTGGCACTTTCCCCACTATGGACGGTGCTCTGACCTATAATCTACTTTCCGATATCTATGAGGCTTATTCCCAAAGTTCCGACAATGTTCATTTCTATCAGACCATGACCCCTTACAGCCGCCTGTCGTACAACAGCTCGCTGAACAAAGATTACCAGGTAGAAATAACACACACACAGAATATTATTCCCGGTTGGAATGTGGCCTTTGACTACAAATTGATATGTCCAGAAGGCATATATGCCAATTCTGGAGCCAAAAACCACTACATCGATTTCACGACCAACTATTTTTCGCCTGACTCGCGTCTGCAGACCTATGCTGGTCTGATTTGGCAGTCTTTCGACATCGACGAAAACGACGGTATCAGCAATGACAGCTACTTCACTCAGCAGCTTCAAAGTAACCGTGCCGGCATACCTGTCAATTTGACCAACGCCGGAACAAGAGAGCGCGACATGAGTGCCTTTGGGCAGGTAAGTTACAATCTTGTTCGTCAAGTTGACCATTACCGCACCCACGACAGCCTTGTGGCACGTACCATTGGCGACACATTGACGGTGCTTGACACCGTCAAAATTACAGACACCATCCGCATTGGGAATCCTCGTGTGCTCAATGCTGGCGTGTGGGGATTAGCATTGAATTACGAACGGGAAAAAACTGTTTTTGTCGACTCAACCTACTGGTTCAATCGCAGCGCAACCCTATTTTGGACCAACGATGCCTATACGGATCACCGTTGGCGCAATCCGTTGAAAATCACCGTAGGACTGACTCCTCGCATGATGACGGCCATCATCATGACCGACACCGTCAAGTCGCATGTTGGACTGAACCCCTTTGCACGTACCACTGTTTCCGTGGGGGATGTCACGTTACAAGCTGATGCCGAATGGTCGCGCGGTTTCACCGACGACCTTGACCACCGCTACGCGGCAGCCCTCGAAATCCCATTCGATTCTGCACAAAACACTGTATTCACACTGGGGGCAAGCCTAAAGCTTCAAGCTCCTGACTACCAGATGCTTTACGATGCCACCGTGCCGCTACGTCCAATCAAATCTGAGGTCTATCATATTGATTTCAAACATAGCGAACTACTCGAACTCAACCTTCGGGTGAATCATCTAAGCCATAATGTATGGTACGACAGCCTAATTACCGTTCATGAAGGCACCTCCGACTTCTGGCTCTATCAGGCGGCACTTACCACGCGACTTCAGATAGGCTGGCTTCATCTCGATATGCAGCAACTCCTTCAGCACTGCACAGACCAGGATCAGATGCCCGTACCGCTGTGGACAAGCAAAAACTCGCTCTATACCGACTTCCACCTGTTTCACAACGCCCTGCGCCTGCAGGTGGGTGTCGACGTGCGCTACCTGACAAAATTCTATGTCCCCACCTACGATGCTGCCGCTGGATTGTTCTACCATCAGCACGAGACACAAGTGGGAAACTACATTTGGGGTGATTTCTTCATTAACTTGCAGGTCAAGCGGGCCAGCATCTATGCAAAAGCGGGCCATGTCAATGCCCTGTGGGAGACGCACCCCAACTACTTCCTCCTCCCCCATTATCCAGGCCAGAAATTCGGCTTCTTCTGGGGTATCGTCTGGCACTTCTTCGACTGACCCTCCCCCGCCCCTCCTCAATCCATCTTCACCCGTTGTTCAGTCGTTGTTCAGTGATTGACTGAACAACGACTGAAC
>JAFSLX010000041.1 GCA_017448185.1 Bacteroidales bacterium
AAATTGTGTATCTTTGCTCTTTGGTAAGGTGTTTATATTTTTCCATAGACAACACAAAAGTAGTCACTTTACCTGAGAGTACCAAATTTTTGGTGCTCTTTTTTTCTACTCAGTGTTGCACTTGTAACTGGAATTTAGGCACATGATTAATATTGTGTATTTTTGCCAAATCAACAGTACAAATAGACAAAGTTTAAATGAAACCGAAATCATTTATTTCCACAATGGTACTACTGATGCTGGGCCTCGTCGGATGTCAGTCGAATCAGAATCAATCGGATTATTGCACAGTAAAGGGGACCATAAAAGGCCTTCCCAACGGTACCAAACTCGAATTGCAAGACGAGTTTAACCGCTTTGCCATTGTCGGTGAAGGAGTAGTCAAAGACGGTGCCTTCGTGATTCACCCAACTGTGTCAGCACCCACCCATGTGTTTCTTTATACCCAAAAGGACTGGTTACAGCTGAAGGACTTTATCCTTGAGCCGGGAACTATCTTAGTGGAGGTGGATGCCGATGAGGAAGCGGATATGGAGACGGGTGCGACAGGTACGGTCTCGAACAATATCATACGGAGAGTCATGGAATATGAATCGCGGGGTGAAAAAGATTCGGCCGACGCCCTAAGGGCCGAGGTAATGGGTGCTGAACAAACCGGTGCGTTGGCATTGGCCACAATCAACTCCTGGTGCAAGTCGTCGGTTCAGGCACTTGATGTTTTGGACCGCCTTTCGCCCGAACTGGCCAGGTTGGAGTATGTGGCAGAACTAAGGAAAGAATTGGCGCAGCGCGTTAAGACCGAACCTCGGACGGAAGGCAGCGACATCGTTCCCTTGTACATTGACATGAATTATCCCGACGTGAACGGCGACAGCATAAGCCTAGGGGCTGTGGTCAAGAATGCTGCCAACCGCTATGTCCTCGTCGATTTTTGGGCCACGTGGTGCTCGGGTTGCCTGGTGGCTATGCCCCATCTGCAAGAGATTTACGCCACCTATCACGATAAGGGCTTGGAAGTATACGGAATCTCTATGGACGCCCAATTCGAGAGGTGGAAAGATTATGTTGCGAAAAACAAACTCCCTTGGGTTAACGTGTGCGATGGCAGTGGCGGCAGGAAAAACAGTAAAGCTTGGCATGACTATGCCCTTTCCGGTATCCCGAAGACACTCTTGATCGATTGTGAAAGCGGTGAGATTATAGCCCGTGACGGACTATCCGAATTAGAGGCCATGCTGGCCAAGCTGCTCCAATAAAACACTGCTCCTTATCCCGTAGGCTAAGGCCGAACCATAGGCACGCTGTGGCGATTCTCATGGGGTATGACTATGTCGAACTGGCCTGGCTTGCCGCTGAGCGGATATTCACGTATCATGAATCTCCATACGGTAAATCTCGTGGCTGTTGGGCAGCCGCTTGCTGATAATCTCGTAAAAAATAGCTGGGGTTTATGTGTGGTGTTTGTTTATTCAAATGTTTTTGTTAGGAGTGCGAGGTATTCGCGGTATGGAGCGGTATCCTTTAGCTCACTGAGTGCGGTCGCCAGGCCACGGTAGTACCATGCAATGTCGGAACGACCTCCAGGGGCGTTGAAGCGTTGCCAAAGGGTTTCGCCATGTTTGCCGTAGTCTATTGCTATGGCGCGCAGGTTAGACAACTTGTCGCCGAGCGCCACCACTTTGCTATCGTGTGAGGCTGCCGTCAACCGTTCGATGGCGGCCTGCTTGCGGTCGCGCCAGTTGTAGTTTGAGCCCTTCGGGGCGTTGGTATCGGCAGTCACCAGTGTGGCTACACGGTCGCCAAACTCGTGGCGTATATCCTCGATGGTGGCATCGGTGTCCTCTACCACGTCGTGCAGCACCGCTGCGGCCAGCATCTCTGGGTCGTCGGTCACTGTGGACACAATGCTCACGGCTTCCAATGGATGCACAATGTAGGGTAGGGTGGTACCTTTGCGCATCTGGCCAGCATGGGCGTTGGTGGCAAACACAATGGCACGGTTCAGCAGGTCGGCGTTCATATTATGTTTATTTGTTGAGCTTGATTAAATAAGCGTTCGGCGCGCATGTGGTTTGCTTGCGGGTTGCCGCCGAGTGCATTGAAGATATGCTCCAGTCCGGTCATACCGAGGCCGTTGCGCAGCACGTATACACAGCAGAGGTTCTGCAGTGTCACCGACAGAGCCATGATGTCTAGGTCGGTGCCGCTTATCTGATGCAGGGCCAGTTGGTAGGCATCCGTGCTGTAGTTGTGTATCAGCCTCTCAATATCGCCGAGGGACTTGAATTCAAGCTTCAGCAGCAACTTCAGGTACGGCATCAGGTTGTCGCGATAGATTTCGGCCTGGTTGATTGTGGCTATCTTGGTCGCCAGCTTATCAAAAGGCTTGAGCTCAAGGTAGCTGCGGAATGTGTCACCGTCGAGCGGTACATGGTCGAAGTCACCGTCGGCCACCAGTGATTGAACCCGGCGGCGGTAGTCGGTTATTTCCATACGTATGCGACTGAACATGGAGTCGGCCAGTTCCATCATGCCGGCAATGCGGTGCATGTTGCGCAGGGTCTCGCGCGGTATCTCAATGTCCGATTTGTAGCCCAGGTCGTGATAGATGGTGGCCCACACATGTTGCAGGGCTGTACGCATCTGCACCTCGAATCGATACTCGTGCATCTCGGGACTGTCGCAGAGCCGTTCGGGCAGCCGACAGATGTAGTGCAGCGACATATAGCCGAAACGGTCAAGATCGAGCAGCTTGCGTTTGTCGACCGAGTTCTCCCAGTCCACATCGAAGTTCTTTTCCACAAGCGCTGCAATCTTGTCCACTTCGTCAGTGTAAAAGGTTATAATGCGGTAGCCAAAGATGTCGGTGATGTCGCTCAGCGTGGCATATTTGTGGCCTTTAAGTTCCAGCTTGCCTGTCAGGCTTTTTTCGGTTTTCACACGGCCCTCCATGGCTGTGACGTACATGTTGTTCTCCTTCATGATACGTCCCATCTCAGCGCTTACCACGTCCTTCATGTGCATAAACATGGGGCGCATCTCGCGGTACTCGTCGAGAATCATCTCGCAGTGCAGGTCGAGATTCATAATATGGTGATGATGTTGGAGAACCCAGTGATGTCGAACACCTCGCGTACCTGAGGCTTCATGTTTTTGAGCACCAGCTTGCCCTTGCGGCTGCCCACACTCTTCTGCAGCATCAGAAACAGGCGCAAGCCCTGGCTCGACGTGTAGTCCATGCCCGAGCAGTCCATTTCAATGTCGGGGTTGTCGCCTTGCATCAGCGGCGCTATGTCTTTCTGGAACTGGTCGGCATTGGTGGTATCTATGCGACCGGTGAGCTCAACGAGGGTCTTGCCGCCCTCGGCGTTTATCTTTACTTCCATTGTTTTAAAGTCTCTTTGTCATGGTTAGTATGTTGCATCCGTCCTCGTAGCGGTATGCAATGTTGTCCATCATCTGCTTGCAGAGGAAGATCCCGAGTCCGCCGATATCGCGGTCTTCGGCGGCAGCCGTTACATCGGGGTCTTCGCGTTCCAGTGGGTTGAAGGGGGTGCCGGCATCGCGGAGCACAATCATCAACTCCAAGCCGTCGTCGCTCAGTTGCGTGCCGGCCTCGAGCCAGCCGATGCCTCCCTCATAGGAGTAGCGTACCACGTTCTCGACAGCTTCCTCGACGGAGAGGCGTATCTTGAACAGCAGAGACTCGTCGGAGGGCATGTCTGGCGACGACATGACGTACTCGATTATCTCCGCACTTTTGTCTTTTATCGGGTTGAACTTTTTTTTCATATTGTTTTTTTGCTTGTTCTGTCTAATATTTCAGCGACATGATGGTTATGTCGTCGTTCTGCGGGTTGCCGTCGGTGTATTCCTTGACGCTCTTGTAGAGCGCTTCCACCACTTCCTGCTCGGTGCCTGTGGTGCCGCGGTTTTCAGCCCACACCAGCAGGCGTTCCTCGCCGTACTGTTCCTTGTCGGCACGCTCGGCTTCGGTTACACCGTCGGTGTAGAGCAGTAGGCGTGTGCCGCGTTCCAGCTGCATGCTCTCGCCCACGTAAGGGTAGTCGGCTATGACACCCAGAGCCAGGTTGGACTTGGCGTTCAGATAGTGCACACGGCCGTCGGGATGCACCACTATAATCGGGTTGTGGCCGCCGTTGCAGTATTCCAGCATGCCGGTCTTGGTGTTGAGACACCCGATGAAGAGGGTGACGAACATGTCGCCCGAGTTGGCATCGGCAACACTGTTGTTCACAAGGCTCATCACCTGCTCCATGGTCAGGTTCATGCCAGCCACAAAGTGCAACGAGGCGCGTGTTATCGACATCATAAGTGCTGCGGGAGCTCCCTTGCCGCTCACGTCGCCGATGGCGAAGTATATCATGTCGTTGTTGACCACCACAAAGTCGTACAGGTCGCCTCCCACCTCCTTGGCAGGTACCAGTTTGGCGTGCAGCATCGGTGGAAAGTCGGTGCTCAGCATGCCCATCTGTATGTCGCTTGCCACGCTCAGCTCGCCCTCCATGCGGTTGTTGGCTGCCGTGGTGGTCTTGAGTTCCTGGATGTACTCGGTGAGCGACTGCTGCATATAGGCGAACGAGTCGCGCAGTTCGAGCACCTCGTCGTGGCTCTTCACCTCGGGCAGCGGCACGTTCAGGTTGCCGCCGCTCATGCTCCGCGCTGCCACCGTCAGGTCGGTGATGGGGCGCATCACGCGACGCACTATCAGGTAGCACAGTACAAAGAGTATCAACAGGCCCGCCAGACCAATAAAGAACAGCAAGTTCAGCACGCGGTTGGTGTCTTTCAGCACATCGCTGTAGCGACACACTATCACCGCTGCCCAGCCGGTGCGCATTGGTTCGTAGGTCATGTACATAGCGTTGCTACCCTTTCCAATACGCTCCATGCTGTCGTTGCTGCGCAGCACACGATTGAGCCAGTTGCGCGATGCCGTGTCGGTCTTCATTCGTTCCTGCACGTCGAGGGCCACAAGGCTGTCGGTGGCCGCCAGCGTGCTGCCGTCAGGGCACAGGATGGTGATGAATGACTGCTCGTAGGGCTTCATCTTCATGGAGATGTCATAAAGCCATTGCACAGGCACGTCGGCCGTCACCACAGCAAACACCTGCCCGTCGTTGTCCTTCAGCGGGTAGCTGTAGGTCGTCATCTGTCGGTTGCCGCCCCCCTCGTCATAGTAGGGGTTGCTCCAATGGGGCTTGCCAGTCTCGAAAGGCACGCGGAACCACTCCATGTCGTAGTAGTCGTACTCCTCGTTGCCCAGCTGTATGCTCTTGATGTTGCCGTCGGCGTCTTCGTAGCTGTAGGGTGCGAACCAGTGGTCGCTGCCGTGTCTTCCGCGGGCGAAAGCAATGGCACTGCCGCAGATTGACGGCTGCTGCGCCACCATTTGCTGTGTGATGCGGTAGAGCATCTCGTCGTTCTTCTTAAGCGTGGCGGCAAACTTGCCGGCGCTCGATGCTGCCGATTCCACTTCCACCAAAGGCAACTCAATCTCTTTCACCATGGCGTGAAGGCGGCTTTTCGTAGCGTTCTCGGCCTCGGTGGCTATCTGCTTGTAGTTGGCCCAGGCCATCACCGCCAGTGCCCCGATGAACAGCACCGAGACGAACAGCAGAATGTTGAGGCTCAACCTCAGCGATAGCGAACGGATTTTCTTCATGTCTTGTCTGTTAAGGTCATTCTTAGGTTATGCGAGCCTTGCCCGCGGCGATGTTGCTATTCGGCGAAGTATTTGTAGAACAGCGGTATGGTCTCTATGCCGCGGAAGAACTGCTGCAAGGGGTAGTTCTCGTTGGGGGCATGGATGTCGTCGCTTGCGAGGCCGAAGCCCATGAGGATGCTCTTGATGCCGAGGATACGCTCGAAGCCGGCCACGATGGGTATCGATCCGCCGCTGCGGGTGGGGATGGGGCGACGGCCGAAGGTGTCGGTCATAGCCTTTTCGGCAGCCTTGTAGGCTTTGAGCTCCAACGGGCTGACGTAGGCGGCGCCGCCGTGGCAGGGTGTGACCTTCACGGTGACGTAGTCGGGAGCGACGCTCTCAAAGTAGTTCTTGAACATTTCGCTAATCTTCTCGAAGTCCTGGTTGGCGACCAGACGTGTGCTAATCTTGGCGTAGGCCTTGCTGGGGAGCACGGTCTTGGTGCCCTCGCCGGTATGGCCTCCCCAGATGCCGCACACGTCGAGACAGGGACGTATGCCGGTGCGTTCCTTGGTGGTGTAGCCTTTCTCGCCTTTCAGCGCACGCACGCCGAGGTCGCGCTTGTACTGCTCTTCGTCGAACGGGGCCTGGGCCATCAGGGCGCGCTCCTCATCGCTCAGTACCAGCACGTCGTCGTAGAAGCCGGGAATGGTGATGTGGCCGTCCTCGTCGTGCAGGTCGGCAATCATCTTGCAGAGCACGTTGATGGGGTTGGCCACTGCGCCGCCAAAGATGCCGCTGTGCAGGTCGTGGTTGGCGCCAGTCACCTCCACCTCCCAGTAGCAGAGGCCGCGCAGACCGCTGGTAATCGAAGGCACATCGGGGGCGATCATCGAGGTGTCGCACACCAGGATGATGTCGGCCTTGAGCAGCTCCTTGTTCTTCTCGCAGAAGCCGTAGAGGCTGCCGCTGCCGATTTCCTCCTCGCCTTCGAGCATGAACTTGACATTGCAGGGCAGGTTGCCGGTGCGCACCATGTATTCGAATGCCTTGGCCTGCATGAAGCTCTGGCCTTTGTCGTCGTCGGCGCCGCGGGCCCATATCTTACCGTCCTTGATGACGGGCTCGAAAGGTTTGGTCTTCCATAGTTCGAGCGGTGCCACGGGCATCACGTCATAGTGGCCGTAGACCAGCACTGTGGGCTTCTTCGGGTCGATAACCTTCTCGCCATAGACCACGGGGTTGCCCTCGGTGGGCATCACCTCGGCGCGGTCGGCTCCTGCTTCGAGCAGCAGCTCTTTCCAACGCTCGGCGCATCGCACCATATCGGGCTTGTGCTCTTGTTCAGAGCTGATTGACGGAATGCGGATAAGGGAGAAAAGTTCCTCGAGGAATCGGTCCTTGTTCTGTTCGATGTACTGTTTCATATTCTTGTATATTTTATTATTTACAAATGAAAATGCAAAAATACGAAAAAAATTGGAAACTGGGTGTTAGAAAATGATATTTTCTCATTTTTTTCACCAGAGCACCACTGCCTGTTGTCCTCTCGTTGTTCGGTCGTTGTTCAGTCGTTGTTCAGTCAAACACTGAACAACGAC
>JAFSLX010000042.1 GCA_017448185.1 Bacteroidales bacterium
ATAACTTACAACAACATAGAATGTATCCGGCACCGGCCACGGGCGGTGGAAGTATATTTCGTTGCATTTTTCTCCGTAGTCGATCTCGACATTATTGTTGTTTATCACTCTAAACTTAAGATAGCGATACACGACGGACGAATCGACCCAACCTGTGTCGCAATAGCGATACCTACCATCTTTGTCTTTCACTGCCAATCTAACGGAGACACATGAATCCAAAAAGAAGTCGCCACGGAGGGATATTCCATAGATTAATGTACCGGGAGTGGCTACATTTTCAAAAAAAATGTTAAAGCCATAGTGTACCCTGTAGTTTGTATCTGGGTTCCATAATGTATTCGAATGTGGCCAAAACATATAACAGGTATCACCCTCGGTGATAGTGTCCTGCCCGTGAGATGAAGCAAGCATTAGCATGCCCAACAATAACATGATTAACTTTTTCATATCCTAATATTTTAGTTAGACAAACATCTAATGGACAATGTGGCAGAATTGATACTGTCAGTTACTGGAAGGGGGGAGGATGGAATAGGAATATCAGGAAGAGAATAATAAATCACATTTGGTGTAATATTATCAATTATCGCGACCTTCAACACATTATCTTCAGGACATAGAACAGGTGTTGTGGAATAAATGTTGGCTGCCGGATATGATGCCGTAGCATCCCTCAAGAGCAAATGGAATGGTCGCACCCCCGACCCCACAAAGAAATCGCCATCCAGGTTGGTCAAGGACTGGAAACGCCATTCTCTGTCATGGGCATAAACCGAGGTGTACCCTGTGGACTGATAGGGAATAAGGTAAACAAAATTGGAGAGGAATGCTGGCGTGGGGAAATCGTTGAGTACCACGACACGATCTGCCGTTTCCGTGTATGCCAGTTCCCAAAGATAGCTTTTATAAGGAACTACATACTCCTGCGAATTGATGTTTAACATTCTATCAATATCAAAAACGCGGAATTTCGTAAAGTCTGACACGTCAATGTTTCTGACGCCACGGTATGCGACAGCTATATCGTTTGTTCTCAGGGATACCGCACCTCCCTCTAATATTGTTTCACTCTCTTGGAAAAAGTAAATATCATTTATAATTGGATCCGTCGGATATCCTTTATGGAATTTTCTAAGTATGATTCCTTGTTGTCCACTTATATAACCGCATCCAACCAAAACCACCCAATCATCAGTTGAAACCACGTCAAACCATTGCTCTGCATCTGGGGCACTGTAATACGAACCGAAAACAGTAAGTGACGTAGGCGCAACACCCGGCATGAGCCCCTCACAATCCACCCACACGCCGCATGCCCATGACCCACAGGAGCCAGTCCTGTCATAACCCACTGCCGCCAATCGCGGATTGCTTGTGCCAGGATCAATATATGCCTCTATTCTGTTCAAATCAGTAGTTCTCAAGACATCAAAATAATAGATTTGCACCGGTGTCCCTACAGAATTAAGCAACTCTGTGACTTTAAAGGTACCCAACACACCTTTGCCGGAATCATTATTAGTTCCACAAAAATACAAAACATCATTTATAATCCTGAAATCGTTTATTATGATTTTATCAAAAACAGGGGATGGCAGCTCAAAATATTTGTATACCAAAGTGGAATTGTTCTCGTATGTGAACCGCTGGGTTTCGGTATTCGAAACGTATGTTACCACTTCGGTAGAGGACATGTTCCTTACAATTGTAATGCCACGCTCGGCTGCATATGTATCATAGGCCAATACACTGCTATACTGCGCCCTGACATACAATGATGGCAACAATAGCATCGAAATCAAAATAAACTTTTTAATCATCTTATTCATACTCAAGTGTTTTAATATCAACTATTGTTTTTTTATTATGTTGCAAATATACTTTTTTTCTTGAATTTGGAAAATATTTCTTTGTTGATAAGTTGTTGTGGCAAACAGATAATAATTGGGGGCATGAGACGTTTTTTATACTAATGTTATTGGACGTTATGAAGAAAACAATCGTTATCATTGCGGCTGCATTGCTGATATGTGGCGTTGCCAACGGGCAGGAGAGCCAGCGCCTGAGACTGGAGAAGCACCTTTACACTCTCGCCTCCGACAGCCTGCGCGGTCGCGAGGCCGGCACGGACGATGGCCGGAAAGCCGCCGACTACATCAGTCGTCAGTGGCAGCAGATGGGGTTGAAACCTATGTGGGGCGACAGCTACAGTTGTCCGTTCAATCTGAGCAACGGCGGAATGGAGCAATACATGGCCAAACCAGGTTCCATGTTCAACAATCTGGTGGCCGTTATCGAGGGCAGTGACCCTGTGCTGAAGAACGAATACATCGTGGTGGGAGCCCATTACGACCACGTGGGTGTAATGGGCGGACAAATCTATAACGGTGCCGACGACAACGCCTCGGGTTCGTCGTGTGTGCTGGAGATGGCACGTCAGCTGCTTGCACATCAGAAAGAGTTGAAGCGCAGCGTCATCATCTGCGCCTTCGATGCCGAGGAAAAAGGTCTTTTCGGCTCGAAGGATATGGTCAAGGTGCTGAAACGGTACGAGATGCTCGACCGCGTGAAACTGATGCTGAGTGTCGACATGGTGGGTTGGTACAAGGCCAACGGCGAATTGGTGTTGGAGGGCACCGGCACGCTGGCCAAAGCCAAGAGCTGGCTCAAGCCCGAACAACTGGGAAAGGACATCAAGGTACGCTTTAAATCGTTCGAAAATTCTATGTTCACCGCCACCGACACCGACCCCTTCGCCGAGAAGGGCATCCCGACGCTGGCCGTCACCACGGGCCTCAAGTCGCCCTACCATAAACCCGAGGACGATGCCGACCTGATTGACTATGAAGGCCTCGACCGCATCACCGATTACCTCGTCGCCCTCACCGTCAGCGCCTCGCGCCACGAGGGCAAGATAGCCTCGGGCCGCGTGGCCGCCAAGCATCGCACCCCCCACTTCGAAGCAGGCCTCATCGCCGGTTTCAACCATTGCCACCTGGAATTCCCCGAGGCCACCATCAGAGGCAAACACCAATACGGATTCCAAGGCGGACTGACCATGCAGTATAATTTCAGCAGGTACTTCGCACTCCGCGCCAACGTCCTCTACGACTATAGCCACTGTCCACTGCCCGCCTCTTCCAATGCCTTTGGCAAAGGCTATCACATGGAGCAGCATTCGCTCTTGGTGCCCGTCACCGTGCAACTGGGCATCCGGGAGATGGGGACTGGACTATATGTGGGTCTTGGCGGCTACTACGGACGTGTGTTCGGCGGCAGTTTCTACGGCAACGTGCCCACCACCGAACCCACCTACGATGCCAAACCGAACCAGTTTGGCTTTACCTGCAACTTCGGAGTGCGCCTCGGCGGACACTGGCAAATCGACGGCACTTGGTACTACCTGATTGGCGACCTGTTCAACACCGCCGGCGGTCTGCCAGAAGCCCGCAAACACACCTACGCGGTGACACTTGGATACATATTCTAACAAAAAACACAGCGCCGACCATCTGGCCGGCGCTTTTCTTTTATCCTCTTATTCGCAGAACCTGATGTCCTTCACGTTGAGCTGGATTTCGGTCTTGCCGCGCCAATAGTTCTCCTCCAGCTGGTAGCAGAGGTCGAACCGTTCACCCTTGCGCACCCGAGAGATATACTCACCCATCTGGAAGGCGATGGCCGGATAGGGTGCTGTGCGCTCCGCAATCGGTATGGCCGACAGCTTCAGGTGGTTTGTGCCCACCACACGTGCGTTGCCTGTATCCACCAGTTCGCGGGTCACGAAGACTGGCACATTGTTTTCGGGTCCAAACGGAGCAAACTGCTTCAGGATACGCAGGAACTTGGGTGTAATCTGCGAGAAGCCCAACTCGGCATCCACCTCCACCTCGGGCACGGCCTCTTTGCCGCCCGACGACTCCTGCACCAAACGCTCGAAACGCTCCACAAAAGCCTTCATGTTCTCCTGCTTGAGCGACACGCCCGCCGCACAGCGGTGGCCGCCGAAATGCTCGAGCAGGTCGGCACATTTCTCCAATGCCTCGTGCACGTCGAACTCGTTGATTGAGCGTGCCGAGCCGGTAATCAGGTCGTCGCTTCCCTTGGTAAAGACAATGGTCGGCTTGTAGTAGGCCTCGACGATGCGGCTGGCCACAATGCCCACCACGCCGCGATGCCAACCCGGGTCGTAGAGCACCAGCGAATGACGACCACGATAGAAGGGGTCTTTCTCAATACGGCGCTTGGCCTCTTCGGTGGCCGCCGTGTCGAGCTCCTTGCGCTCCATGTTGTAGTTGTTGATGTCGTCGGCCAGATGGCGTGCAATATTCACATCCTCGGTCAGCATAAGGCGCACCGAATCGAATGCCGAACGGATACGTCCGGCGGCATTGATGCGCGGACCGACAAGGAACACAAGGTCGGTAATCGTAAGTTCTTTCTCGAAATAGCCCGTCTTAGGCTTCTCGGCCGTGTCGGTTTGGTCGGCTGCGTCGGCCTTGCGACGGTCCACATGGCCGTATTTCAGTATCGCCTCGATACCCGGACGCGGCTTGGTGTTCAGCACCCTCAATCCGAAGAACGCCAGCACGCGGTTCTCGCCCATAATCGGCACAATGTCGCTTGCAATGCTGACAGCTACCAAGTCAAGGTATTTCAGCAGTTTCAGTTTCAACTCCTCCTGACGTGCGCGTCGCACCTCGTCGAGCTGCTCGGGCAGGTCGCAAAGGCGCACGCCCATCTTGCGTTCCAGATGAGCTTCGACAATCTTGAAACCGATGCCGCAACCCGACAACTCCTTGTAGGGGTAGGGGCAGTCGGCCTGCTTGGGGTCGAGCACGGCCACAGCCTGCGGCACCTCGTCGCCCGGCAAATGGTGGTCGCCGATAATAAAGTCGATGCCACTCTGCTTGGCATACTGCACCTCCTCGGTGGCCTTGATGCCGCAGTCGAGCGCTATCACCAACTTCACCCCCGTCTCCTTGGCATAGTCGATGCCCTGATACGAAATGCCATACCCTTCGCGTTCGCGGTCGGGGATATAGAAATCAATATTGCGGTCCAAATCCTTGAAATAGGAATAGACCAACGCGACGGCCGATGTACCATCGACATCGTAGTCGCCATAAACCATGATACGTTCCTGTTTCTCAATCGCTTCGTTGATGCGCGCTATTGCCTCCTTCATACCCTTCATCAGGAATGGATCGTGCACCTGGTCCAATCCCGGTCGGAAGAAACGGCGAGCCTCCTCAAACGTCGTAACACCTCTCTCTACAAGCAAAGTGGCGATGATTCGATCAACGCCCAACGATGCAGCAAGTTTTTCAACAGTCTCTAAATCATAGTCTTCTCTAATTATCCAATGTTTCTCCTTCATATTTTTCTGGCCGTAAAAGTACTAATTTTTTTTAACATGGCCAAAAAAATTTTTCCACATGCGTCACACCGTTTTTTGTTCGCCCGTGGTTCAGTTGTTGTTCAGTCGTTGTTCAGTGAATGACTGAACAACGACTGAACAACAACTGAACCACGGGCGAACAACAGCCGGTGAGGCTATTGACGCGGAAGTATGTTACGACGGTAGACGCGCGAAGCCAGAACGGCGACAGCAGCGAATGTAACAAGCAGAATCACAGCCGAAACCACTACTTGCCACACCGGCACCCCAAAGGGGATGCGTGCCATCATGGCCACCGGTGCAGTGAACGGGACAAGCCCGAGCACAACGGCCAGCGTCCCGTCGGCAGCCCGCAGCAGCACGGGCAACAACGCCAACACGGCAAGCAACGGCAGGCCTGTCAACAGAGCCCACTGCAGTGCATCGGCATCGCTGTCGAGGCGTGCCGCCAAAGCCGCCAGCATAGCGCCATAGAGCAGGTAGCCCAAAAGGAAAAACAAGAGGAACATGCCCGCCACCAGCGGCAGGTCGATGGCCGTAAGGCCTTGCACTGCCTCGTCGACCAGATTGACAGGTGCGGCATATTGCGCCGTGGCCTCGGCCCCCTTGGTGGCCAGCGAGTGCATGGCCTGCTGCTGGCGAGCCTGAGCGAACAGGGTGGGATTGGCAGCCTGAATGCCGCCAATGGCCGCAGCCGTCAACAATACCCACAAAGCCAACTGGGTGAGCGCCACGAATGCCACGCCGGTCACCTTGCCCACCATCAGCTCGACCGGACGCACCGAACTGACAATAATCTCGGCTACACGGTTTTGACGTTCCTCCTGCACGCTGCGCATCACCTGCACACCAAACAGCAGCAACGCCACAACCATCAGCACTGCCAAGGCCACCGCAACGGCGCTCTTGACCTGTGCAAAGCTCTCGCGGCCGGTGGCGGCATCCTGTGTGCGCAGCCGAATGTGGGTGGTCTCAATCGAATGATATACAGACGGCTCAAGATTGTATACATCCTCCAGAAGCGCATTGCGGAGCAGGGTCTGAAGCTGGCCGTCAATCATGCTTTGCAGTTCTACCGACGGGCTTTTGCCACGGTGGTAGAGGAAGGCATCGTGAGGAATGGTGGTTTCGCGCATGGGGATGAAAAGCACTGCCGACACCTGTTTGTCTTCCTGCATTTTACGTTGTGCAAAGTCGAGACTGGGCATGGGTTTGAAGCCAACTTCGAGCGTCGACTGCAAGCCGTTGGCAAACAATCCAGTCTGGTCGACAACGAGTACCAACGCACGTTCGGCGCGGTGGTTGGCAGTGAAGACGGGCAGTGCATAAAGAAGCGCCAAAGCCACCGGCACCAGCACCGTGAGTACCCAGAACGAGGGGCGACGCAGCCGCATGCGGTATTCGCGCGCAAGAATGGTGAGCACTTTTTTCATAGCCGTACGGTTTTATCACATAGTTCGTCAGCCGCCTGCAGGTTGTGGGTCGAAAAGAGGATGGCTGTACCCTCGTCGCGAAGACGTATTATTTCGCGTTTGAGCATGTCGCTGTTGTCGCTGTCGAAGCCCGAAAAGGGTTCATCGAGCACCAGCAGCGAGGGATGGTGTGCCACGGTGACAACAAACTGTAGTTTCTGCTGCATGCCTTTGCTCAAACGGTTTACCGGGCGGTTCCACCAATCGGCAATACCGAGGCGGTCGAACCACTGGCGCAGGCTCTGCTCGGCATCGCGGCGCGACATACCTTTGAGCTGTGCCAAGAAAATAGCCTGTTCTCCGGCACGCATGCGGCGGTAAAGGCCACGTTCCTCGGGCAGGTAGCCCACCTGCGACAAGTCGGCCTGCTGGATGGGATGACCATCGAACAATACGCAACCGCTGTCGGGCTGCAGAATGCGGTTGATGATGCGCAGCAACGTGGTCTTTCCTGCACCATTGGAGCCCAGCAGGCCACAAACCCGTCCACCCTCGACGCTAAAGGTCACATCGTTCAACACCTGCTTGCCGGGAAAGGCTTTGCATATATGTTCTACACTGAGAATCATCGTTTCCTGAGTATTATTACCTCGGCAGCCAAAGCCAACAGCGCCAACAGCACACACCAGCGCCACAGCTGACGACCGTCGTTCATGGCACGGATTTCCTCGTCGATAGGCTTGTCGGCGTTGGCAAGTACTGTGCAGCCACTTTGCTGTGCCACATCGTCACGGCCCAGGAAGTCGAGCTGCGACTCGATACGGTTGTAGTTGAAAGCCAGATGTTCTTCACCAAGCAGGTAGATGCCTGCATGCTGCAACTCGCCGTGCTGCAGCAACATCAGGCGGTTACCTACCCTGCGCACATCGGGCATCACCGAGAAGTCGGCATTGTCGCTCAACAGCGGTACGTGCTGCTCGTCCATTGCATCGACGGATGTCTGCAGCACCACAGGGGCACTGCCACCTATCGTATAGGCCGCTGGCGGTATAGGACGGCTGAAAAGGGCCATATTGTAAACCGTGGGCACGAACAGGGCCTGATTGACAAGGTCGGTCCACTGCTCATTGAGCGGCATGGCGAAAAGGTAGATGTAACCTTCGCCGAAAGGTGTGGCGGAGAGCATATCGCCGCCATCGACAAAGGTAATTATTGACTGGCGAACCGATTGCGAACCGTCGATCTGGTAGCGACCCATCGCAGAGGGCATCTCCATCTCGTCGCTTTGGCCACTGAAAACATTGCGGTAAAGACGGCTGTCGTAATCGATACGCGAGGCCTTCACTTGCTTTGCCATCCAGGTGCCGACACGAGGTGACTGCATGGCGGAAAGGAGTTCATTGAGACCTTCAGTACGTCCATTGGCATCGGGCAACACCATCAAGCTACCACCCTCGTTGACCCATGTGGCCAACTCTTGTGCGACACCAGTGCCGATGCCGGACAGTTCGTTGAGAATAATAAAGTTATAATCGGAAAGTGAGGAGAGGTCGAGCCGAGGAAGAGTCACATTGCGGAAACTGACTGCCGAGTCGGCAGCAAATAGTTTACGCAAAGCAGCATTGGGCTGCGATTGGTCAACCTCGAGCACACTTACACGTTCGTCGACATGCAAGGTGAAATAATATTCGTCGTCGAACACCACAGGATAGTCGACAATCTCGACACGACCGTCGAGCCAGCCGCTTCCGTCGATTGAGAACTTCAATTGCGCAGTTCCCGAGGCACCGGCTGGCAGGTCGAGCGTGGCCATAGCACGCTCACGTCCATCGATGTAAAGCTTTACCGGCACCTTCTCCACCTCGCGCGTCCCACTGTTGTGCACCACTACCTCGGCCGTCACATGGCCACCCACGAAATAGGCAGGAGCATCGAGCTTCACCGTGTCGACATACAGATTATCGGCCGCCACCTGTGACAAGGGCACCATAGTGTACTGCACTGTGCTGTCGACCTCGACGGCAGTGAAATCGCACATCGAGGTCTGGAAATCACTTATCACATAGGCCAATCTGTTGGCTGCACCGCTGTTGCGGTAGAACGACGACTGGCGCTGCATCACCTCGCTCAACCGACGCGACACTGGAGATATCTTTACCGCGTCAACCGCGTCGAGCAACTCTTCGCGACTCAACCAACGGAACTCGCCACCAACCATGTCGTTGGTAAGCAATTGGTAACTGTCGCCCGGACCATAGGCAGCCGCAATCTCGCGGACTTTCTGCTTGGCAGTTTCCAACTGGCTGCCGTCGGACGAAGCATTCTCCATGCTGAACGAATTGTCGATGTAAATGCTCACAGCCGTCGAACCCGATTGCAGGCGACTGTTATGACCTGGAATAACCGGACGGGCAAAAGCCAGCACTAAAAAAACGATTGCCAGAATGCGCATTGCCATCACCAACAGTTCGCGCAGGGTACTGCGTCGACGGCTCTCGCTTTGCAGCTCGGCCAATCGCACAACATTACTGAAATAAACCTTCTTATAGCGACGGAAATGGAACAAGTGCACCACCACCGGTATAACCACAGCCAGCAATGCCCAAAGGAAAGCCGGAGAACTAAACAGCATCGTCCGCTCCTTTCTTGCAATGGTAGGCGCAGATATCGGCCAAACCGCACTCGGCACAATGCGGTTTGCGGGCAGTGCAAACATAACGGCCATGCAGTATCAACCAATGGTGAGCCGTGGGCAACTTCTCGGGAGGGATATGCTTCACCAACTCGCGCTCGGTGGCAAGCGGCGTTTTTGAATTGTGAGTGAGACCTATGCGGTTGGATACACGGAACACATGCGTGTCGACCGGCATAGCCGGCAAATCGAACACCACTGCAGCAATAACATTGGCCGTCTTCCTTCCCACACCTGGCAGACGCTGCAATTCGTCGACATCCGAGGGCACTACACCACCGAAATCACTCAGCAGCATACGCGCCATCGCCACCAGATGCTTGCTTTTGTTGCGGGGATAGGACACCGACTTGACATATTCGAACACCTCGTCATCGGTGGCCAGGGCCATTGACTCGGCATCGGGATAGGCAGCAAACAAAGCCGGAGTCACCATGTTGACCCGCTTGTCGGTGCATTGCGCCGACAGGATAACCGCCACCAGCAACTGGAAAGGCGTTTCGTAGTGCAGTTCCGTCTCGGCCACAGGCATCGACTGTTCGAACCAAGCTATCATCCGACTGTAGCGTTCCTCTTTCCTCATTGCTCCTCCAATTCGAATGAAACAACCAACGGGTAATGGTCAGAGATGTCGGTCCGCACACGTTTGTAGGATAGCGTACGGATACCTTCGCTGCGGAATACCATGTCGATACGATAGCGGGGGAAACCACCATTATAAGTAGTACTAAAGCCCACGCCCTTGTCGGTATAACAATCGCACAGTTCTTTGGTAATCTGGTGATAGAGGTACGACGAAGGGATATCATTCATATCACCCGCCATTACCAACGGCAGGCTGCACTCGGTCACCAGCGGCTTGAGCAGCATGTTCCATTCCTGTTCGTGCTCCAGTATCGTTTCTTTCACTTTCGAAAAAGTGCGACGCGACGACTCTTCGACCTCACCGTGACGCATCTTCTCGATTTCGGCACGGTCGTTATTGTCAAACCGATAGCTGTCCAAGTGTACACACAGCAGGCGAAAAGCGCTCTCGTCCTTCAACAACTCGACTAATACCTTGGTGCCGTCGATACGTTTCACAAATGTGATAGGCAGCTTTGAAAACACCACTTCGCCACGCGGATTGCGCACTGCATCGCCCGACGAGGAGTAAAAATGGCTGTAACCCATCAGCACCAAGCTGTCCGTCACCGAAACCTTTTTGACTTTCTCATATTCCTGCAGACAAAGCACATCGGGATTATACTCGCGTACCAGCGCAAGGAACTCCCTCGCATTGCTGTCGGCCGGAGTGACGGTCACCGGATCATTGCCCTGAAAAAGATGTACGTTGTAGCTCATCAACGACACCATTCGTGGATGCTCCTCGACAGCAGGCACCTTAGCCGTGCCTCCTACTTGGATAAAAAGCGGGACAAATGCATACCGCACCGCAATGACACCCACCGAAAGCAGAAATTCCCACCGTCCAAACAGCAACCACAACACCGCCACCAGCACATTGGCTCCAAGCAGCATCGGATAGCCAAACGCCATAAGCGAAGGGTAGATGCTCTTAGTCGGCGACACATAGCCCGCCACCGTTGTCAACACCAATCCCAACGCCAAAATCACGTTGAGTATGAATAATATAATACGTACTATCTTCATAAAATACGAATGCAAAGATACGAAAAAAGTTGGAAGTTGAAAATTTTTAGTACTTTTGCATTTTGTTTATGAAGAACTACGCTCTCATCGGTCGACGGCTGTCGCACTCCTACTCGCAGCGCCACTTCGAGGAGCTCTTCTTGCGCCTCGGACTGACCGACCACAGCTACACCTTGCACGAGATGGAGTCGCTCGACTCCTTGCGCCGATGGGTCGCCGACGAGCAAATCAACGGATTCAACGTCACCGTACCCTTCAAGCAGACCATCATCCCTCTGCTCGACGAGTTGAGCCCTGAAGCAAAAGCCATCGGAGCCGTCAACTGCGTCGTTGTCAACGACGGCCGCCTTATAGGCCACAACACCGACGCCCCAGCCTTCCGTCAAACCATTCAAAACTCAGCATTCAAAATCCAGCATTCATTCATCCTTGGCACCGGCGGTGCTGCCCGCGCCGTAGCCTATGCCCTCGGCCAATTGGGCATCCCCTACGCCTTCGTCAGCCGCACCCCGGAAAACCACGAGAACGCCATCGGTTACTCTCAACTTTCAACCCTCAACTTTCAACTCCCGACCTTAATAGTCAACGCCACCCCCGTCGGCATGTATCCCGACACCGACCGCACCCCTTTTCCACTACCCACTACCCACTGCCCACTGCCCACGCTCTTCCTCTACGACCTCACCTACAACCCATCCCCCACCCTCCTGATGCGCCAAGCCGCCGCCCTCGGCGCCAAAACAAAAGATGGCTTGGAGATGCTACGCCTCCAAGCCGACCTAAGCTGGCAAATCTGGCAACAAAATTAGATACAGCTGCGCTCACGGCTTCTGGCACTAAATAAAAAAAAGAAGGCCTTAAAAGGTCTTCTCTTTGGTGCCCGGAACAGGAACGCTTTAATTATTTCCTATTAAGTTTAACTATTTGTTATTTTGGTCTTTACAATTATTTTCAACTCCAAATTGATACAACAAAAACAGGTAAAACCTCGAAAAGGTGGCCAAAAGGTGGCCAAGGGATTACCATCCTCATTTAGCATAATAACCTCCTGTCTTGTCAGAATCTCGATGTTCTATCAAACCCTCCTTCACAAGGATGGCTAAATGACGGTCAATTGTAGAAATGCTCTTGCCAGAAATGTCAGAAATACCCTTTCTCTGAATACCTGGATTAGAACGGACAATAGTAAGCGTGACCATCATACTAGAATTTATCCTATCATTTCGACTATCATTTACCCTATCATTAGTCCCCCTCACAGGTATAGGGAGTACCAAATCCACCTCATCAATCCCAAATTTGTTTTTCAGTTCGGGTTCGCCCCATTTGACATCCTTCCAAGCAGAGATGATGGTTGGAAAACCAGAACCGAGGTTCTCCCCATAGCCTACCATTCGGAGCATACATTGACTTCGACGAGTTCATAAATAATGTTAAACTTTTTCCGCAATATTAATCATAAACTGGTCTAAACAAAGGGAGTACTACAAATCAGCACTAGCATTTGAGAAAATCTATTCGTAAAATTACGAACAAATCAAAAAGATTTTGTATTTTTGCAGCGTCAAATCAATGAGATTTAGATATGGAAAAACAGGAATACACCGAAAAACAGATTCGTATGGCACGATATGCCAAGGCTTTAGGTAATCCCGCGCGTGTTGCCATCATAGACTTTTTGGCCAGGCAGGAAACTTGCTTTTTCGGTGAAATTCATGAACAACTTCCCATTGCTAAAGCCACAGCGTCGCAACATCTTTCGGAGTTGAAAGAGGCTGGACTCATCCAAGGCGAAATCATGCCGCCCAAGGTGAAGTATTGCATCAACAAGGAGAATTGGATGGAGGCCAAGGCACTTTTTGGCGAGTTCTTTGGACAATGCGTCTGCAAAAACAGACTATGTTGCGGGTGACCGCTTTTTTTTGGAAATAATGTTCGTAGTTTTGCGAAATACAAACAATAATAGTCTAACTTAAACAACAAAAAAAATGAAAATTAAAATTTTGGGAACAGGATGTTCCAAATGCAAATCGCTCCACGCCACGGTGCTGAAAGTGGTGGAAGAAATGGGTCTCAATGCCGAAGTTATCAAACAGGAGGACATGATGGAAATCATGAAGTACAATGTCATGACCTTGCCCGCCTTGGTGATTGATGAAAAAGTGGTCGCCAAAGGCATGTTGAAACCCGACCAAGTGAAAGAAATCCTTGAAAAAAATGACTAACTAAAAACGAATTATAATGAAACGATTATCTTTCATCATGGGGATGCTTATAATAGCGTCGTTTGCAATTACAGCATGTGGACAGGCTACGGATAAATCCGTAAAACCATTGTCGGGAAAAGGTATCGTTCAGGTACTCTATTTCCATGGAAGCCAACGTTGTGCCACTTGCCGCGCCGTTGAAGCCAAAACTATTGAATTGATTGACGACGAATATGCCCAAGCACAAAAGGACGGTAAAATCGTTTTCAAGTCCATTGATTTTTCGGAACCTGATGGTGAAGCGATTGCCGACCGATATAAGGTGGCTTGGTCGTCGTTGATTCTCGACAAGGATGGGACGACAGTCGACTTGACCGATATGGGTTTTCGATACGCCCGAACTGAGCCTGAAACTTTCAAGGCCAATCTGAAGCAAGAACTTGACAAAATGCTGCGTTGATATGGAATTCCTGCAAAACCTACTTGACAACAGCAGTATGCCCATTGCCACGGCTTTTCTGCTCGGCCTGATGACCGCCATCAGTCCGTGTCCTTTGGCAACCAACATTGCTGCCATTGGTTTTATCGGCAAGGACATCGAAATTCGACGGCGCATTTTCACCAAAGGCTTGCTCTACACCTTTGGGCGCATAATGGCTTATACCTTGTTGGGAATCATTCTCTTGGCAATCATCAAAGGCGGTAACAGCCTGTTCGGTATCCAGAAATTCATTGGCAAATTTGGAGGAAAAGTAATAGGCCCAATATTGCTTTTAGTTGGTCTTTACATGTTGTTTGGAAGCAAATTGAATCTACCATCCTTCGGCTTCAAAGGCAACGGTGAGCAGTTGGCAACCAAGGGTGGTTTAGGCGCTTTATTGTTGGGTTTGCTCTTTGCGATGGCGTTTTGTCCGTCAAGTGCTATCTTCTATTTTGGGATGCTTATTCCGTTGTCGGCCACCGTCAGTGGCGGTTGGTTGTTAACCATTGTCTTTGCCGTGGCAACCGCTTTGCCGGTACTATTAATTGCATGGGTCTTGGCGTTCAGCTCCAATAGCATAGGTCGTTTCTACGGCAAAATGCAGGTTATCCAAAAATGGCTCAATTGGATTGTGGGCGGCTTGTTCGTTGCCATTGGAGTGTATTACATCATCACAATATACTTTTAATTCACAAATTATGATTCAGAACTTTGCAGATTGGCTAATTTATAGCCTAATAGATTTAGGTGCCGAAACAAAGCTTGGCTCCGCGCTCAACTTCTTTGTTTACGACAGCATCAAGATCCTGTTCCTGCTGTTTCTCATCAGTGCGGTGATGGGCATCATCAATGCCTATTTCCCCATCGACCGCCTTCGCAACTTCTTGAATTCACACAAGTTGTTTGGATTACAATACCTTTTGGCGTCACTTTTCGGGGCCATTACGCCGTTTTGTTCTTGTTCATCTGTACCGTTATTCATCGGATTTGTGAAAGGCGGCATTCCGTTGGGTGTGACGTTCTCTTTCTTAATCACTTCGCCTTTGGTCAATGAAGTGGCCATTGCCATGTTCCTCGGTACGTTTGGCGCCAAAACCACCTTGGTTTATGTGTTGAGTGGTGTTTTGTTAGGTACTGTGGGGGGTGTGGTTTTAGGCCGTTTCCGTTTGGAGAAGTGGCTGAGCCCTTGGGTGCTGCAGATGCAACGAGATAGCATGGAGGAGAGCCAGCAATGGCAAGAAGAGAAAGTCCCTTTCTTGAAACGCCTGCCGTCTATCTTAAGCGACTCATGGGGCATCGTGAAAGGCGTGTTGCTGTATGTCATCATCGGCATAGCAATTGGAGCTGCCATGCACGGTTATGTGCCAGAAGGCTTCTTTGAGGCTCATCTGTCGGGTGGCCACTGGTGGGAAGTGCCGTTGGCGGTTGTCCTTGCCGTGCCCATGTACTCCAACGCCGCAGGCATCTTGCCTGTAATTGAGGTTTTTGTCCAGAAGGGTGTCGCCCTCGGCACGGCCATCGCTTTCATGATGGCGGTCGTAGGCTTGTCTCTTCCCGAGGCCACTATGCTTAAAAAGGTGATGACTTGGAAACTCATCGGTGTGTTTTTCGGCACCATAACGCTGTTCATCATCCTGAGCGGGTGGTTGTTTAACTTGGTGCTTTAAGGCCGAATACTCGTACCATTATCCTATCTCCCCGCCAGCAAGCACCCCACCGCCATGACAACAGTGGCAACAATGAACACCCGGCCAATAGGCTCGCACCCCTTTTTCATACCTTTCTCGAAAAGGTGGCCAAGATTGGGATATAAAAGAAAAAAGATTTTGCTTTTTCACTCATTTTGAGTTACTTGCAAAATCTCTTTGGTGCCCGGAACAGGACTTGAACCTGCACTCCTTTCGGAACACGCACCTGAAACGTGCGCGTCTACCAATTCCGCCACCCGGGCATTTGCTTTACATTGTTTCTGGGTGCCCAGGACAAGACTTGAACTTGCACGCCTTAATCGGCACTACCCCCTCAAAGTAGCGTGTCTACCAATTCCACCACCTGGGCTTTTCGCTGTTGAAAGCAAACTTTCTTCTCTCGAAAGCGGGTGCAAAAGTACAACCTTTTTCGGAACTGACAAAATTTTTTTTCACCAAAGCACCCATCCTATATCCCTAACCATTGAGAAACAGCATGGTTACATCTGGAAAAAGTTTTAGCCGCACCGGGTAACAGACGAATGGGAAGTGGTGAATCACGATGGGGTTTTTTTGTTTTTTTCACCTTGGGCTGTTGGGCAGCCGTTGTTCTGCAGTTGTTCAGTCGTTGTTCAGTCATTCACTGAACAACGACTGAACAACGACTGAACAACGGGCGAGCAATTGACGCTGGGGAGGGGTAGTGTTAGTTGGAGTAGGCGGTCTCGGAGAACCAGCGCAGGTAGGAGCTGACCTCGGAGTTGTTGTTGCCGATATAGTAGCGCAGCGAGCCGAGGCCGTCGACGGTGACGCGGCGCTGGTCGGCGGGCAGGCTCTTTATCTGGTCGTTCCATGTGCCGACCGAGCTGTAGATGACCAGTTCTTGCGTGGCGGTGTTGTATTTGAAGTAGTACCAATGGTCGTTGGCAGCCTGCAGGTAGATGATGACCTGCTGGGCGTTGCCGAGCTTGGAGATTTGGGCCTTGAGGCGGAGCTGGAGGTTGAGCTGCTGGTCGCCGACGGAGATGAGACCCACTTTGCCGTCGTAGTAGTAGCCCATGGCGGGCGAGTACAGCCAGCGGATGTTGTCGAAGAGGAGGGTGGAGCGCATTTCGGCGGGGATGGATTCGAGGCGGCCTTCCTGGCTGAAGACGGTGTAGGCGGAGGTGCCCTTGTCGGGGCCGAGGATGTTGACCAGGGCGTGACGCATGGCGGGGTTGGTGGTGGGCGGTATGGGCGAGAGACGGAGGTCGTCCTTGATGTTGGCGGCCAGCGAGGCGGTGAGTTCGGAGGTGAAGGGGAAGGTCAGGCCGAAGACGGTGGAGAGGCTATTGTCGTTGGCATGGCGGGTGCCGATGCTGGCGAGGCCGTAGGCATAGAAGGAGGCGACGGTGCGCTTGAACATGAAGTTGACGGGGCCTTCACCCTCGACGGTGCAGGCATCGGTGTTCAAGGCGAGATAGGGCTCGAGCACGGCATCGGGGTCGGAGACTTTGGCCTCGGAGCCTATGATGTACTGGTGACGATTGGCGTTGTAGGTGAGCTGTCCCTTGGCGGTGAGGAGCTCGTTGTCGGCCGCACGTTCGGTGGTGAGGAACGAGGCGGAAGGCTCGAGGGTGCTGCGATCCATGAGGATGGAGGCGCTGATACGCTTGCCTTTCCAGTCAGTGGGCAGTTCGGGCACGTTGACGAGCACATGGCTGGGGTCGGTATAGTCGGCATAGGCCAGGAAGCCGAGTTTTTCGTCGGGGATGCAGCTTTGGATGAGGCGCACGCCTCCGTCGAAGAAGAGGTGTTCCTTGTTGCCCTCGACACGCACCTTGCCGGCAAAACCGAAGGCGGAGCTGAGGGTGAAGCCTGCGCCGTCGCTGATGTTGCCCTGCGCCACGGTGACCCCCTGCGGATTGACCGAGATGTTGGAGAGGAAAAGCTTTTGCGTTTTCTCGACATCGTCGACGTAATCGATATAGCCTTTGCCTGAGTAGTTGTCGGAGGCTTCGACAAGCAGGTCGGCATTGTAAATCAGGTGGTAGGCCTCGGCGGTGTCGCAAAGCAGCTGGGCATCGTTGAGCACACGCATGGTGCCGCCTTTGACGATATGCACCGTGTCGGCGGCAGGGGCGATGACGGCATCGGCCACCTGGATGAGGTAGACGCCTTGGCTGGAGAGGTCGGCCGACTCGTAGCGGTAGGTGCTATAGAGCGAGTTGAATTCGAGCTGCTTGCGTGCCTTGTCGGTGCTGACGAAGCGCACACCGGGCATGTCGCCCATTTTGATGCGGCGCTGGCGGATATTCATCGCATCGAGACCCTCGGCGGTGCCGCGGGAGGAATTGAGCAGGTCGAGCTGGTGACGGTTCATGTCCCAGCTGAACTTGTCGGCATAGGCGGCATACTGCATCAGCTGGAGGTTGGTGCGCACGGGGCCGTTGTGGGTCTGGAGCTCGGTGCGACGCTTGTCGTAATCGACCTGCGACTGCACACCTTTGGCGTGGAAGGCCACGTCGTTGAAGTTGCGGCTGCGAAGGGTGAATTCGGATAGTTCTGAGCGCATCTCGCGTGACAGCAGTGCGAAGCGGTCGGAAGTGAGGGTGGCTTCGCGCACATTGGCCGTACCAGCGGCACCGGCACCCGAAGGCTGGAGGGTGACGTAGCCGCGCAGGGTGGTCTCGCCGCGATACATGGTGAAGGGGCGACCTTGACGGAGGGTGGCCACCGCCATCGAGTCGCGGTAGGGGAGCCAGTGCTGCGAGGTGCGGCCGGCGACGATGTCGGGGAAGCCCTGTTCCTCACGAACATAGAAGGTATCGGTGGTGGCAAGCATGGAGTCGGGCAGGAAGAGATAGTCGCGCGAACGGGAATGCGAGGTGAGGTAGTGGACATTGCCATCGCCACGCAGACCGTTGTGGTCGAGCGAGATATGCTTGCGGTAGGTACCTTTGCCGCCATAGGCGGGGTAACCGCCGTCGGGC
The DNA here is from genome assembly GCA_017448185.1 of Bacteroidales bacterium. Classification (GTDB taxonomy): domain Bacteria; phylum Bacteroidota; class Bacteroidia; order Bacteroidales; family P3; genus Colimorpha. The sequence goes on from JAFSLX010000042.1 coordinate 18,510, forward strand.
GTTTCGACCTGGAAGCCGAGGTAGTAGTCGCGCTGGACGGAGAGCGGGTAGGTGATGTCGGGGAAGATGCCGGCCGAGGTGAGTACTCCGTTGAACTTGACGCTGTCGGTAACGAAGTTCTCCATGTTGCGGATGGTGAAGGGATGGAGGGTGTAGTAGAAGCGGTCGCGCGGATAGCGGCCATTCTGAATGACAGGCTTGTCGAAGTAGACATAGCTGTTCTCGCGGCTGTCGAACATGGGGTAGTCGGCGTTGCGCACAAGGCCGCAGTGGTTATCGGGCTTGTCGACATACAAAGTGCCGACGAGGTTGTAGAGGGGCGTGTAGACAATATGGTCGGTGTCGGGATTGTCGAACTCGGGGACGTAGAAGAATACCGAGTCGACCTTGGGCATCTCGAAGCTGTACTGCTCGTAGGAGAAGTCGCAGTCGGTGACGAACATGATGAATTTGCCAGCTTCGACACGGCCGGTGAAGCTGATGGCACGGTTCTTGCCCACTTTGAGGTTTCCGCCACGGGGATAGGCAACCACCTTGAGGCTGTCGGAGACTACAAAATGGTCGACACCACGCATCAAGAGCGAATGGTCGGCCAGACTGAGGCGGGCATTGGCTCCGCGCGAGGACGACTCGAGAGTGAGGGCATCGTAGTCGAAGCCGCGTGCATGAGAGAAAGCTTTGAAATAGTCCTCCAACTTGTCTTTTACCAGCACCTTGCCTGTAATCTCGTTGTACGTCACCAGACCGTGGCGTGCCAGATTGTGAATCATCAGCAGCGCCTGCGACATATCGAGACCGATGTAGTCGGCGAAAGCGCGGACGGAGAAGTAGTAGGTGTTGGCTTCGGCATACTCGTAGACGCGCTTCACGGGGCTGATGTCGTCGATACCCTGAATCTCGCGGTATTTCTTGAAGGTATAATAGCTCGACGATTCGAACGAGGCCGTGCTGACGGTGCCCGAAGGACCGATGCCTGCGAACTCGACCTCGCTGCCGTCGACCTTCCAGCTGATGGCGTCGCAATAGATGTCGAGCTGGTGGTAACTGTCGATATAGGGACTGTAGAAGTTGCGTTTGGCATCGTTGATGAGGGTCACCTTTTTCTCGGCGGGGATATAGCGGACGGTGACACCGGTGTTGCTGATGGAATCCTCCTCGCCCACATAGAAGGCCACGGAGGCATTCTCGGCCGTAATTCTATCAGGAGTGATGGTGAACTTGAGCGAGGTGACCGACAGCTGGGGCCGCCCTTCACGGTTGAAGATGAGCGAGGCAGGGTGCTTGCTCGATGCAGTGATGAATTTCGAGCCGTTCATCATAAAGCTGCCGCTATAGTCGATGCCGGGCTGGATGTCCTTGATGATGAAGTCGCGCTGATAGGAGCGGAATCGTGGATAGCTGTATTTGCCGGGTTCCATGACGCTGCTGAGCGCCTCTTCGAAACGGCCGGAGATGGGATGGCTGAAATAGTGTGTGTTGACGAATTGTACGCTGTCGGCAGTGAATTTCGGGAACTTGGTTTCGAGGGTGTAGCTCCTCAGGTCGGCATAGCAGGCTTCGGCACCCAGACCGGTACGTGCCCAGTCGACACGGCCACCAGAGCCGTGCCACTCGTTGTTCGTATAGTGGTAAACACCTTTAGTGGCATGGATGACATTCTGGTCTTTGGTTGAAGAATAGTAGAGGTCGGCAGGCGAGTCGAAATAGACCAGCACCGTGTTGTCGGCAGGGACGATGCGGAATGGTGTACCCGAAGCAAAACGCCACTCACATGAACTGGAGCGATAAAGCACACGCTCTTTCAACAACAGGCTGCTGAAGTCGACAAACTCGTTGATGGGTTTTGGTTTGGTGGCTTTCTTGTTCAGGAAGTCGAGCGACGAGACCCAGTCGGCGAAGCTCGGATTCGACGCAAAATCGGTGACGGTACGCGTCATCGTCAGCATGTCGGGATAGGGCTTCATCTTGATTTTGACACAATGGGTGTAGATTCCGGCCAAACGCTTCTGCACCGAGGCATTCATCATGTCGTAGGCGGCACGGAAATCCTTCACCACAGCGTTATTTTCCTTCTGCTTGTCGCTGTCGGAAGTCGATTTGTTCAGGTACTCTATCAACTCGTCGGGCAATGACTCGGACGAGAAATCGACGGTGGTCTTCGACTTTTGGGCCATGGCCAGATTGAACATCAAACTCAGGCAAACGAGGGCTATATATTTCTTCATGATTATTGCTGTTTTTACACTTTGATTCAAATTGCAAAAATACAGCAAATCCGCCACATGGTCCCCCATGTGGCGGAAAAGTTATCAATAGTCGGATGTTTATTTTACTCAGCCAACCGAGGCTTTCAGCTTCTCGGCATTTTCAGCCAACTGCAAGGCTTCGATACACTCCTCGATGTCACCATCCATGAAGGCCGGCAGGTTGTGCATGCTCCAGCCTATGCGATGGTCAGTCACACGGCTCTGGGGATAGTTGTAGGTGCGCACCTTCTCGGAACGGTCGCCCGTGGCCACCATAGTCTTGCGCTTCGAGGAGAGTTCCTCCATATATTTGTTGTATTCACGCTCATAGAGACGGGTGCGGAGGATGCTTATAGCCTTTTCTTTGTTCTTAATCTGCGACTTCTGGTCCTGCATCGACACAACGATGCCAGTGGGGATATGGGTCAAACGGACTGCCGAATAAGTGGTATTCACGCACTGTCCTCCCGGGCCGCTGGCACAGAAAGTATCGATACGAACATCGTTCATATTCAGCTCCACATCAAACTCCTCGGCTTCGGGCAGCACCACCACGCCGGCGGCGCTGGTATGAATACGGCCCTGCGTCTCGGTGGCAGGAACACGCTGCACACGGTGCACACCGCTCTCGTATTTCAGCAGGCCATACACACCCTCGCCTGTGACGGTGAAGGTAATGTCCTTATAACCGCCCGAGGTGCCCTCGTTAAAATCGGTCACTTCCACCTTCCAATGCTTCTTCTCGCAATAGCGGGTATACATGCGGAACAAGTCGCCGGCAAAAATACAAGCCTCGTCGCCACCCGTACCGCCACGAATCTCCACTACGGCGTTCTTCGAATCCTGCGGGTCAGCCGGAATAAGCAGCAGGCGTATCTCCTCTTCCATTTTCTCCCTGCGCTCCTGAGCAGAGGTCAATTCCTCCTTGGCCATCTCACGCAGTTCGGGGTCTTTCTCGTTCTCCAACAAGTCCTTGCACTCGCTGATGGTGTCAAGCAGCGACTTATAGTCGTGATAGGCCTTCACCACGGGCTGCAAGTCCTTGTAATCCTTGCTCAATTTCACATAGCGTTTCATATCCGCAGTAACTTGCGGATCGTTCATCTCCTGCTCAATCTCCTGATATCGAGCAAATATAGCTTCAAGTTTATCTAACATATCGTTTGCAAAGATACAAAAAAAATCAAAAACTCAACGTATCAGCGTGACAATGCCTTTCCCACCGTGATACTTGCTGCCACCGTAAAACGAATAGCGGTAGACATAGCTGTAAACCCCTTGCGGACAGGGAGTGCCGTCAGGCTTAGTGCCATCCCAAGGCTTCATCGGATCAGTGCTTTTGTGCACAAGGAAGCCATAACGGTTGTAGATATAAATTTCGTATTCGACCAATGGGCGCGCCGTGACAATGCCGAACCGATTATTCTCGTCGAGCGAAGGTGTAAAGGCATTGGGAAACCAGACATACGAGCGTACCACGGGACGCGACACCTCCGTATCGGCACAGCAACGGTAAATGTTGCAGGTATGCATCCGCACCCGGACACTATCCTCGTCATAGGCCATAAAACGGTGCGCAACCCTTTGGCCCGAATCAATCGCCCCGTCAGAGAAAAACCAATCGGTACTGTTGCGATAGAGCGACGAGTCGATAAACACCAGCGACGGCTCGTCATATTCAAGTTCATTGGAACTAACCCTTATGTCAGGCTCGGGCCAAGGCATTACGCCAACCGAAGCATGTGCACTTTCCTGTGGACATACGTTGCCAGGCAAGGTAACCAACGAATAAATTGTCGACACTTGTGGCGACACCTTTATCGTGTTCTCGCCCTGCTGCGAATCAATGTCGGGATCCCAAGGTTCTGCATTCCACCAGTTGCTGGCATTGCCCATAGCAGTAATGAACATGGTGTCGCCTGGGCAGATTCCTCCCGTGGGCGGTTCTGTCTTGAGCCAAGGACGGGCATGCACGTGCACAGTATCGTTTGACTTCGACTCACAGTTATTGCTATCAGCAATACGAAGCCCTATCACATAATCGCCTGGCGGAAGCACCACCGACAACGGCGTAGTCCCTGTGGTCTGATATATGCTGTCACCCACAGTCCAAAACTTTGTCAAATCCGCATACCCCACACACGAAAGAACCACTGGATCACCTTCGCACACATCGTACTTCTCCACTTCGATTTCGGCCATCGGCGAAGCTGGCACATGACAATAGAACATCACCGAACTGGCACACGAATCCTCTGATACCGTATACAGTTTCACACCAAAGTTTCCCTCGTGGGGGAACCGATAGGGACAATAGTCAGTCCACACAGTGTCCATCGGCGTATTGAACGACCCTTCGCCATAAATCACCCAATAGGTCTTGGTGCGGTCAAGCTCGGTCGACCCATACACATAACTGTCATTGTACAAATACATCATTTGATTGCAGCCCGACACATAATGGAAACGCGGCACCGGCTTGTGGTTCTGTACATTGACATAAAGTTTCGACTGGATTGGTTTAGCGGGATCAAGAGCCGAATTCATTATACACATAAAGGTCTGCTCTTCCACCGTGTCGCCATTGCTGAGCACAAAGTCGACATAATTCGGTGTAAACCAGTTTGACGTGCTGGGAGGCTGCCCGGAAGGAGGATAAACCCTCCTCCACTGCACATTGTTCATCGCCTCGTGGTCATAAATGTCAGCCACTGCGCCCGATCTCGAAGCAAACCATACATATCCCTGCATATCCGCCGGAGCTACAATCGTATCGACCGTCGTCGAACCGTCCCTTGAACACCCTGTCGAATACAACTGCATCGGTGAATAGTCGCCTGAAATATAAGCATAAAGCGAATGCATACCATGCACACATTCGGCCGAATACATCTCAATCCTGACATCCTCACCCAAATATTCGTCCAAGCTGACTGCCACTTTGGACCATGGTTTATATTCAAACGAACATTCCGTAGCGTCAAATCTCCCATACACCCAAGGTGCTGGCACTTCATCCGTCCCAGTGTGCGGAGCCGACACCTTGTACCAAAGGTTATCGTTGATCGGCTCGTCCATCCACTCACCATCGTCGCCTCGTCGCACCACCCGTATCAAAAACTCTCCTGCTTCCCACGCATCGTGCGGTCCCTGACGGGCTACCACCGCATAATAAAACATCAACAGCACATTGTCCGGTGTAACACGCATGGTGTAATTGATATTCTGCGCACTCAGGTGCGAATAATTGTCAATCGAATCAGGATCAAACACACTCACATCCAACCTTTCGTACGACGGGACCATCGAACCAAGCTTAATGGTCGATGTATATCCTGGCGGAATCCGCATCATACCACTATTTATTTCATTCCGTGTAAAAGTATCAACCCCATTCTGTTCCTCGTCGATAATCTGCACCCTTCTCCGACTGAAATCATACAACCCAACAAAACTGTTCAAGCATGTCGCATCATAAGGCTTGAATGATCCATTCTGTTTCATCACTTCACCTATCGTACTATCCCCAAACAGATAAGGCAAATACTTACAGGTATTCATGATATGGTAACCCGAAGTCGTATCCGCGTGGTCGGCAGAATCCATCAAACGCTCACCTTCGCGCACCGACCAGTAGAACAGCGTATCACCTGTCTCGAACGATGTCGGGTTGCGCAATCCCGGTGCCCCGGGCGATACCTGAGCCTCGGCACACATACCCAACAGGCTGCAGGCAACTACCAACAGCCAGCCAAATACGTTATCAACCTGGCGTATCACGGGTTATAAATTATGCTTTTCGTCTTTTCAGCACTCGGTCGACAATGTCGTTGATGCTCGGCGACACCTTCCAGCCATACACTGCGGCCAAGGCCGCCAACGCCAGCACCACAGTCTTCACCACCGAGTCGGCCACCAACCCCACAACCTCTGTTCCAAAAAGCGGAGCCACTACCCTCGCCCACAGCAAATTCAACACCACAAGCGCCGCCAAAATCACCGCTACCTTCAGGTGCCGCATCGAGTAAGGGAACACCTTCAGCTTCACCCACACCTCCGTGAGCAACAGCGCATAATACATCGCATAGGTAATCAGCGTCGCCGCTGCCGCACCGTTCATGCCCCACAGCCCAATCAGTTTATTGTTCATCACCAACGCCATAATAGTCAGGAACAAACTGAAAAAGAGCATCCTCGAATAATAGCGTGAATAGTTCAGCAAGTCGGCACTCACATTCGAAGTCGAACAAATCACCCTGCTCAATCCCAGAATCAGCACCACCGACATGCCACCCACATAGTCGCCCCCATTGGGGATGACTGCAAACAGCGTGTCGAGGTTAATCCAAATCAGATACAGCACCATCGTGCTAGCCAAAAACTGATGCACACTCACCTGCTTGGCCATGCGCTTCGCCTCGTCCCAATCACCCTCCTTTATGGCAGCCGAAAGCACCGGCTGCGCAATCGCGCCCAGCGACCGATAAGGCACATCAACCACATTGGCAATATAAAACGCAATCGTATACACACCCGTAGTAGCCAGGCCCACCTTCGCCCCGAGGAACAACGAGCCGAACAGCGGCATATTCGTCGCCAGCATACCGGCCAGCATAAACAGCGAAAACCGCAGCATCTCGCGCCACAAAGCTCCGTCGCGCAGAAAAGCCCAGTCCACCTTGAACATCGCAGCCACGCCCCCCTCGACATCCTTCGACCCAATCGCCATCACATACACCACATTCAGCACCATCGCCACAGCATAACTGCCACAGAACAACCACACAAACACATCGAGCGACACCACCCCGTAGCCGTAAAGCAGATACGACACCAGGTTCATCAGCTTCACCCCTACCTCACGCACCGTCTTCGGCACACTGAGCCGCATCAGCAGTATCGAATTGGTCTCGAACACAAGCATGTAGAGCACGAAGAAAGTCATCATCGGCAGCACATAGAAATAGTCCGTCAGCAACGCCGACCGCTGGCCGTAGACCGTCATCAGCGTCCCCTTGAAAATCAGGAACAAAGCCAAAAACAGCACAAAACCCACCAACGGAACCAGCACCGAAAGACCGAACACCCCGTGATGCGCCAGCCGCGACGAGCGGAAATACGGGAAGAAACGCTGCATCGTCGAATTGTTCGCCAACAGCGACAGCGACGCGAAAAGCATCGTCGCGTCAACCATCACGCGGGTCAAACCCACCTCCTCAGTAGTCAGGTAGCGCGTAACGACAAAGAACGTGGAGATAAAACCAATCACCACACCCGCATACGTCGCCAGCGTGCCTTTGATACTCTGCCGTGCTATAACGCCCATAATTAGAGTAATAACGCTCCCGACGGCCAATTATTGCACACCGCCCTAAAAAAGCACAAAACCGCTGTCCCACAGACAGTTGCCCACCCATTGTCCGGTCGTTGTTCAGTCGTTGTTCAGTCAAACACTGAACAACGACTGAAC
>JAFSLX010000043.1 GCA_017448185.1 Bacteroidales bacterium
ATTTCCATAATTGTTGTTGTTTTATAAATATTTGATATAACATTCGTAAAGTCCGATGGCGATGAAAAGCGCGCCGACGATGAGCATCGTCCAACGCTCGATGGTCTTCATCCGTCCATAGAAGGTACCTATCTTGCCCACGCTGTAGGCCAGCAGCCACGCCACCACGATGACCGGCAGCGCCGTTGCCACGGCGAACAGCACGGGCAGCAGCCAGCCGCCGCTTGCGGCAGCAGCCATCGGCACAAGCATGCCGAAAAAGAAAATGCCGCTCGATGGGCAGAAGGCCAGTGCGAACAGCACGCCGAGCAGGAAAGCCCCCCAGCCGCCCCGTCGGGCCACACGCTCGCCGTCGGCCCGGATGCCTATCTGCGGCAGGCGCAGCCTGTCGGCAAACAACATCAGCAAGCCGACGACCACCAATGCCGGACCCAGCATGCGCCCGCCCCACTGGGCGATGCCCTGCTGCAGTCCGAACACCGACGCCCCTTTGCGCAGCAGGGCGATGAGCACGGTGCCGAGCACGGTGTAGGTCACCACCCGCCCCAGGGTGTAGAGGATTCCGTTCCAGAACACGCGACGGCGGTTCTCCACATCCTTGCCGATGTAGCCGATGGCCGCTATGTTGGTGGCCATCGGGCAGGGCGAGATGGCCGTCAGCAGCCCCAGCAGCAGGGCTGTCAGCACCGGCGTGGTGCTGCTTTCGAGCATCGAATTGAGCCATTCCATAGTCATTGCAGCATTTGGTCGATACTGTGGCGCAGTTCCGCCTTGAACTTGTCGGGATTCGAACGGGCATTGGCGAAAGCCGTCTCCGTCAGGTTCTCACGCCTGTCGCCTCGGGCCACAAAGAGCGACGACCAGCTGACCTCGTAGCTCGCGGCCAACGGCTCGTTCTCCCGCTGCGAGATGTCCACCACTTGCATCGCAAGGCGTCCCTCTTTTTTTGCATCGGCATACTCGTCCGTCACCTCGCGTGCCAGTTGCTCGATGGCGCGACAGGTGGCACATCGTTGTTTGCCGTGGAAGTAGATGACCTCCACCTTTTGCGGGTCCGTTCCGACCGCTACGGCTGCAGGTGCTTCCGCTTGTCTCGTTCCGCAGCCCCAAAGCAACAGAGCCGCCAATGTTGTCAGGATTGTTTTCTTCATTTTTTTTGATGTTTTGAGTGTTTTACTTATGTTTATTCGTTATTCTACGAACATATAATATGCAGTCAATCATTGTTTAAACCGATTCTTCGATGATGTTATTATGTTCGCAAATATACGAACAATATTTAAACTGCCAAATATTTTTTCAAAAAAAAACACCAAATAACCAACCGATAATTGCTGTCGCAACAGGTATTAACGGATAATTACACGGCAATTGACGTTATGCCTTGAGCCGAACGACGAGAACGCCATTTGCAATGATGCGGGACGGAATTCGGCGAAAAGAAAGCGGGCCCTAACCATTAGAGCCCGATGCGGGGTTAGGAATGGTTGGTGTTTTTGGCTATGGTGAAAACGAAGCGGACGCCGCTGTCGGCGTTCTGGAATGCGGTTATCGTACCGCCGTGCAGAGCCACGGCGTTTTTGACGATGGCGAGGCCGAGACCAGTGCCTCCGAGTTTGCGGCTCCGGCCCTTGTCGACACGATAGAACCGCTCGAAGATACGCGACAGATGCTCCTGCGCGATTCCAACGCCATTGTCGGAGAAGGTGAATTGCCAATGGGTGTCGGCGTTTCTCTATCTTGGTGCCGGCACAGGAATGGGTGTGATGATGGTTGCACGCCGCTTTGGACGCATAACAAGGACGGAACAGCGGCTCGGACGGAAAGACGTGCCCTTCGCCGTGGCGATGGTGGTGCTCGACATTGCGGCACCCATACTGATGATGTACGGTCTGCGCGACTGCCTGGCTGCCAACACGGCATTGTTGAACAACTTTGAGATTGTGGCCACGGCCCTCATCGCCCTGCTCTTCTTCCGCGAGGCGGTGGGCCGTCGGCTGTGGGCGGCCATCGGGCTGGTCACTGTGGCCAGCATCCTGCTGTCGCTCGACGGCGGCTCGGTGGGCGAGGCGTTCCACTTCTCCAAAGGGTCGCTGCTGGTGCTCGGAGCCACCGTCTGTTGGGGACTGGAAAATAACTGTACGCGCCAAATTGCCGACCGCGACCCGATGCAGATAGTCACCGTCAAAGGCTTTGGCTCTGGTTTTGGTGCGCTTGGTATTGCATTGGCTATCGGTGAATGTTTTCCGGCAGGAAAGCATATAGCCATATTGCTGTTGCTTGGTTTTGTGGCTTATGGCTTGAGTATCTATTGCTACACATACGCCCAGCGTATCATTGGCGCTGCCCGCACCAGCACATACTATGCTCTTGCTCCTTTCATTGGTGCGGTGCTTTCGTTCCTGCTGCTCGGTGAGCCGCTGACACCTCTATTCCTCCTCGCTGCCACCGTTATGGCAATCGGCTGCTGGTTGGCGGCGCAAGGTAAGTAAAACTTTTAAAATATAACCAATGTTTTTGTAGGCTGAATTCAGACTATGACAGCCATCAACACAGAGAGGCAATCCTTTTCGGATTGCCCCTCTGTGTACTGTTTTTTAAGATGATAAAAAAAAGGAGTCAAAAATTGACTCCTTCTCAGCGGAAAGACAGGGATTCGAACCCTGGGACCCCGCAAGGGGGTCAACGGTTTTCGAGACCGCCCCGATCGACCACTCCGGCATCTTTCCATCTTTCGAAAAACGAGTGCAAAAGTACTACTTTTTTCCGAATTGGAAAAGTTTTTTTAATTAGTTTGTTCTTGATGGTTGTTATCCAATGCTTTATTTTTCTTTTTTACTTCTACAACAAGGTTGTCTTCGGCAATAATGGTGTTTTGGAATTCTGCTTTTGCTTGTTCGAGAATCAGTTCTGGCTCACGATAACGTGCACTAATGTGGGTTAGAAGCAGTTGGCCTGCATTGGCTTTGTTGGCCAGTTGACCAGCCTGTCCAGCTGTGAGGTGTTGACGTTGCAATGCGAGTTCGGATAGGTCGTTGGCAAAAGTGCTCTCAAGACACAGGAGATCAGCGCCCTGTATGTAGGGTATGATATCTTCGGTATAGACGGTGTCACAACAGTAGGCATAGCATCGAGGTTCGTTGTTTCCGCGCGGAATTTCGGTGATTCGGAATCCAAACGTGGGCACGGAATGCACTATAGGAAAGGCATCGATGGTGCAGCGTTTGTTCTCAAACACTCGGTGCATTCCTTCTACGAATTCCATCTCTACAAAGTTGGTTTCGTATCCAATATGATTGCCTGTAATTTCAAAGGTGCTCATAATTACTTCTTTTGCACCTTTGGGAGCAATAATTGTGACAGGTTCGGTGCGACCGCAGAGGTGCATGGTCGATAGTAGGCCGGGTAAACCGAAGAAGTGGTCGCCATGCAGGTGAGAGATTGCAATAGTTGAGATTGATTGCAGTTTCAAGTGGCAGTAGCGAATTCGGTCCTGTGTCCCTTCGGCGCAGTCGAGCAACAGCTTAAAACCGTTGATGTTAAGTGCCTGTGCACTGCAACGACGGTTACCGGTAGGCAGCGCGGCACCGGACCCTAATATTTGTATAAAGAAGTTCATAACTTTTGTTTTTTGGGACGGATTAGCATAAGGAGCAGGAAGGTGATGGCACCGTTGATAAGCAGTATTTCAAAACCAAAACTGTAACCGTTAAACCACGTCTCGGAGTTCATTTTCAGAATGTAGCAGATGATTGGCGATGCCACGGCCACAAGTGGGACCCAGCTGTCGAGCACTTTGCGTTTGGTGAATAAACCGAAGGCATACAAGCCAAGTAGTGGGCCATAGGTGAAACCAGCAATGTCAAACAGGGTATCGATAAGCGATTGGTTGTGGAATGGGCGGAAAGCGATGATAACCAGTAGGTAGAGCAGAGCAAAGGCGATATGCACCATGCGGCGTATTTGCAGCTCTTTATCGGCTGAGTATTTGATGTTTTTTCCAAAACCGAGGAAGTCGTAACAGAAGGTTGTGGTAAGTGCGGTCAAGGTGCCGTCAGCACTACTATAGCCTGCTGCCACCATACCAAGGACAAACATCACGGCGGTGAATCCGCTCAGGCTGAAGGCTATCGATGGGAATATCTTATCGGGTACTACAACACCGTTATCGCCTATGGGCAGGGCAAAACCAGTTTGTTCGGCATAGGTGAGCAGGGCTGCTCCGAGGCAGAGAAACAAGATGTTGACCACAATAAAGAGCATGCTGCTGGTCATTACATTTTTCTGTGCATCGCGCAGACTTTTGCATGTCAAGTTCTTCTGCATCATGTCCTGGTCGAGACCGGTCATGGTGATGGTGATGAACATTCCGCTGAGAATCTGCTTCCAATAGTATTTGGGAGCCGATGGGTTGGTCTCGAACATGTGTGTGTAGCCTTTCTCCGAAGAGGTATGGAGTAGTTCACCGAGCGACATGTCCATGTTGTTTAGTATGGCCACCACGGTGGCTACAGCGGCAGCCAGCAGGAAGGTGGTCTGCAATGTGTCGGTCCACACCACCGTCTTGATGCCACCACGGAAAGTGTATAACAAAATAATGAAGATAAAGACCACAGCTGGTACCCCAAAGGGAATGCCCCATGCACGGAAGACAAATTCGTAGAGTACAAACACTACCAGATACATGCGGAGGGCAGAACCCAGCAATCGAGACAGAATGAAAAACAGGGCACCGGTTTTTTCTGATGCAATGCCGAAGCGTTGCTCGAGATAGGTGTAGATGGAGGTAAGGTTGAGCTTATAGTAAAGCGGTAAGAGGATGAGCGCAATGGCTGCATATCCAAGTACATAGCCGAATACCAAAGGCATGTATGTCCATTGTCCGCTGTATACTCCTCCTGGCACCGACATGAATGTTACGCCCGACAGCGAAGCACCAATCATGCCGTAGGCAACCACGAACCAAGGCGACCTGCGACCGGCACGGAAGAAAGCTTCATTGCCTGTAGCACCGCGGCGCTGGCTTAGCCACATCACTAAAAAGAGAAGTAATGTATAGGCTACAAAACACAATAGTATAGTTAGTTCCATATTATTTCTTTGCAAATCTAATGTTGCAAAGATACGAAAAAAATATCATTTTTCTCGCGAATTATCGTTTTGCCTCAGGTAATCGTATACAGTTTTGGCTTTAGCGGGACCGATGGCAGCCGCCAGGTCATCGACAGTCTGCAGTTTTATCTGTTTGACAGAGCCGAAACGCAGCAGCAGGTCGTGGGCTGTTTTCTGTCCGATTCCTGGGATGTCGGTCAGCGAGGTGCGGAAAGTACCTTTTGAGCGTTTGTCTTTGTGGAAAGTAATGGCGAACCTGTGCACCTCGTTTTGGATTTGTTCCAGCAGATGAAATAGTGGGTCGGTTGGTTTCAATCCAATCACCTTTGGCGGGAAACCATAGAGGAGTTCGTTGGTATGGTGGTGGTCGTCTTTGGCGAGGCCGGCAATGGGGAGGTCGAGCTTGAGTTGGTCTTGAATCACTTCGCGAGCCACCTCCATCTGCCCTGCTCCACCGTCGACGATGAGCAGGTCTGGCAGTGTTTTCCCCTCGTCGTTCAGCCGCTTGTAACGTCGAAAAATCACTTCGGCCATCGAGGCATAATCGTCAGGTCCTTCGACTGTTTTGATGTTGTACTTGCGGTATTCCTTTCGGTTGGGCTTGCCGTTGGTGAAGCGTACCATGCCTGCTACCGGGTAGGCCCCTTGGATGTTCGAATTGTCGAAGCATTCGATGTTTACAGGTAGCGTAGGCAGCTGGAGTGCTCGTTGTATTCGCTCCAACAGGTGCTCGTTTCGACGCGACGGCTTTCCCTCGTCGGGGTCGACTAAGGCACGCTGGTGGCGGCATTGCAGTTGGTACGATTCCACATTGCGAAGCGATAGTTCGAGCAATTTCCTTCTGTCGCCGCGCGGTTCAATGGTCTGTTGCAGGTAGTCGACCGGCAGATCGGGTACGGCCATTGGCAATACCACTTCGCGTGCTGTGCTTTGAGTTTGTTCGTGCAGGGCTGGTACGACGGTGGCCAGTATCTCGGCATCGCTTTCGTCGAGTTGTTTTTTTATTTCGTTCGAGAAACTGTATATGATACTTCCATTCTTGATACGCAGCATATTGACGTAGGCATAGCGCTCGTCGCTCAGGATGGTCACTACGTCGACATCCTTCACGTTGGTATCGACCACTGTCGAGCGGCTTTGATATTCTTCCAGCAAACGTACCTTTTTTTTCAACGCTTCGGCCTCTTCAAATCGTAGTTCCTGTGCCATCGCAAACATACGCTGTTTCAGGTCGTCGAGTATGTCGCCGAAGTCGCCTTTCAGTATCCGGCGTATGTTTTCGATTGTGGCAAGATAGTCCTCCTTGCTTTGCAGCCCAGCACAGGGTGCTCCGCACAGGCCAATCTGGTGTTTCATGCAGGGACGTTTCCCCATGTGGTCGCAAGTTCGGTAACTGAACAGTTGGCGTATAATGTCTTGCAGCTCACGCAGTATGCGGCCGTTGGGATAGGGACCGAAATATTGTCCCTTGAGGTTGTGTCGGCGGGTATACAGCAGGCGGGGATATTCTTCGTCGGTCAGCAGCAAGTAGGGATACGTCTTATCGTCTTTCAGCATGCTGTTGTAGCGTGGCTGATAGCGTTTGATAAGGCTGTTTTCAAGCAGCAAGGCATCCACCTCGGTGGCTACAACGGTGACACGAATGTCGTACACCGAACGCACCAGCATCTTGATTTTGGGCGTTTTGTCGTCGTAATGGCTAAAGTAACTGCTCACGCGTCGTTGCAGGTTGCGGGCTTTGCCCACATAAATAACCTTGCCCGATGCGTCAAGGTGTTGATACACCCCGGGATTTTCCGGGATGGTTTTCAGGCGCAGCAGGATGCGCTCGATGTTGGGATTGATGTCCGGACCTATCACTCGGGCAGTTCCATTGGTGCTTTCTCGATGGTGAGACGGATGCTGTGGATACCTTCAAGATCGTACTGGCTGGTGGCTTGGCCCAGCTCCATGCGGTGCTCCCCGCGGCTGTTGAAGCTGAAATAGCTGCGTATGCGACCGGTTACCACGCGATAGCCGTCAATCACTTCTCCTTTCGGACGGCCATTCTCGGCCAATGCTACATCGGCGTAGAACATACGGCGTTCATCGTTGGGACTGTATAGGTTGACTGTCATCGGCAGGCTGTTGTAGCGGTACCTTGCGGTGTCGACAGCCACGGTGATGTCTATATTGTAGTAGTCCTCGATGTTGTTTATGTCGAGGGTATAGACTTCAGGTGTGAAGCCGTTCCATACGTTGTTGTTGAAGGTCCGCTCTTCGTCGTAGAGGATTGAGTTGCCACAGGCGGCAAACAGCAGTGCCGCCAATGAGTAATAAAGCAGTTTCTTCATCTTTTCAGTAGAGCTTCCATGATTTGTATAGCATTGGTGGCAGCACCTTTGCGGATGTTGTCGGCCACCACCCAGAGGTTCAGTGCACGTGAATTCGAGGGGTCGCGGCGTAGACGGCCTACGAACACCTCGTTGCGATGGTGCGCAGTAATAGGCATGGGGTAAATGTTGCGCGACGGGTCGTCGTAGAGCACCACGCCGGGCGTGGTCTCAATCAGTCGGCGCACATCGTCGAGGTCGTAATCTTTGCGCAGCTCCACGTTGACAGACTCACTGTGGCCGCCCACCACCGGCACGCGGGCCACGGTGGCGCTGATGCCAATCTTCGGGTCGGCGAATATTTTGCGTGTCTCGTCTACCAGTTTCTGCTCCTCGGTGGTATAGCCGCTTTCGAGCCAGTCACCACCGTGGGGGAACAGGTTGCGATGGATGGGGTAGGGGTAAGCCATTTCGTCAGGTTTTTCGCCACGCTCTTCAGCCTCCAATTGGCGTACGGCTTTGATTCCGGTGCCGGTGATGCTTTGGTAGGTGGACACCACGATGCGGCTAATACCGTATTCGCGTTGCAGCGCCGATATGGCGAGTACCATCTGTATGGTGGAGCAATTGGGGTTGGCGATGATACGATGGTTGGAATGCACGGAATCGATATTGATTTCCGGAACCACTAACGGGATGTTCGGGTCTTTGCGCCAGGCCGACGAGTTGTCGACCACCGTGGTGCCGACTTCGGCAAATTGCGGTGCATATTGGCGCGAGGCAGCGGTGCCAGCCGAGAAAATGGCAAACTGCGGACGGGCTGCTATGGCCTCATCGACAGGGACTACTGTCAACTCCCGGTCGGCAAAGGCAAGTTTCTTGCCTATCGACCGTTCCGATGCGGCCACAATCACCTCTTCCTGCCCGAAGCCTTCTTCTTCGAGCACCGTCAACATCTCGCGTCCCACCAGTCCGGTGGCGCCAACCACAGCAATTTTCATATTTTTATCTAATTAAAGTAACTGTGCCCTTGCGCACTTGGGTCTTTTCGGGATTGAATTTATTGACATAGCGAATCAGGTAGACGTAGGCACCCTGCGGGCAGAGATCGCCGTTGCCGTCGCGACCGTCCCAACCACAGTCGGTTCCCTCACAGTGGAACACCAGCTGGCCACGACGGTTGTAAATGTACATCTCCTGTTTGACGGTGCCTTTGCTCACCGTACTGAAGATGTTGTTGCCTTGCGGGTCGTCGGGCATAAAGGCGTTGGGAATCCATACGTTCTCCTTGTTCATCGGTATGACGATGTGGGCTGTGTCGTTGCAGCCATATTGGCTGTGGGCAATCAGTCGTATGTCGGCCGAGTCGAGTTCGGTCGGCATGGTCCAGAATGCCTCCGCTCCGGTCTGGTCGGGACCTGACGGGAAATGCCATGTGCGTGAGGCGTTGCCGGTCGAGATATCGTCCAGTTTCACATCGAGGTTGTCGAAGTCGAAGTATTGCAGGCTCGAACGGATATGGGCCTCCACGGGGTATATGGTCAGCACCAGATGGACAATCGAGTCGCATTCAGCGATGTTCTTTTTAATAACAGTGTCGATGCTGATGGTAGAGGTGTTGGTGTGGTCGTGGAGTATGCTGTCCTGCCAAAGTAGGGGTGCGCAGGTGTCGATGGTGTCGTAAGTGTGTGATACGCCGTAAACCGTCAGATGCAGGTGCACGGTCGAGTCGCAACCTGGCTCCGACAGCGTGTCGAAAACGGGCTCAGTGGTCGTTTGGGTGTAATACTGTTGAGTATGCGGCCAGTAGTATCTCTCACCTTCGCAGATGCCTGCCACGTCGAAGGTGTCGAAGATGGGGTAGACGCGTATGAGCACCGAGTCGGAACTCAGGCAGCGGTTGGTGTATTCCACAAAGCCACGCACCCAGATGGAGTCGATTTTGTTGGTCGGCAGGGTGTCGTATTCAGGGTCTGCATTCAGGTGCAAAGAACCCATAATGTTGTTCACATTGTACATCGACGAGGGAAGCACTCTTTCCACACCGTTCAGCACTCGTGTTACCTGCCAAGTGGCGGGACGTAGCAATGTCTGGTTTGAGGGTATCTGCAGGCGGATGTTGCTTTCCACATTCTGGCAGATTTTCTTTTCTTTTACTGTGTCGCCATCATCTGTTGTGGTAAATACGAATGCATCTTTGTCGGGGACACCGATGGAGATGGTGTCGTAAAGGTTGTAGATGTCGTTGTTGGCGTTCTTGAAGATGAGTTTGCAGACGTAGCGTGCTGATACACCGGGGCGTACATGAGCTTTGGTCAAGGTCGGGTGTTCAGTGTTTTCGGGGTTCATCGGCTCGTAGTAGCCGTAGCAGTTTGTGTCGTTCACATCGTTCACGGCATCGGGAAACTGGGTTACATCGCGCAACTGCACCGAGTCGCGACCGTCGTCAAAGATACGGTACCAAACGCAGTTACCAGGCGTGGTGCCTTGGGGGGTAAAGCGGAAGGCAGTATTGTTCAGGTTTGTTGTGAAAGGATTGTAGCCCGTAGGCCAAAATGCTGCTGGTGAACCATTAACAACAAAGTAATTCGAAGCGGTTGGGTCAGAAGAAGGTACCTGGGGATTTCCTGTGGCGTTCTGTATGCCTATAATGCCGTTGCCTCCGTTCCACGAGTTGCAAACCTCGCGCTGCTTCACGTGTACCTCTATTATATTCGAACCTTCGTAGCAGACTATCTGGTATGTGCATCGCAAGCTTGTGCAGCTGAATTGTGGCACGTCGTTCCACGAGCAGATTATCTTGCGGCACGGAAATTCGTCCTGAACGCCATAGTATATACCCCAGTTCGGGTCACCCGTTGACCCATGGGTCGAAGGACTCGGGTAGGTGTCTTCATATACGCCGTAAATTGCATCGCGCATGTAGTTTAAGTTGCCCGGAGCTCCGGTCGTTCCGTCGGTCCAGGGAAGCCCCGCAGAATAGCTCCACGGACAGCCTGGACCCGTATTATCGTTGCTGGTCACCGGCACCGGCCCAAAAGCTACCAGACCGTTAGCTCCTAAGACAAACGAGTTCTTTCTGATGCCGAAAAAGTAGAACGGGTAGGGAATATTGGTCGCATAGTTGGAGAAGTTGTCATCTGTGCTCACAGGCATTCGCGTGCCAGCGTGGAACGTGGTGTCGGGCGGGTTGTAGGGAATTTGTTCCACTATATAGGTGCCGTTGAATCGCTGTACCGGGATATAAGGCTCGGCGGAGATGACCATCTCTTCGCGGTCGCCGCAGCCCACGACGGTGTCCCAACCGAATTGACGGCAGATTGGCGAGATGACGTGGTCGTATTTCTGCTCGACAAGCACCTCGGGACAGGGGCTGACCACCTGTGCCACGGCCACGTTGCCACCCAGCGGCAGGGCCAACAAGGCGGTCATTAACCATTTGGAGATTCTGTTTTTCTTCATATCGTTGTTGAATATCAGTTTCTTATTTGTTTTCTTTGCCGAAAGGACGGCCTATATTATAAAATGCAAAATTACACTTTTTTTTTCTATATAGACGCAAGAAATGTGCTTTTTGTTGTCTAATGGATAATTTTTTTTTTGCTCAGTCTTTTGTACGGCCGTTGTTCAGTTGTTGTTCAGTCGTTGTTCAGTCAAACACTGAACAACGACTGAACAACAACTGAACAAGTACAGAACAACAGAAGGAGGGAATCAGGGGAGACTCATCAAGATTAAAAGAAATCTCCTGACGGAGAATTGGTTATGATTGTTGGTTTGCAGAATCTATGAAAAGGAAACGCCTACGGCGTAATTGCTCCGGAGGAGCTTTCTTTTATTTGTGAGGTGTCTGCTGTGAGATGGGGAAGGCTATTTTATCTTCAGCGAGTTGAGCTTCTGGTGGAAGCGTGCGGCGTTGCGGCTGTGTTCGGCAAGGGTGGCGGCGAAGCGGTGTGTGCCGTCCATCTGGTCGGAGGCGCAGAAGTAGAGGTAGTTGGTCTGCGGCGCGTTGAACACAGCGTCGACGCTGGCTGCCGAGGGAAGGCAGATGGGGGCTGGCGGCAGGCCGGTGTGGAGGTAGGTGTTGAAGGGACTGTCGGTTTGCAGGTGTTTGTTGAGGATGCGGCGCAGGGTGAAGTCGCCGACGGCGTATTTCACCGTGGGGTCGGCCTGCAGGGGCATCCCTTTGGCCAAGCGGTTGAGGTAAACGCTGGCTATGCGCGGTTTCTCTGCGTTGTTGTTGGTCTCCTCTTCCACTATCGATGCCAGCACGATTGCGTCGTGAGTGGATAGCGGTGTGTGTGTGGTGGGTAGTTTTTTCTCGAAGTGCTCATATTCTTTTTCCATCCGCTGCTTGAACTGCTCGGGAGTGACGGTCCAGTAGAATTCGTAGGTGTTTGGGCGGATGATGTAGAAGCTGTCGAGGGTGACGTTGAAGCTGTTGTGCATCAGCTTGGTGTTCAAGTATTCGTTGAGCTGCTGCGGGGTGCGGAAGCGGCCGATGGTGAGGCGTATGGGGTCCTGCTGGCCATTGCGGAGCTTGCGGACAAGGGTGAGCTGTCGTATGTGCGGCTCGATGACGTAGGAACCCGGACGTACGTGCTGGTCGAGCTTGAGGGCGTGGGCGAAGAGGTTGAATGCGTTAATGCGGGATTGCTTTAATGCGTCAGTGTTGGCCGATGAAAGTGAATCGCATAGGGCTTCATAGGTGGAGCCTTCGGGCAGGTAGATGCGGACGTGTTCGGAGTTTGTGGTGCGTGAGTTGAGCAGAGTTAATATGCCGAGCGCCCCGAGCAGAAGCAGCGCAACCAGTATCAATAGTGTGATTATCGTTTTCTTTTTCATTGTTATTCGGTGTCTATCTTTTTGAAAGAAAACGCCTAAGGCGTATTTGTGTTTACCTCGTCAGGGAGTGTCTTTTAATAGTATTTGCATTCGTATGGTGTCGATGTGGCGGCCGTCGACGCAGAGCCACTCGCGGAAGTGGCCGCACTCGGTGTAGCCGGCTTTGGCGAAGAGGGCTATGCTGGCGGTGTTGGTTGCCGCGATGTCGGCGTAGAGCGTGTGCAGATGGTAGTTGGCGGTGGATAGCATTTGCAGTTGGTGGAGCATGGCGAGGGCGTAGCCTTGGCGGCGGTGTTCGGTGGCTACCATGATGCCGACGGCGGCGCGACGGTTGAGCGGGTCGTAGTTGTAAAGGTCGACACATCCATACGGCAATGCGTAGAGGCGTAGGTTGCCGCTCGACAGCGAGGCCCCTTCTTCCGCAACCAATGATATGTTTAAGATATCTTTCCCCATAGCATTTTGTTTTTTGACTGTGCCAAATAGTGCTGAAGAACAGGATATTGTGTGAGCTCTGGGTCGTTGGCCAGCAGGTCGTGCACTTCGTCGCGTGAGGCACGGACGATGGGTTCGTCGTCGACGATGCTGGCGATGTGGAGGTCGAGCATGCCGCTCTGTTGCAGGCCCTGCATGTCGCCGGGTCCACGTAGGCGGAGGTCGGCTTCGGCTATTTGGAAGCCGTCGGTGGTGCTGCACATGGTGCGTATGCGGTCGCGTGCAGAACCGACAAGGTTGTCCTTGGTCATGAGGATGCAATAGCTCTGCTCGGCACCGCGGCCGACGCGGCCACGCAGCTGGTGCAACTGGCTGAGGCCGAAGCGTTCGGCATTTTCAATGACCATGACGGTGGCGTTGGGCACGTCGACGCCGACTTCGATGACGGTGGTGGCGACCATAATGTGGGTTTTGCCCTGCTTGAAGCGGTCCATCTCGAAGGCTTTCTCGTCGGCGGTTAGCTGTCCGTGTACCATCGAGGTTTGATATTGTGGCCGTGGGAAGTAGTTCTGCACCATTTCAAGTCCGTCCTCAAGGTCTTTGAGGTCCATTTTCTCGCTTTCGTGGATGAGCGGATAGACGATGTATATTTGCCGTCCGGCATCGATTTGCTGTTTGAGGAAGTGGAACACGAGCGGGCGGTTGGGCTCGGTGCGGTGGAGTGTGCGGACGGGGTGGCGGCCGGGCGGCAGTTCGTCGATGATCGAGCAGTCGAGGTCGCCGTAGACGGTCATGGCAAGGGTGCGCGGAATGGGGGTGGCAGTCATGACAAGGATGTGGGGCGGGATGGCCGATTTGGTCCAGAGTTTGGCGCGTTGTTCGACACCGAAACGATGTTGCTCGTCGATGACTACGAGGCCAAGGTCGTGGAAATGCACGTCATCCTCGATGAGGGCATGGGTGCCGATGAGCAGTTGTATGGTGCCATCGGCGAGTTGCTGTTTGATGCGTTTTTTCTCGGATGTGCGCAGCGAACCGGTGAGCAGTTCGACACTGATGCCGAGGCCGTCGAGCATGCGCAGGAAGGTGTAGTAGTGCTGCGAAGCGAGGATTTCGGTGGGAGCCATGAGACAGGCCTGACAGCCGTTGTCGAGGGCGAGGAGCATGCACATGAGGGCCACGAGGGTCTTGCCGCTGCCCACGTCGCCTTGCAGCAGGCGGTTCATTTGCCGACCGGAGCGCATGTCTTCGCGTATTTCACGTATGACGCGTTTTTGAGCGCCGGTCAGTGGGAAGGGTATTTTCTCTTTGTAGAAGCGGTTGAAGTGGTTGCCGACGGTGGGGAACACGCGGCCGTGTGAGTGCTGCTGGCGTTCGGAGTGGGCGTATTGGTAGTCGAGCTGCATGAAGAAGAGCTCGTCGAATTTCAGTCGGAGTCGTGCCTGGTCGAGCAGTTCCTGGCTGTCGGGGAAGTGTATGTTGCAGAGTGCTTTATGCAGGGAGACGAGGCGGTATTTGGCAAGGATACTGTCGGGCAGGCTTTCGGGGACGGGAGTGATGTTGGCGATAAGCGTCTCGGTGAGGCGGGCGAGGGCTTTGGTACCGAGGCCGTGCTGTTTCATCTTCTCGGTGGTGTTGTAGACTGGCATGAAGCGGTGCCGTGCCCCTTCGTCGACGTAGGAGTATGCTTCAATCTCGGGATGTGTCATCTGCCAGTCTCCATTGAACACTGATGGTTTGCCCATGACGAGATATTCGACGTTGGGTTTCAGCTTTTCGCGTACCCATTTGGTGCCGGCGAACCAGACGAGCTGCAGGTGGCCGGTGCCGTCGTAGAAGTCGACGGTCAGCCGTTCGCGGTGCTTGCCGGTGGCAGTGGTCTGCATGTTGTTGACTTTGCCGCGAAGCACCACGTAGTTGTCGTCGGTGAGGGTCTTGACCGTGCTCATCACCGAGCGGTCGATGTAGCGGAAGGGAAAGTAATACAGCAGGTCGGCGGCAGTGTGTATGTCGAGTTCAGAGGCCAGAATTTTGGCTTTGGATGGGCCAACCCCTTTGAGATACACTATGTCGTCGGACAGATTCATTGATGCAACAGTTTTTCGCGTTCGAGGGTGCTGCTGATGTCTTTGTGTTCGGCATCGGATAGGATAAGGAGTGTCTCGATAGTGGGGTCGAGTCGACGGTTGACAGTGGCGATGAGTTGCTCATATTCAAAGTCCTGCGGTCCACGGATGCCACGGATAATGGCTTTTGCCCCAAGTTCATGGCAGAGGTCGATGGTCATGCCACTATAGGAGGTCACTTCTACCGTGGGGCAGTCGCTTAGTGCGGTGCGGATGCGGGCTATGCGCTCGTCGGTGCTGAACATATAGTGCTTGTCGCTGTTCACTCCGACGGCGACATATATACGGTCGAAAAGTGGCAATACGCGACGCAATATGGCCTCGTGGCCGACGGTGAAGGGGTCGAACGACCCGGGAAATACAGCTGTGGCCATGGCTATTAGACTTTAAAATTGCCAGATAAGACGGACGGAAATGGCACTGTTGTAGCAGTTGGTGGTATGGGTCTTTACCTGTTCGCCATTGATGTTGTAGAAGAGCCAGTCCTTCTTGATGGCCAGTAGCGAGTACTGCCATCGTAGGTTGATTTGCAGGCCTTTCCATATTGTGAAGCGAGCATCGACCACCGCAGCGAGGTCGTTTTTCAAGAATGCCATGTCGTTGGTATCCGGGAAAAAGGTGGTGTAGCGGATATCGCCGTGGGGTTGCTCTACTAAGCGTCCATAAAGCAGGCCTGCACCGAAGAGCATTCCTCCATAAATGTCTTGATAGTGGATGAGCACGGGAATGTCGACATATTTCAGCTTCAGGTCGACCATATATTCCTTATCGGCTACGCTGTGGCTGTAGGAGCCGCGTTCGTTGTAGTTTATCTCTACGCTCAATCCCCACAAACCGTTTGATGAGATAGCCGTCAAGGCACCCACACCCCCGTTGAATCCGAATTGGTTGAATCCTTTCAGTTCGTCGCCTTCAATCTGTGCGGCCGTGATACCTCCGGAAACGAAACCATGGATGCGTTGCGCATGGCAAATTGAAACATGCAAATTGAAACATGCTATTATGACGGCTATGTAAAGAATCTTTTTCATTTTAGATATTATTCCAATTGTGAAGTAAAATCGACAGGTCTGTGGCTGTTTTGTAATGTCGCATGTATTTCAACATCAAGCGGTCGCGCAACTGTTCCGATACCCCTTGCGCAATGTCGGCAGGGGAGAAGATTCCTTTGTGCCCGATATAGCCCACCCATGTCAGTCGGCCAAACAGTACCTGCAGGCAGTGGCTGAAGTAAGTGCGTTTCTCTTTCTGGAACCATAATAGCAGCGGCGAGAGTACCAGCAGCAGCAATGCACTCATGATGTCGAACAACCGTTTGTTCCGGCGACAGGTGTCGGTGCTGATTGTGTCGAGGTCGTCGATGTAAATGTCGTCGGGCGAAAGTATACTGTTGCTTCCGATAATGAAATCGCCCTCTTTGGGTGCAATTTTGTATTCCACCCCGGTGGTTCGCAGTTGTGCCATCAGTTCGATGATTTGCTGCAGGTTAATGTCGCGTCCGCAAAAAATCACCTCGTCAATCCGGTTTACGCGTATCATTTCCTGCAGCCGGTGCGCCTCAAGGCTATCGGTCTGCATCGGTTTGCGATGGTTGATGCTGAAGTTGGTATACAATCCACTTACCCTGCTGGTTTCGTCGTCGTGTCCAACGATAAGGGTATCCCCTTCTTCGCGTGCGCGTTGCGCGTAACCTTTTATGTTCAGCACTTCAAGCAGCTTTCGTATCAGCAGGTTGCTCATTAGGGTCCATATTGAACCTGTAAGCAGCAGCATGCGAGAATAGCGCTGTGCTTCGTCCAAAAGTGAGTAGAAAGCCAGCAACAGCAATAGTCCGATACCCATACCCCTCACAATGCGCGATGGGCGCACCGGTTTGTCGTATCCGCCGTTGAGCCAACTGCTGCACATCAGTATGAGGATATAGATTGGGATGATAAGTGTGGTGTATTCGGTAGGGTAGTAGTGTATGTTGTCGGCCCAGTAGGTAGCCCACAACGATTTGATTAGCACAAAACCTCCATAGGCCACGCCGAAATCAATTATTGGCAATGCCACTTTTGAGGCAATCCGTTTACCCCAGGCCAGTGCCGCCCTCAGCCAGATGGCTGTCTGCAGCAGCAGGTTGAACATCTTTACGTTGCGACCGGTGAAGTATTTCTTCACAAATATCGACATCGCATTGTAGAAGGTGTAGACATAGTTCATCGACCCCTTCTTCGTGCTCTCTCCTTTGTAATGGATTATATGCGTCTCGGGCAGGTAGTAGTTCTTGTAGCCTGCCAAGCGTATGCGCCACGAGAAATCGATGTCCTCACCGTACATGAAGTAGCTTTCGTCCAGTCCACCGATTTTCTTGTACACTTCGCGGCTGAACATCAGGAACGCGCCCGGCATGATGTCGATTTCGTTCACCATGTCCTCGTCGAGGTGCCCCATGTAATAGGCTGCGATGCGTCTTGAATGTGGAAAGAGGTGAATCAGACCTGAAATCTTGAAGAACGAGGCCTCCGGTGTCGGGAATCCACGTTTGCTTTCCTTCAGGTAATTACCTTTGCCGTCGACCATCTTGACACACAATCCGCCACAGTCGGCATGCTCCTGCATAAAGTCTACACAGCGCACCAATGTCTCCTGTTCGACCAACGTGTCCGGATTCAGCAGCAGCAGGTATTCCCCTTTCGCTTGCAACAATGCTTGGTTGTTCGCTCTTGCAAAGCCTGCATTCTCGTGGTTGGCAATCAAATGCACTTCTGGAAATTCCGCTTGCACCATTTCCACACTGCCGTCGACCGACTCGTTGTCCACCACCCATACCTCCAGCTCCAGTTCCTCGCCGTTCGACAGCTTCCGCTCCGACGCAAACACCGACCCCAAGCACTGCTTCAAGAAGTACTTGACATTATAGTTTACTATGACTACCGATAGAATCACTAACGCATTAACACTTTAACGCACTCTCACTTCTTCTTTGCCTTCTTCTTGGTCGAATTGGTGATAATCTCCACGGCACGCTCAATGCTCAGGTTGATGGGGTCGATGTCTTTCGGCAGACGGAAATTCTCACCCTTATAGGTCAGGTACGGACCAAAACGTCCGCTATTCGACACTACCATCTCGCCCTCGTGCAGGCCAATCTCGTGCGGGAAAATCTTCTTCATCTCCTCCTTCGCCTCTTCCACCTTGCGTTTCGACTTGATAATC
The DNA here is from genome assembly GCA_017448185.1 of Bacteroidales bacterium. Taxonomy (GTDB): domain Bacteria; phylum Bacteroidota; class Bacteroidia; order Bacteroidales; family P3; genus Colimorpha. Next base: position 18,032 of record JAFSLX010000043.1, read on the forward strand.
TCAATCGCCCGCTCCAGCTTCACATCATACGGGTCGTCTGTCTTGCTCAGCGAGTAGAACTTATTATTGTGGCGCACATACGGACCGAACTTACCGATGCTCACAATCACCTCCTTGTCTTCGAAATTGCCCAGCGTGCGCGGCAGTTCAAACAGGCTCAGCGCCTCGTCGAGCGTGATGGTCTCGATGCTCTGTCCCTTCTTCATGCTGGCAAATTTCGGCTTCTCGTCCGTGTTGGTCTCGCCAATCTGCACCAACGTGCCGTAGCGGCCAATCTTCGCATACACATTCTTGCCGCTCTTCGGGTCCACACCCAGCAGGCGGCTTCCGGTCGTGCGCTGGCTGGTCTGCTGCGTCTGGCGTATGTTCTTGTGGAACGGGGTGTAGAAGTTGTCTATCACCTTGCGCCACTCTTTCTCGCCGGCGGCAATCTCGTCGAAGTCCTTTTCGACCGTGGCTGTGAAGTTGTAGTCCATGATGTTGGCAAAGTGGTCCATCAGGAAGTTGTTCACCACGCATCCGATGTCGGTCGGGAACAGCTTGCCCTTCTCGGCGTAACCCTTCTCGGTGCGCTCCGACTTGCTGATGGTGCTGTCCTTCAGCTGCATCACTGTGCACTTGTGTTCCTGCGCCTCGCGGTCCTCCTTCATGATATACTCGCGTTTCAGGATGGTGCTGATGGTGGGTGCATAGGTCGACGGACGGCCAATGCCCAGATCCTCCAGTTTCTTCACCAGGCTTGCCTCGGTGTAGCGGGCCGGATGCTGCGTCCAATGCTCCGCAGCCTCGCACACCTCCATGGTCAGCAGCGTCCCCTCCGGCAGGCGAGGCAGCAGTCTCTCTTTGCCGCCTTCCTCCTCGTCGTCCGAGCTTTCCATGTATACCTTCAGGAATCCGTCGAACTTCACCTGTTCACCGGTGCAACCGAACGTCTCCTTGGTGTTGCCACTGATGTTGATTTCTATTTCAGTCTTCTCCAGCTCGGCATCGGCCATCTGGCTGGCCACTGTGCGCTTCCAAATCAGCTCGTACAGTCTCCGTTGTGCACTTTCGGCGTTGATGCTCTGTGCCGTCATGTCGGTCGGACGTATGGCCTCGTGGGCCTCCTGGGCACCCTTGGTCTTGGTCTGGTAGCGGCGGGTTTTCACATATTCGGCACCATACTGCGCTTCGATTTCCTTCTTAGCCATGCCCAGGGCCAACTCGCTCAGGTTCACACTGTCGGTACGCATATAGGTGATATATCCGCTCTCGTACAGCTGCTGTGCCACCTGCATTGTGCGGGCCACGCTGAAGCCCAGCTTGCGGCTGGCCTCCTGCTGCAGCGTGCTGGTCGTGAAGGGCGGTGCCGGTGTGCGGCGTGCAGGCTTGGTCTCGATCTTGCTCACTTTGAAGCTTGTGCCAATCAGGCTCTGCAGGAATGCTTCGGCCTCGTCGGCTGTGGCAAAATGGTGGCTCAGCTCGGCGCTCAGCGTCTTGTTGCCGTCTACCGGGCGGAACTGTGCCGTAACGCGGAAATAGGGTTTGCTCTCGAAGTTTTTGATTTCCTCCTCGCGCTCCACAATCAGTCTCACTGCCACACTCTGCACGCGTCCGGCGCTCAATGCGGGTTTAATCTTGCTCCAGAGGATGGGGCTGATTTCATAGCCCACCAGACGGTCGAGCACGCGGCGTGCCTGCTGCGCATCCACCAGGTTCATGTCGATCTGGCGCGGATGTTCGATGGCATGCAGAATGGCTGTCTTGGTGATTTCGTTGAACACGATACGCTGCGTCGTCTCCGGGTTCAGCTTCAGCGTCTCCTGCAGATGCCAGGCAATGGCCTCTCCCTCGCGGTCCTCATCGGATGCCAGCCACACCTTGTCGGCGCTCTTCACTGCCTTCTGCAACTCGCTCACCAGCGACTTCTTATCCTCGCTGATCTGGTACTGCGGCTCATACGCATTCTCCACATCAATGCTCATCTCCTTCTTCGCAAGGTCGCGGATATGGCCGTAACTCGACTTCACCGTGTAATCCTTCCCAAGGAACTTCTCAATCGTCTTCGCTTTCGCCGGCGACTCAACAATTACAAGATTCTTCATAAATGTATTTTTTTTATTTTTTTTTCAATTTACTGCCCTCAATAACGTATATATATTTTATTTATTGTACGTGCACGAAAAAAACGCGAAAAAAAACGTATTCCCACCTCTTTTTTGTCCGCTCGTTGTTCAGTCGTTGTTCAGTCGTTGTTCAGTCAAACACTGAACAACGACTGAACAACTGCTGAACAACTGCTGAACAACTGAATGATGTGTTTGTTTGTATGTGCTGAAAATCAGTGTGTTGTATAAATGGCAGATAGAATGGATTTTTATTTGTATTTTTGCAGCACTATTGTCCGATAAACAAATGAGTACAATCCTGACCATATTCTACCTTTTAGGCGTTCCGATGCTGGTGATGTGGCTTGCCAAACGCTGGGCTTGGATTGATCGTGTGAGCCCTATGACGGTGCTCTATCTGATTGGGTTGGCCGTCGCCAACCTTGTCCCGGCCAATAATGGCGTTTTCAATGTCGATGCCGGCACCAATACGCTTTTCAGCAATGTCGCTGTGCCACTGGCCATTCCCTTGATGCTCATGGGCTGCAATACGAAGGGGTGGCAGGTGGGTAAGGCCTTCAAGGTGTTCATTACGGGTCTTGTCTCGGTGCTGATTGTCACCGTGGTGGGCTTTTTCCTCTTCCAGCCTTCCGTCCACACGTCCGAAAGCTATCGGGGCTTCGCGCAGGTGTGCGCAGTGGCCACGGGTATCTATACGGGTGGAATCCCCAATATGGGGGCTATCAAACAGGCCGTCGGTATGCCCAATCAGACCTATCTCTACATTACCGGTTATGACCTTATTGTCACGGGTATCTATCTGGTATTCATTGTCTTGTTTGGGAAGACGGTGTTTCGCAAGCTGCTGCCGGGCAGGGGAGTGGGGGGCGACGAGCGGACGGTGGAGGTTGAGGAGCAGGGCTCGGTGGGCGGAAAACCCTTCGACAGCAAGCATTACAAGTCTTCGCTGCTGGCCATCGTCCTGACCCTTGTCATCGCAGCCGTCTCGTATGCGGTGTCTCTGTTTGTGTCCGGCAACGGCAACCCCGACATGACGGTGCTGATACTGCTGCTCACCACGCTGGCTATCGCCGCCTCGTTCCTTCCGCCGATGAAACGTCAGCAGCATTCGTTCGACATGGGGCTGTACTGCGTCTATGTCTTCTGTCTGGCCATCGCCACCGCCTGCAATGTGCGCGAGATGGACATTGCAGGCAGCCTGCCCATTCTCTACTATCTGGGATTCATCATCTTCGGCTCGCTGGTGCTGCAGTTTCTTTTTGCCCGAATGTTGAAAATCGACGGCGATTCGGTGATGGTCTGCTCCGTGGCGCTTATCAATTCGCCCCCGTTCGTTCCCCTTGCAGCCGCGCTGTTGGGCAACAAAAATATCGTCATTCTGGGCATCACTGTCGGGCTGTTGGGCTATATGCTGGGCAACTACCTCGGCATCGGCCTTTATCACCTGTTAATGGCTATAGGATAGGCGTTTATGTTTTAGTTTGTTTTTGTGTACAATAAATGCAGGGGTTCTACGTTAAATTGTTTTTAAAAGAATATAAAATCAAGGTTTATGAACATTCATATCGTGCAACATGATATCTGGACCGGCCGTCCGGAGGATAATTTGGAATGGATTGAGAAAGAACTGGAAGCGCAGGAGTCGAAAGAAGCGTTGCTGACGGTTTTCCCGGCTTGTACGCTTTGCGGAGCACCGCTGTTTGCCGCTGCGGGCTATACCGATATGCAGAAGCGCGCACAGGCTGTGCTTCAGGAGCTTGTGCAACGGTCGGAACACCGTGCGTTCCTTATTGGCATGCCGTTGCAGATTCAGGACAAAGGTCTCTGCAATGCTATTGTGTTTGTGCAGAATTGTGCCATCCGTGGCATTGTGACGAAGAAGTACCTGCTGCCCGAGGAGCAGAAGTATTTTGTGAGAGGCGAAGGTGTGCAGGTCATCCAGTTCCACGACGAGCGTATCGCCATCGGTTTCTACGAGGACCTGAAAGAGTTGACGAAAGGCTATGTCGAGCAGCCCGACATGGTAATATGCTGCGGATGTAATGTGTTTGATTATCAGAAGCCTTATCGCACGCGCTACCGTATGCGCAAGATTGTGGAGAACCTGAACGCAGGCATTGTCTATGTCAACCGTATCGGTGGCGAGGGGCCGTACCTGTATGCAGGTGGAAGCCTGGCAATGAATGCTGCCGGCGGAGTGCTGTGCCAGCTGCCCTATTTTGAGCAGTGCTGCCACACGGTGGATATGCAGCTTGTCGATGTGATCGAGGATGAGAAACCGGAGGCCGTCGAGCTGGTCTACAAGGCGTTGGTGATGGGACTGCACGACTATTTCTCCAAGAACGGTATTCAGCGTGCTGTCCTCGGCTTGAGTGGCGGTATCGATTCGGCTCTGGTGTGTGTGCTGGCGGCCGATGCCATCGGACCTGAAAATGTGCATGGCTTACTGATGCCCAGCCAATACTCGACCGACCACTCGGTGAAGGATGCCGAAGATCTGGCCCATAACCTTGGGGTAAACTATGATATTGTACCCATCCGTCCGATGTTCGACGAGTTTCGCAAGGCATTGAAACCAGTGTTTGGCGACCGTGCCGAGGATGTAACCGAGGAGAATATGCAGGCCCGTGTACGTGGCACGTTGGTAATGAGTTATGCCAACAAGTTCGGTGCTTTGGCACTGAACACGACCAACCGTTCGGAAGCCGCCATGGGCTACGGTACCATCTACGGAGACTCGTGCGGTGGTCTCAGCGTTATCGGTGACTTGTACAAGACCGAGGTCTACCAGCTGAGCGAGTGGATTAACCGTGACGGCATTCGCATTCCACAGAACACCATCGACAAGGCTCCGTCGGCTGAATTGCGTCCCGGCCAGAAGGACAGCGACTCGTTGCCCGACTACGATACGCTCGACGCAGTGCTGAACCTCTACCTCGACGAGTCGATGTGCGAGGACGAGATTGTTGAGGAAGGCTATGACCGCGATTTGGTGCAGATGGTTATCCGCAAAGTGCGTCAGAACGAATGGAAGCGCCTGCAGTTCGCTCCGCAGCTTAAAGTTAGCCCCATGAGCTTCGGTCTCGACCGCCGTTGGCCGATTAGCTGAAATTAAAATTTTTTTGTATATTTGCATTTTTGTAGATATATAATATTATAATACGACAATGAAGAAACTATTTGTATATATGGCATTTGCAATGCTGACAGCCGTGGGTGTGGCTGAGGCACAAAATAAAAATATCACGCTTGAAGACATTTGGACCAAGCGTACATTCTCGGCCAAAGGGGTGTATGGTATCCGCTCGATGCAGGACGGTGAACACTACTGCACGATGAGCCGTACCGGCATTGCCAAATATAGTTATGTTACCGGAGAGAAAGTGGCAGACGTGTGCCTTTTCGGAGGCCCCGACATGCAGAAGAAAGCCAAGCCGCTGCCCCCGATGGAGGGATATGAGTTTAGCGCCGACGAACAGAAGATACTGCTCAGCAGTGGGTTCGAGCCACTGTACCGTCACAGTGGTGTGAGCGACTATTACATCTACGACGTTCAGGCAAAGACCTTTACCAAGATTAGCAACAACGGCAAACAGCGCCTGACCACCCTCAGCCCCGACGGCACGAAGGTGGCTTTTGTGCGCGACAACAACCTGTACTGGATGGACTTAGCCACCCTTGAGGAGCACGCCATCACCACCGACGGCAAGGTGAACGAGATTATCAACGGCACCACCGACTGGGTGTACGAGGAGGAGTTCGCCATCACGCAGGGCTTCCAGTGGAGCCCCGACTCGAAGAAGATTGCCTACCTGCGCTTCGACGAATCGAAAGTCAAAGAGTACAATATGCAGATGTGGGGCACCTTGTATCCAGAGGACTACAAGTACAAATACCCCAAGGCCGGCGAGGACAACTCGAAGGTGGAGCTGAGGATCTATGACGTTGAAGCACAGAAGGGTCTCTTTATGCCCTCGCTGACGGCCGAAGCCCGCACCAACGCCACGTGGGAGTACATCCCCCGCTTCCAGTGGGCTGACGCCAACACGTTGGCATTCATGCGGATGAACCGTCTGCAGAACCACATGCAGATCCTGAGCGTAAACGCTCTGGCACCGAACAAAGTCCAAATGCTGTATGACGAGCAGGACAAAGCCTACGTCGAGGTGCCTGACACGTGGCAGTTCATCACCGTGGGCAAGGGCAAGAAGGCCCATCAGCAGATGCTCATCACCAGTGAGAAAGATGGCTACCGCCACATCTACCTCTACGACTTGAACGGCTATCTGGTGAAGCAGGTGACATCTGGCGAGTGGGAGGTGTGCGACGTTCTCGGCGTGGACGTGAAAAACCAGAAACTTTACTACACAAGCCGCGAGCACCATCCCACCCAGAAGAGCCTCTTCGTCATCGGCTTCGACGGCAAGAAGAAGCAGTGCCTCAACGACGTGACCCGCAATGTCAAGAACACCGAAGACCGGTACGTGCTGGGTACCTACAACGCTACCTTCAGCAACGGCTGCAAATACTACATCCGCACATACAGCACCGCCAACGAGCCTCCCGTATACACATTGCACGATGCCAACGGCAAGCTGATAAAAGTGCTGGAGGACAACAGCGAGCTGCACAAGAAGATATTTGTGGAATATGGCGCCTACCGGAAAAGATTCAAGAGCTTCACCACCTCGACCGGCGTAAAGCTCAACTACTACACCATCACTCCCAAGGACTTTGACCTGAACAAGAAGTACCCCGTGCTGATCTACGTCTATGGTGGTCCCGGCAACCAGCAGGTAAGCGACAGCTACGGCGGATCCGACTTCTACTGGTACCACATGCTGGCCGAGAAGGGCTATGTGGTCTTCTGCTTCGACGGTCGCGGTACTGGCGGCCGCGGTGCCGACTTCAAGAAGCAGACCTACGGCGACCTTGGCCGCATGGAGTGCGAGGACGCCATCGAGGCCGCCCGCTGGCTGGGTCAGCAGAGCTGGGTCGACAAAGACCGCATCGGCATCTGGGGCTGGAGCTTCGGAGGCTACCTCTCGACGCTCAGCCTCCTGAAGGGCAACGACGTCTTCAAGATGGCCATCGCCGTGGCCCCCGTGATGAACTGGCGCTACTACGACAACATCTACACCGAGCGTTTCCTCGGTCTGCCCAAGGACAACGCCAAGGGCTACGACGACAACTCGCCGCTCAACTTCGCCGACCGCCTGAAGGGCAACTACCTTCTCATCCACGGCACCGGCGACGACAACGTGCACTTCCAGAACTCGGCCGAGATGGTGGAGAAACTGGAGAATGCGGGCAAGCAGTTCGAGTTCCGCATCTACCCCAACAAGAATCACTCCATCTACGATGCCACTGGCAATACACGACTGAACCTCTACCAGCTGATGACCGACTTTATCATGAGAAAACTTTAAATCCAAGAATAAAATGAAGAGAATAGGACTTATAGTGCTTTTGGGACTTATAGGACTTATGGGAAATGTGCAAGCCCAGTTTGGCGACTATGGTGTGAAAGTGGGGCTTGGTTGGTCATCCCTCGAGGACGACCTTGCCACCGATTCGCCCGTGCTCAGTGCCTCGATTGGGGGTTATATCAATTACACCTTCGCCGAGAGCGAGAGCGTCCTGGCCGAGATTTTCTATCTGCAGTCGGGCTTGAACATCGTCCGCAAGGGTAGCAACTTTGCCGAGCATCGCGAGAATGGCAATAACATTATGGCACGTACCGGATATTACCATCCGTGGTATGCCCAGATTCCCATACTGGCATGTGTCCATTTCGAACTGCCTATTCGTCAGGAAGGCCATTCGGTGAACGCTTTCCTGGGTCCGGCAATCAGTATCGGCCTCTTTGGTGGATACGGCGACCGCAAGATTACCCCCGGTGTGCCCTCGCCCAGCGCCAACTACGATGTGAATTTCAATGGCTCTGCTGCCGACCGTGCGGTGTTCAACCATATCAAACGTATCGATGTCAGCGCAATCGCTGGCCTCAGCTACGAGTATGGCGATTTCACGGTGTCGCTGTATGTCGACCGTGGCTTCATTCCCACCTCCTCTGGCGACGACATCCTCCGCATCATTGAAACCCAGCAGGGGGGCGGATCCACTGCCAGCGACGTGAATGTCAAGATTCCCAACGGCTATAATATGTCCTACATGCTGAGCGTAAGCTACCGTTTGGGAAAAATCGTAAACAACAAATAAATTATTGATGAAGGTAAGAGTTAGATTCGCCCCCAGTCCTACGGGGCCGCTCCACATCGGCGGTGTGCGTACCGCCCTCTACAACTATCTTTTCGCCCGCCAGAACGGCGGTCAGATGATTCTCCGCATCGAGGACACCGACCAGACTCGTTTCGTCCCTGGTGCCGAACAATACATTATCGAAGCCCTCGATTGGCTGGGTATCAAGTTCGACGAAGGGGTGCACCTCGGTGGTCCGTTCGGCCCCTACCGCCAGAGCGACCGCAAGCCCATGTACCGCCAGTATGCCGAGCAGCTGATACGCGACGGCTGGGCCTACTACGCTTTCGACAAGCCCGAAGCCCTCGATGCCAAGCGCAAAGAGTTCGAGGCACAGAAGAAAACCTTCCAATACGACTGCAACACGCGTATGGGAATGGAAAACAGCCTCTCGCTCGGCATGGACGAGGCGCAGCGCCGCATCCATGCCGGCGAGCCTTATGTGGTACGCTTCATGTTCCCCGACAATATCGACATCACTGTCCACGACCTGATTCGTGGCGATGTGACCATGAACAGTCGTCTGCTCGACGACAAGGTGCTCTTCAAGAGCGACGGCATGCCGACCTACCATCTGGCCAATATCGTCGACGACCACACGATGGAAATTACCCATGTGATTCGTGGCGAGGAGTGGTTGCCGTCGGCACCGCTACATGTGATGCTTTACAAGGCTTTCGGCTGGGAAGAGACCATGCCCCGGTTCGCCCACCTGCCACTGCTGCTCAAACCCGAGGGCAACGGCAAGCTCAGCAAGCGCGACGGCGACCGTCTCGGCTTCCCCGTCTTCCCCCTCGAATGGCACGACCCCAAGAGCGGCGAGGTGAGCAGCGGCTACCGCGAACAGGGTTACCTGCCCGAGGCTGTGGTCAACATGCTGGCCCTGTTGGGTTGGAATCCCGGTAACGACCAGGAGATGATGTCGATGGACGAGCTTATCCGCCTCTTCAGCATCGAGCATATCAGCAAGAGCGGCGCCAAGTTCAACGTCGAGAAAGCCAAGTGGTTCAATCATGAATATCTGCAGAAACTCAGCGATGAGCAGGTGGCCGACCTCTTTGCTCCGCAGCTGAAGGAACATGGCATCGAGGCCGACCGCGACTATGTGGTCCGCGTTTGCGGCATGATGAAGGAGCGCATCAGCTTCCCCAAGGAACTGTGGGACACCTGCTGCTACTTCTTCGTGGCTCCTACCGAATACGACCCCTCTGCCATCAAGAAACGCTGGAAATCAGGCATGACCACTCACATGGCCAAGGTTATCGAAATACTGAACACCGTCCCCTTCGAGTACGATGCCATCCACAAAGCCCTGCTCGACGACTACATCACCGGCAACGGCCTCAACATGGGTCAGGTGATGAATTCGCTGCGTTTGGCCGTAGTCGGCAAGACCGTTGGCCCCGACATGCTCACGCTCGTCATGATGCTCGGCAAGGACGAGGTCATACGCCGCGTGCAGCGCGCCATCGACACCATTGGTGAAGTTGAAAACTGAAAAATGATTAATATGAAGAAAAGCATCATTCTTATCGCCGCAGCCATGCTGACGCTGTGCGCTTGCAACAACAGCAACACCGACAAAACCAACCCCGAAGCTGCTGCCCCCGTCGTCAAGGAAGGCGGCATCAAAGTGGCCTACATCGACACCGATACCATTATGGCCCATTACCAGTATGCCCTCGACCTCGAGAAAGAGCTCGTGGCCTACAAAGACCAGCAGGAGAAGAGCTACAAGCAGCAGATGACCCAGTTCCAGACCGACTACCAGAACTACCTGCAGAACGGAGCCTCGATGACCCTCACCCAGCAGCAGGCCAAAGAGGAGGAACTGAAAAAACGTGCCGAGCGCCTCTCCACCCTCGAGCAAGAGCTGATGGCCAAGGTGGCCGAGCGTCAGGTGACCGAGAACACCAAGCTGCTCAACGCCATTTTCGCCTTTATTCGCGAATACAACGAGGCCAACCAGCAGTTCGACCTCATCCTTCGCAAGAGCTTCAACGACACCCCGGTGCTCTATGCCAACCCCGCCATGGACATCACCCAGGAAATCATCGACGGCCTGAACAAAGAGTACAAAAACCTTAAGAAGTAACCAATCGATTACAGTTAAAACCCTCGTCTCCGACCGCTAAAAGCTGTCGGAGTTTTTTTTGTTTTGTGTATCTCAATAGTCCCAAGCGTTCAGGCTGCCCAGAGTCGCCCCCCGATTCCGATGTTCTGCAATTGTTCTATCGTTGTTCAGTCGTTGTTCAGTGTTTGACTGAACAACGACTGAACAATGGCAGAACAACAACCGGACATCGGCAGACCTGACAGGCAATGCCTCGGCTATTGAAAGAAAACGCCTGACGGCGTAATTGGTTTTCCCTGTAGGGGGATTCCTTTCAATAGACAACAACAATTACACGATCACAGATTCCCCGTAGGGGATATCTTTCAATAGCAAACGGCAAAAAAAAACAACCATCCATCCGGTTCGGGCGGCACTGGCCGTGAAGAGAAATGACAAGGGCACGATAAGGTTCGACGTGGCGGCCTCGGGTACCTATCTTGTCAAGGTCGGCAACCATCCGGCAAGGAAGATTGTGGTGGTGAGATAGCTTTTGCGTGACACAAAAAAGTTAAGGCAGCAGAATATTGCATTCTGCTGCTTTTTTTCGTCGCACAAAGTATTGTGAAGCGTCGAGGACGCAGGAGTTAGAACTTCAAATCGCTGAAGCGGCGGCGGCCAAGGAGGAAGTAATCGAGGAGCAGGTGGCCGTTGTAGACGCAGGTCACTTGTTTGGGCTTGATGGCTTCGCGTTTGCGGCGCAGAGCGGGTTTCCATGCACGGTATTCCTTGTGGGCTTTGCGGACGGCGAGGTATTCGCCACGGTGGCCTTCGAGCAGGAATTTGACGGCGGCCACGCGGTCGAGCCACATGCGCATCGCCAGCACGCGGCAACGGCGGTTGTCGGGCAGGTTCTTGTAGAGCATGGAAAGGTTGTTGCGGAAGTTGAGCTGGGTCTTGAAGGGGGAGGACTTGGGGAGGGTGCCGCCACCGACGTGGAAGAGCACCGACTGCGGGCAGTAGCGCACACGGTAGCCGGCGTTTTTAGTGCGCCAGCAGAAGTCTATCTCCTCCATGTGGGCAAAGAAGTTGCCGTCGAGGCCGCCGAGCTGGTGCCATACCGAGGCGCGGACGAACATGGCGGCGCCGGTGGCCCAGAATATGTCGCAGGGATCGTCATACTGGCCGTGGTCCTTTTCGAGGGTGGAGAATAGGCGGCCGCGGCAGAAGGGGTAGCCGTAGCTGTCGATAAAGCCGCCTGCGCCGCCTGCATATTCGAAGGTGTCGCATTGGTCGTACATGAGCAGCTTGGGCTGGGCGATGGCCACGTCGGGCATCGACTCCATCATCTCGACGACGGGCTCGACCCAGTGGGGCGTGCATTCCACGTCGCTGTTGAGGAGGACGTAATAGTCATATTTTATGGGGTACTCTTGGGCGTTGAGTTGCTCAAATGCTTTGTTGTAGCCGTCGGCAAAGCCATAGTTCTTGTCGAGCAGGATGAGTTGTATCTGTGGGTAGCGTTCGCGCATGAAGGCGACAGAGTCGTCGGTCGATCCGTTGTCGGCAACGATGATGTCGGCTTCGGTGTTTTGTACCACCGAGGGCATGAAGCGCTCGAGCATTGCGCGTCCGTTCCAGTTGAGTATTACTACGGCTGTTTTTTTCATCTGATGTGGATTATTTGATAGGGTCGGTCTTTGGGTGAGCGTCGGTCGGGCGTTTGTGTTTCCAGCGTCGGTGGCTCCAAAGCCAGTATTCGGGCTGGCGTCGTATGTCGGCCTCGAGAGTGCGTGCGTATTGCTCAACGATGGAGTATTGCTCCACCTGCTGTGGATTTTCGCACAGGAGCGAGAATTCGACCTCGTAGCGACCGCGGCGCACCTTGTTGACGCGATAGTATATGACTGGATAATTGTATTTGCGTGCAAAATATTCGGTCCCGTAGAGGAAGGGGGTGTCGTGGTTGAGGAACTGTGTCCAATAGCAGCGTACCGAGTCGGAGGGCGATTGGTCGCCGAGCATCATCAAGGCACAAGGCACATGATGGCGGTCGTAGAACTCAACCTCCTGCCGCACGTTGTTGGCGAAGACCACCTGGGTGCCGAAACGGGTGCGACGGTGGTTAACGAAACCTGCCACCATGCGGTCGTTAAGCGGTTTGCCGACACCGATGCCATGGTGCAGCAGTTGCATGTTGAGCGAACTGACCATGTATTCCCAGTTGTTGTAATGGGCCGAAGCAAGTATGATACTGCGACCTTGTTCATAGTAGCGGTCGACGAGCTGTCGGTTCTTGAATCGGTAGCGGCGTTTGATGGCGCTGGGCGAGGCGTAGAGATTATGGATGCCTTCGATGAGGAGGTCGGCGAGGTGACGATAGTAGCGGCGCTCGATGGAGCGCAGCTCGTTCTTGCTTTTTTCGGGGAAGGAGTTGGCAAGATTCTCACGTACCACCTTCAAGCGGTAGCGAATCAGCCGGTAGGCGACAAGGTAGATGATGTCGGCCAGTAGATACATCAATAGCCGCGCTTGAATTGTTCACCCACTTCGCCGACTACGTTCTCGCGCAGTTGCTGACGGCTGAGACGGCGTTCCCAGCCGGGATCCTGCACTTCACCACGGGCGTTGCTGTTGAGGAGGGTGTAGTAACCCGAGCGGTGCTCGTCCCAGAAGAGAAATACGCGGTTGGGGTCGTCGGTCGAAAGCTTGTTGTAGCGCCACAACTGGTAGGGGAGATAGTAGACGTGACCTTGCGATGAGCCGTCATACATGTCGGCCGAAAGCATTCGTTCGGGGTCGCCTTGCTGCAGGGTCTGGTATTCCTGTTCGTTGTTGTTGCCGATGCGGTTGGCCGAAACGTAGTTCTTCTCGTCGCGGATAAAATCGGGCGGACCATATTGCAGATAGACGCGGCCTCGGTCGGTGTGGATGCCGGGGGTCTTGGGATAGCTGAAGTGGGCCTGCACGTAATCAATCATCTCCTTGTAACGCAACCACTCGCTTTCGGGACTGAGGGCGTTGCGGCGCTGCCAGAAGTTGTAGAGGAAGGCCTGTTTTTCCTCCAAGCCGGGACGGCGTATGAGTTCGGCGACGACGTTCTTCTCCATCTCGGATGCGACAGGGTAGAGGGCATCGAGGTAGAGGTTGAGTTCTTCCTCGTTGGTATATTTGCCGGCAAAGGTGGTGGCAAAGTCGCTAATCTCCTTGCCCTTGACACCGGGGTTGGAGCGGTAGAATGGCACCTTGCTGTAGAGCATCGTCTGGTTGTCGCGGTTGCGCAGTTCTACCACCAGGTTGTAGGTGCCCGAGGGAAGGGAAGAGATGTCGATACTGCCGTATATGGGCACCATCTGGCTGCTGTTCTTGCGGCTCATGGACTGCATGCCTTCGTAACGGCGACCGGTCTCGGCCTCCTCGATAAAAGCCATGGTGAGGAAAGGCTTCTGGCCGGTCTCAATGTTGATATTGTAAATCTCGTAGTAGAAGTTTATCGACTCCACCTGCTGGGGGAAGAAGTCGCTGACATAGGGTTCCATGTCGTATCCGTTACGCGAAAGGATGTTTTCTTTCACTGTGGGTTTGGCCTCTGCCATCAGCTGCACACTCGAAAGCATAGGCTTTGTTTTGTCGTAGTTGATGACGAACTTCTCGCGCACCGTCGATGGAGGAGCGTCGGTTCCCTTGTCCTTCAGGGTGAGGAGCATGTCGTAAATACCGTTGTTGAGCGAAAAACGCTGCACATCTATGAAGTTGAAATCCAACTCGTCGAGCGAGCCCACTGTGGGGCTGTTCAGGTCGTATTTCTTCAGGTAGCACACCGAATCGCCCTGTCTCACAACGAGCGTGATTTCGATGGTGGCACGATAGACTCCTGTCGACAGTTCGTCGAAATGGGTCGTCCATGCGTCGAACGACAGATAGGTCTCCACATAGGGTTGCCCTTGCGAGGGGATGTAGAATGTGCTGTACGAGAACATGGCCTGCAACTGGGCGTGTGCTGTGCCCACCAGCGACATCATCAATGCTGCTAAAAGTATTGTTTTCTTCATTGCATACTTACTTTTTACCGTATTTCTAACGTAATAAGTGTTTTTTTATTGCTCAGGATGGATATTTTTCTCTTTTTGGTGAAATAAAACAACCTCGATTCCGTTAAGTCGTTAAAAGATAGGAATGATGGACACTCTCGCGAACCCTGCTTTCGAACGCACTCGCCAGTTGGTCGGTGACGATGCTATGCGGCATATTGCCTCTGCTAAGATTATCATCTTCGGTGTGGGAGGCGTCGGCAGCTGGTGCGCCGAGGCGTTGGTGCGTAGTGGCATCGGGCGTTTGACAATGGTCGACTCCGATTGTGTCGACCCCTCGAACATCAACCGTCAACTACCGGCCCTCAATTCCACCGTCGGCCGACCCAAAGTCGAAGTGCTCAGCAAACGCTTGCTCGACATCAATCCCCAGGCGGAAATCGTTGCCCTGCAATCGCGCTTCACGGCCGACACGGCTGAGGTTTTCCATATCGAAAGTTTCGATTACGTAATAGATGCCATCGACAGCATACAAGACAAACTCGACCTGATTCTCCTTGCACTCCACACGCCTCACCCCACACTCTTCTCTTCCATGGGGGCTGCTCGGAAGATGGACCCGCTGCAGGTGCGTGTCTCCGAGTTTTGGAAAGTCGACGGCTGTCCCTTGGCAGCCACGCTCCGCAAGCGTATGCGCAAGCAGCTTAGGTTTCCGGAAAGGAAGTTTAAATGCGTCTGGTCGCCCGAACGGAACGAAACTGCCGAGCCCAAGGGCACTATGATGCCCGTCACCGCTACGTTTGGTCTTACCCTTGCCAGCCTCGTCCTCAAGGATATCCAGCTGCATTGCAGCAGTGACCTCAACGGTCGGGTCCAGCCACGAAAATAAAGTTTTCTACCGGCGAGGTGACCCAACGCTTGGGAGCCACAAGCTTCTTCAGGTCCTCGTCGCTGACCGACATGTTTTGCTTGTTCTCCTCGTTCGATTCCTTTATGCGCTCGATAATCAGGTGGTAGTTGTATGATATAGCCTCGCTACGTTGCATGTAATTCTGGAACGGTACATACGCCAAAATCGCCTTCATCTTCTTTCGCAAATCAACTATATTTTCCAGTCCGGCACCGACTGACAGCTTGTTTATGACTTCCATATCCCTTTTGTACAAATCCAGAAAAGCGTTCTCGTAAGCATAACAGTTGCCTATGCGGCGTATCAGCGGTATGTCTTCCAGATAGTCCCATAGTTCGAATGTCGTGCAGAAAGTCAGCTCTGGCGACTTGTTGATGGCGAAAACGTCCCATCCCTCAACGTATGCCACAAAAGCGCTGCACAGCGAGTCAGGCACTGCCTTATAGTCAGGTGCCGATGCCGTTATCTCATTGTACATGTCGCGAAACTCGTCATAGTACGTCGTCACAATCTCGAGGTTGTTCACCACCTCGTCTATATTGCTCAGCGTCACAAGCGCTATGTTCCTTGCCGTGCGCTTCTTCGCATTTGTCTTCGACATTTCGTTCGAAAACAGTGTGAGCGAGAATGCCAGCAGCGTGGCCGTTACATTCACACTAAGTTTAAACCACCAAAGGTTGCCCAGCGGCTTGTGCTCCAGTTTCGGTTCCTTGCGTCTCATCGGTAATCATATTTTTTTTGAAAATGCAAAAATACATCTTTTATTTCACATCGCCAAAAAAAACATTTTCCCATCAGCATTATCCCCTCCGGCAGCCCGACTGACAGTCAGCAGCAGTTCCTGTCCTTGCAGTGCGAGCTCCTCGTCTCCAGCTCAAGCGTACTGTGGTGGATACCGAGGCCGTCTAAAAGCTCCTTCACACGGTCTGTCACCTCCTCCAGCATCCCTGCCTCGGGAATAACGATGTGGCACGTCAGCGCCGTCTCTGTCGTCGAGATAGCCCAGATATGTACATGGTGCACGTTGAGGACTCCGTCAATGGCCGTAATCCGGTTCTGGATGTCGTCCACGTCGAAACCCTCCGGCACCGCGTCGGTGCTCATCCGCAGGCTCTCGGCAAGCAACTCCCATGTGCTCACCAGGATGACTATGGCGATGACCAAGCCGATAATGGGGTCGACAATATTCCACCCCGTGTACTTGATCACCACGCCGCTCACCACCACGCCGATGCTCACCAGCGTGTCGGCCAGCATGTGCAGGAAAGCGCCGCGCGTGTTGATGTCGTGCTTCTGCTGGCGGCTCAGCGCCCAGGCCGTGAGGCCGTTGATGACGATGCCTATGGCGGCGGTCCAGATGATGAGGTCGCCGCTGACCTCGCCGGGGTTGAAGAACTTCTGCACGCTCTCCACGATGATGGCACCCACGGCGACGAGGAGGATGATGGCGTTGAGGAGCGAGATGAGGACGGAGGCTTTGCGGTGGCCGTAGGTGAAGCGCTTGGTGGCGTGGCTGGAGGCCAGCTTGAGGGCTATCATGGCCAGCAGCAGGGAGAAGACGTCGCTGAGGTTGTGGCCGGCGTCGGAGAGCAGGCCCAGGCTGTTGCCGACGAAGCCCGCGACGGCTTCGACGATGACGAAGAGCAGGTTGAGCGCCACTGCGACGATATAGATGGTAGACAGTTTCTCTATCGCGTGCGCGTGGTGATGGTGGTGCAGCCCGTGGTGGTGTTCGTGTTCGTGTTCGTGGTGGTGATCATGGTGCTCTTGGAGACCGTGTTCATGGTCGTGGTGGTGTTCCATAATTTTGATGGTTTTATGTTCTGATTTAGTTTGAAATTTCATTTTGCAAAAGTACTAACTTTTTCCGACTTGGAGATGTCACCATTGCTGGTGAGAGACTTTTTGGTGTTTGGTGTTAAGCGGTTAGTGCTAAGCTTTAAGTATTAGGTGTTTAGTGGTTAATATTAGGTGTTGCGTTTCTATGCACACATCCGGTGGACGGGGCGAATATGGAGTTTGATGGGATTTTAAAGGGCGTTTCTTGTAGTTAAAAATATAAAAAAAACAGTGCCCCTGTTATACTTTTGGCCAAAAGGTGGTTATATGTATATATGAAAACAACAAAAAAGGCAAAATAACGTTAATGCAAAAAATAAACACTATGAAAATGAAGAACCAATCCTTTGTGGTCCGCTGCTGCATGGTGGTGGTGTTGATGGTTTCGGCCATGGGTGCCGCACAGGCACAGAACGAGCGCGCGACGCTCAAGAAGGCCGAGGGCCTGGTGGCCCAGCGGCAGTATGCGTCGGCTTTTGCCATGCTGGATGCGCTGGACCCCGCGAACGACCGCCCGGCGGTGCTGGCCATGAAGGCCGACATCGTGCTGCACTACTTTGCGCAGAGCATGAACCACATGGTTTTCTCGCTGGTGGACCTGAAGAAGGGTGAGAGCCTCGACTCGGTGCGCCGCAACTTCAAGGTGGGGGAGGTGTTCGCCTTCGATGTGGACAGCCTCTCGCGCCGTCTGCTGGCCGCTCATCCCGGCGACCAGACGTTGCTGGCCACCCATGCCGCCTACCACAAGGCGCTGCTCGACGACTATGGCGACGATTTGTGGATGACATACCTCACGCCCGAATGCAAGGCCCTGTTGCGACAGGCCACGGAGAGCGTCGACGCCTGTTCGCAGATGGGGTATCTCTACACCTCGGATGAGGCCATGGCCGACAGCGCGGCCTACTACTTCCGCCGTGCCGTTGCGTTGCAGGACACCCTCTGGGAGGCGCACTACAACCTGGGTGTGATGGAGTACCAGCTGGGGCACAACGACAAGGCCCTGGCCCACCTGGAGCGCGCCTGGAAGGGCTATCGGACGCCGCGGCTGAAAGGCGACGCCGCACGCGTGATGGCTATCATCTACGACCAGGCGCTGAACAACACGGCCAAGGCTGAGCGCTACTACCGCCAGGCTGTTGCCGACGACAGCACCGACGTTACCAGCTGGGGATTCCTGCTGGATTTCCTGCTGCGTAAGCCGTCGGCACAGGACGATGTGCTCCCCGTGTTGCGGTCCGGTTGGCATGCGGCTGTGCAAAGCGACAATCCGTTTGACGAAACGGGTTATATTATCGGCCAATGCGTGAAGAACGAGAATGGGAACATGGCCATCGCGTTCCTGCAGTCGCGTTGCAACGAGACGAAGGAGGACTTTGAACTCGGCATCTGCCACCTCTACCTCTTCCAGCTGATGGAGAAGGGCGGCGAGGATATTGCTCACCTGCGCAAGGCTATCGAATGCTTCGAGCGCGAAGAGGCTCCGGAGAATTTCCTGAATTCGCTGCGCGAGGCGCTGAAGGAGGCGGAGAAGTAAGTGTTGAGTGTTAAGTGTTTAGTTTTAAGTTTTAAGTATTAAGTTTTAAGTATTAAGTTTTAAGTATTAAGTGTTAGGTGTTATGCACACAGGGTTTTATAAGATAATCGTTGCGGTTGTGATGTTGGGGGCTGTCGGTGGTGGCCGTGCGACGGCGCAATGCATGGAGAACATCGGACACCGCTATCCCACCACCTTCACGCAGCACGGCGATACGCTGGTGCTGGGCGTCACCTTCGGCGAGGAGAAGATGAAAATAAATTACTCCTGCCAGCGGCAGCAGGATGGCAGCATTGTGGTGAGCGGCATGGTGACCGCCGCCAAGACCGGCGAGGCTTTGCCCTACGTGACGGTGAGCAGCCTTTACGAGATATATGGTGAGAAATGTTTCTTGCCTTGGGAGGAGTTGGCTGTGACCGACAACTTCGGCCTCTTCTCCTTCCGCCGTCCGGCGCTGAGCCAGCGGACGCTGGCCTTCTGCTTTGCGGGTTTCAGGCCGGAACTTTTCGAGGAGCATTGGGACACCATTGCCGTCAGCGAGCGCGAATACATGGCGCAACGTGACGTCAGCCAGCGCTTCGACACCGCTGCCGTCGGCCCAGAGGAGCGCGCCGCTTTGATGAAGGATTACTATGAGGTGTTCCATTCATTTCCAGAGGGCGAAGAGTATGCCTGGCAGGAGAGCGAGGGACTGCGCTGCCGCATAGGGCGTTTCCAGCCTTCGGGCACGCTGGGTGTGCACATGCTGTGGCCCATCGACGACCGCCGGAGCTTCTACTTCAACGGCATGCACTACACGAGCTTCTATGCCGACCGCCTCTTCGCCCTCTCGCCGGAGGGTGTCTTCGCCTCGCAGTCGCCCTCGTCGGGCGATTTGCGCGACCACCTGCACATCTCCCTCATCGACGGATATGAGGTCTCCGGATTCCACGACCTCGCCCTCGACAGCACACAGGGCTTCCTTGTAGGCCTGCGGTGGGCCGAGGGCGGATGGCTCTACTTCCGCACCGAGCGTGGTGGATGCTACAAGCTGCATGTCAACATGCACCCGCAGACCAACTGTCGGCTGGAAGACGTGGAGATCGGCGAGGCCGAATACCTTGCCGCCAAGGCTTCTTTCGACCTATACAACCACGCCCGCAAGCAGTATGACACCCCCACAGCGGCCGACACCGCCGCGGTGCTCCGCTTCCGGGAGAAGTACAACATGTCGTGGTGGGACCCCATGGGCGCAGACTCGCAGGATGTGGAGTACTCCCACCTGGAGGGCACGGACATCGACATCTTCTTGGTAGCCATAGGCGACGGCTGCACCACCATCATTACCGGCGACACCGCCGAGATGAATGCCTGTTGGCTGGCGCTGTCGAAAGAGGGGGTCTTTGCAGGTTACCAAGTACCGCTGGAGGTGGAAAGTCCGGGGTACATCTATCTCTACACACTCGGTGCCGACCGACAGAGTGTAAAACAGAGCTTTGTCTACCAGACCACCCCCGCATGGTTTCCCTACGATGGGTGTTTCTGGGGTAGCGACGGCTGGATCTACCTCGAAGGCCGTGCGGGCAACCACGACCGCGTGGTGTACCACAAGGTGAGGCTGAAGGGGGGGGGAGTGACTGAGTAGCTGGGTGGCAGAGTGGACTTAGTTGCTTAGTTACTCGTTCTCGAAAGCGTTTGGGCTGGCGCATGAGCGGTTCGATTGCCCTATTTCCGTTTCATCGTGTATGTTTCAACGACGGTGCAGTCCTCTAAGTCGTACTCGTCCTGGAATACCAGTTTGTCCGGGGTGAGTTCCACAATCTTCCATTCGATGGGATAATTCCATGCGTTGTACCACGTGAGGGAGTCCTTGCCGCATGTGTATCTGACCTTCCTTTTTGATATTTCCAGCGGTGGCACGGGGTCGCAGCCCTTGTCGTGTTCCACCATCGTGATGGAATCCTCGTCGATATCAAACGAGATATATCTGTATTCGGCGGAATCCAACTTGGGGTTGTATTGCGTGGTATCGGCAGCGCTTCCTGCTGCAACCATTTCTTCAGGGCTTTCGCTGCAATCCCATTCTTCTGTCGCTGCCACTGTCTCCCAATGCCCGACAAGTGTCTTTTCCTTGTTGTTTGCCGTCCCGCTCTTGCAGGCGGTCATCATTCCGAGGGCGCACACCATGGCGCCGAGCATAATTAGATTCTTCATATTGATTGAAACTTTGATTTTTATTTCTTCTTCAATACGTCATGTATCCATTTTTCGAAGTCTGCTCCCGCAGGACATGTGGCTATTGTCTTGTGGTCTGCTCCGATAAGGATGGCACGATTGAAGTCTATAGAGAGCACCCGAGTCAGCCCTTTGGCATAGTAGACGTTGTCGGCAAGGCCCAGCGAGTCGGTCAGTGCTCGCATCAGTTCGGCATTGTTGCTATTTGGGAATACCATGACGATGTTCTGTATCTGTGGGGCGTATGCGTCAGGTGCAAGAAAATACTCTTTACCTATACCGAAATAGGCGTAGAGGAGTAGAGTTGTGCCTTGCATCTGTCGCAGTGTCACGGTGTCTCCTGTGCGGACATTGACCAGAGGAAAGTCCAGCACCGTGTTGTTGGTTTCTGTATTGGTAGTGCTAACTCGGCTTTGGATGTAAGAGTTTCCCGAAAAGCGGTCGTATTTTGCATACCAGGGAGCATCAAGGTTGAAGATGGAATCAAGCATAGCCTGCCGATTGTCGAAGCGCACATCACGGATTTCGTACCGGTAGCCACTGCCGTGTTCTATGTCGTCGGCAGCCACAAACATTTCTTTTTCGCGGTCGTAAAAGAGTGTCAGAGGGTCATCCCGCATCTCGCAGTGGTCGGCGTAACAATGTTTCTGTGTTACTGTGGCTTTTATGCGAAGGCTACCGTCTGCCATCAGCTTGTAGTGCGACGACTTTTCCGGTAGTGTCACCATGCACCATTCGCTATAGGTTGGGTAGTACATAGGAAAATAGTCGATGCCGTACTGCAGGGTGTTACACGTCAGTTCATCGTAGAATTGGCTCTCTGTGCTGCCATCGGACAGATTGCGATAGAATGCCACGTCGAAGTCGCGGGAGCATACATATTTCGCCCATTGCGGAGTGAGCAGGTTGCATTCGCCATCGGAGCAGATGTTGGCAATTACCTGCGTCGAGTCGTCAACGTTGTGTATCACGATGTCGTACCCAATGTCGCTCAGTTCCTTATTTTTGCCTTCTATCCAATATTTGTCAACATGAAACGAAATCCATTCGTGGCGCATAAACTTGTCCACTGAGACATCGGCGGCGGTATATTTGCTTTGTGTGCAAGCGGAGAACATTCCGAGGGCGCACACCATCGCACCAAACAAAATTAGTTTCTTCATATTGATTGAAATTATGAGTTCATATGTCCATCCCACCCCGCCACAAGCTTGTGACAAGCGCAGTTTTTTTTCAAATCACCCCTTCGTGCAGTTGTTCGATGGGGAAAATCAAGTCCCAGTTTCGGCCCCAGACGATATTGCCGCCGTCGAGGGTGAACGTGCGGAACTTCTTGGGGTCAAGGTATTTGTTATACTGCGGATGCGGGTGTCGGCGGATATAGTCTCCCACGTCCACCGTGCTGTTGGTGCCATCATTGAAAACCAACCGCACCTTCAACCCGCCAAGGTCAATAGCTTCTATTATGTATAGTCTGTCGCTCATAGTCTTGTTTTGATATTGGTGCTTCTCACCTGCTGTTTCATCACAAAGAAACGTACCCATTTGTCGATGATATTCTTGCTATATTTACGGATAAATGCCTCGGCAATGTGCTTGTCTTTCGATGACAATGGCGGCACGCCATGTTTCTCTCGGATATTGATTCGCTCCAGGTCGCCGTTCATCATGATTAGCTCAAAAATGCTCTCTTCATCTCCATGTTTTACATGCACGTGAATCGGCTCATGCTCATTGGAGTAAAAGTAGAAGATAAATCCGAAGTATTCGTATATCTTAGGCATATCACTATTGTTATTTCACGCTGCAAAGATACACATTTTTTCCTATTTGGTAAAATATAATTGTAGGTTGTTGTAAAACACCACGTTTGTTTCCGAACCATACCGTCGATAGTTAGGAAACATAACGTTACAATATAGTCAGGCAAAAGATGAGAAAAGTTTGAGTAGAAGGTGAGTAAAACCTAAAGACTATTTTTTGCATAAAGAAGGATGCCTTTGGCATCGGTGTTGTCCGTACCAAAGGCATCTCTTGTACTGGTGTGTTGCTCGTCAATCGCGGCGGTCGCGGCCGAACAACGCCTGGCGGCGGTTAGTTGTTGCGGTCGCGACCAAACATCTGGCCTATCCAACAGCGGTTCAGTCGGGCAATGTTCTGACGCTTAATCTGTTTTGGACATTCGGCTTCGCAGGCATAGGTGTTGGTGCAGCTGCCAAAGCCCAGCTCGTCCATCTTCATGATCATCTTGCGGGTGCGGTCCATGGCTTCGGGGTAGCCCTGAGGCAAAAGATTAAGGTGGCTGATTTTGGCACCGACAAAGAGCATGGCCGAGGCATTCTTGCAGGCCGCCACGCAGGCTCCGCAGCCGATGCAGGCGGCGGCATCCATGGATTGGTCGGCCACATGCTTGGGCACGAGGATGTTGTTGGCATCGGGCACACCGCCGGTGGTGGCGCTGATATAGCCGCCGGCCTGGATGATTTTGTCGAAGGCTGTGCGGTCGACCACGAGGTCCTTGATGATGGGGAAGGCTTTGGCACGCCAGGGCTCGACCCAAATTTCGTCGCCGTCGTTGAAGTGGCGCATGTGGAGCTGGCAGGTAGTGACACCATCGTCGTTGCCGTGGGGACGGCCGTTGATGTAGAGGCCGCACATGCCGCAGATGCCCTCGCGGCAGTCGTTGTCGAAGCACACGGGGTGGGCGATATGGTCGTTAATCAGTTTCTCGTTAAGCTGGTCGAGCATTTCGAGAAACGAGCAGTCGGCCGAGATGTTGTCAATCTCGTAGGTCTCGAAGTGCCCTTTGGCGCGGGCGTTTTCTTGGCGCCAGATATGGAGAGTGAATTTCATGGCTTATTTATAATTGCGTTTAACAATCTGTATGTGCTCGTAGTTGAGCTCCTCTTTGTGCATTACCTCGGGGCGGTCGTGGCCTTGGTACTCCCAGGCGGCGACGAACATGAAGTTGTCGTCGTCACGGAGGGTCTCACCGTCCTCGGTCTGGTGCTCGACGCGGAAGTGGCCGCCGCAACTCTCTTCGCGCTGCGTGGCGTCGTCCACGATGAGGCGTGCCAACTCGAAGTAGTCGGCCAGACGGTATGCTTTTTCCAGCTCGGGGTTCATCTCGGCGGCTTTGCCGGGAATGAAGACATGCTGGTAGAAGTCGGCCTCGAGTTCGGCAATTTTTTCCTTGGCGGTGGCCAGGCTCTCCTTGCTGCGGGCCATGCCGCAGTATTCCCACATGATGCGGCCAAGGGCCTTGTGGTAATGGTCGACAGAATGCTGTCCTTGGATGCCCATAAGGCTGTCCATGCGGTCGCGAACAGCTTTTTCTGCCTCGTCGAATTCTGGGCCTTCGGCCTTGATTTTGCCTACGTAAATCTGGTCGGCAAGGTAGTTCTGCAGGGTGTAGGGCAGCACGAAGTAGCCGTCGGCAAGGCCCTGCATGAGGGCGCTGGCGCCGAGTCGGTTGGCACCGTGGTCGCTGAAGTTGGCTTCGCCGGCGGCGAAGAGGCCGGGAATGGTGGTCTGCAGCTCGTAGTCGACCCAGAGGCCGCCCATGGTGTAGTGCACGGCGGGGTAAATCATCATCGGGTACTCGTAGGGGTCCACGTCGACAATCTTCTGGTACATCTGGAAGAGGTTTCCGTATTTCTGCTCCACCACGTCACGGCCGAGGCGCTTGATTGCATCGGCAAAATCGAGGTAGACGGCCAAGCCGGTGGGGCCAACACCGTAACCGGCATCGCAGCGTTCCTTGGCGGCGCGGCTGGCCACGTCGCGAGGCACCAGGTTGCCGAATGCCGGGTAGCGGCGCTCGAGGTAGTAGTCGCGGTCCTCTTCGGCGATGTCGAGGGCGGTCTTCTCGCCGCGGCGGATGGCCTCGGCATCTTCTTTCTTCTTGGGTACCCAGATGCGGCCGTCGTTACGGAGACTTTCACTCATCAGCGTGAGCTTCGACTGGTAGTCGCCGTGCACGGGGATGCAGGTGGGGTGTATCTGCACGAAGCAGGGGTTGGCGAAGGCGGCACCGCGACGGTGGCACACCCATGCGGCACTGCCGTTGCTGTTCATGGCGTTGGTGCTCAGATAGTAGACGTTGCCGTAGCCGCCGGTGGCTAACACGACGGCGTGGGCGGCATAGCGCTCCAGCTCGCCGGTGACAAGGTTGCGAACGATGATGCCGCGGGCACGGCCGTCTTTGATGACGAGATCCATCATCTCGTGACGCTCGTGCAGCACCACGGAGCCGCGGGCTATCTCGCGGCTCAGGGCACCGTAGGCACCCAGCAGCAGCTGCTGGCCGGTCTGGCCGCGGGCGTAGAAGGTGCGGCTCACTTGCGCACCGCCGAACGAGCGGTTGTCCAAAAGGCCGCTATAATCGCGGGCAAAGGGAACGCCCTGTGCCACACACTGGTCGATGATGTCGCCGCTGACCTCGGCCAGACGGTAGACGTTGGCCTCGCGGGCGCGATAGTCGCCACCTTTGATGGTGTCCTTAAACAGACGCTCCACACTGTCGCCGTCGTTCTGGTAGTTCTTGGCGGCGTTGATACCGCCCTGGGCGGCGATGGAGTGGGCACGGCGCGGCGAATCCTGGATGCAGAAGATGTCCACATGGAATCCCAGTGCGCCGAGCGAAGCAGCGGCCGAAGCACCGGCCAGTCCGGTACCGACGACGATGATGTCGAGCTTGCGCTTGTTGGCAGGGTTTACCAGCTTTTGCGCGGCTTTGTAATTGGTCCATTTTTGACTGAGCGGACCTTCGGGTATTTTGGAGTCTAATTTCATTGCGTTAATGCGTTAATGTGTTAATGCGTAAGGGATTATAGACCAAGGTATACAAGTATCGGCACTACAGCAAACATCAGGCAGACGAGCCAGGTATAGATTCTGCCCAGCACCTCGATAATGTTGTTGTATTTGTAGTTGTTCAATCCGAGTGTTTGGAAGGCAGACGGGAAGGCATGGCGCAGGTGGAAGAAGACCACCACGAAGAAGAGCAGGTACATCACCACAATGTAGAGGCTCTGGAACTTGTTGCGAGCCATGTAATAGAAGTCGGGCTCAGGGTCGCTTTCGGGCAGCACCTTGCGCAGGGTCTGGCGCTCGTCGTAGGTCAGGTGGCGGATCCACTGCTTGTCCTCGCTGAAGTTGTTTTCTTCGGAGGCACGCTGCACGATGTTGATGACCTCAAGCTTTTCGCGCATGCTGGCGATATAGTTCTTGACTTCAGCCTCGTCGTCGTTCGCTTCGCTGTATTGCAGGGCGTTGTTCTCCAGCTCGTTGACCAGATCTTCGGGTGTCACCTGCATCTGTTGGGCAAAGTTGACTAATCCCATGATTTCCTCGTTCTGCAGTTTCTCTGTCTTCACCATATACTCGCCTTTGACCCAGCCGAGTTTGACGAAGTAGAAGTCGGAAAAATGCAGGATAAGGCACACGAAAATGAGTATGCCGGTCCATACCATCAGCTTCGAGGTTGTGTGTGTGGTCGACCGTTGTGACTGGTGGTAGCGCACCGGACGGGCCAAACGGTTGGTGAAAGCAAGCCACAGAGTCAGCAAAATATGCAGTGCAATGACTCCGAGCAGGATAATCTCAAAAATCTTGACAAGCCAGTTGGTGCCCATGAAGTGGCAGAAGGCAGAGTACCAGGCACCGTCGTCGTGGCGCAGGATGAAGAGGTTGGCGGTGGCGTGGAACAGCAGGAAAAGCAGCAGAAAGCCTCCCAGCAGAGCCACCAGAATCTTTTTTGTGATGGAGTGAATTTTCGGTAATTCCATATCTAATAGTGTAATACGTTTAATAATTGATAAATTAATACGTGCAAATATACAAAATAAAAAGTAAACATTCGCTCTGTGAATCAAATATTTTTGCACATCATGTTTTCTTTTCTTATTTTTGCACTCATGATATTGAAGAAAAGGATATGTATACTGCTGATAATGATGACTGCTCCCGCATTATATTCGATTTCTGTGGGGCAAAATCTTGATTATCGGATATTGAAAAACCTTCAGGACCATCGTACTGAGACGGGCAGCGAGGTAATGCGTTGGACATCAAACAGTGTTGTGTTGGCACCGTTGGTTCCGGTGGGTATGGCCATAGGTGGCTGGGCGGCAGATGACAAACCTTTACTGGCCGATGCCGCCACGGTGGGTGCATCGATAGGTACTTCGTTGGCTTTGGTGATGGGCACCAAGTATATTGTGCGTCGACCGCGACCATACATCAAGTATGAAGGCGACTTGGTGTCGGTGACCACAGAACCAGACCCGTCGTTCCCGTCGGGGCATACAGTATTGGCTTTTTCTACGGCCACATCGTTGAGTATGTTGTATCCGCGCTGGTATGTTGTGGCACCTTCGATGCTGTGGGCCACGGCTGTGGGCTTCTCTCGACTCTACCTCGGAGTACATTATCCGAGCGATGTGCTTGTCGGTGCGTTGGTGGGTGCTGGTGTGGCGGTCTTCTCCTATTATGTGGCTCAGCGCCTCAGGGAGGATACCCCCTGGGCGCCGAGCGATGCAGTTGTACTGTCGTACAAGTTTAGTTTCTAATATTTTATTTCTTCGGGGCACCGCCGCCGAAGTCGTCGTAGGCGATGTTCTCGGACTGGACGCCGAGGTTGTCGAGCATGTTGACTACGGCGCTGCTCATGGGGCCAGGACCGCACATGTAGTACTCGATGTCCTCGGGGGCGGGGTGGTCCTTGAGGTAGGTGTCGTACATGACCTGATGGATGAAACCGGGGGTGTAGGGCACTCCGGCGGCATCGGCGGCGGGGTCGGGACGGTCGAGGGCCAGGTGGAAGTGGAAATTGGGGAAATCCTTCTCCAGCTGGTGGAAGTCGTTGAGGTAGAACACCTCGTTGAGCGCGCGGGCGCCGTAGAAGTAGTGCATGGGGCGGTGGGTGCAGTTGAGGGTGCGGGTGAGGTGCATGATCTGTGCGCGGAGGGGAGCCATACCGGCGCCGCCGCCCACCCAGATCATCTCGTTGCCCTGCGGGTCGTCGCTCCAGGTGCTGTCCTCGGTGCCACGGACGCGGAACTCGCCGTAGGGGCCGCTCATGATGACCTTGTCGCCGGGCTTCAGCGAGAAGATGTAGCTGGAAGCAATGCCGGGGTTGACGTTCTGGAAACCGCTGCGGTCGGCCGTGAAGGGCGGCGTGGCGATACGCACGGTGAGCATGAAGACGTCGCCTTCGGCGGGGTAGTTGGCCATGGAGTAGGCGCGGACGGTGGGCTCGGTGTTGACGCAGACGAGGTCGAACATCTTGAATTTCTCCCATGCGGGCAGGTATTCGTCGCCGATGAGGCTGCGGTCGAAATCGCTGTACTTGATGCGGAAGGTGGGTATCTTGATCTGTGCGTAGGAGCCGGGCACGAAGTCCATGTGTTCTCCGGCGGGCAGCTGCACCTTGAACTCCTTGATGAAGGTGGCCACGTTGCGGTTGCTGACCACCGTGCATTCGTATTCCTTGATGCTGAGGATGCTCTCGGGGAGCTTGAGGCTTAGGTCCTCTTTCACCTTCACCTGGCAGCCGAGGCGCCAGCCCTCTTGTATCTGCTTGCGACTGAAGTGGGGTGTCTCGGTGGGGAGGATGCTGCCGCCGCCTTTGACGACGCGGCATTTGCACTGGCCGCAGGAGCCTTTGCCGCCGCAGGCCGAAGGCAGGTGGACGCCCGCCTCGCCGAGGGTGGAGATAAGGGTGCCGCCAGTCGGCACCTCGAATTCTTTGTCGTCATTAATAGTTATCTTCACGTTGCCCTGCGGGATGAGCTTGGCGCGCAGGATGAGCAGTGCCGCCACCAGCAGCAGGATGACGACCAAGATTATGATGATTGCGGATATTAATGTTGTTGACATATAATGATTGTTTGAATATTTGATTGCTTGATTGTTTGAGTATCGTTTACTTTATTATCAGACTGTTTGATTGCGTAGCCACTCAAGCATTCAAGCAATCATGCAATCATGCAATTATTAAAGTTTGAATCCCATAAAACTCATGAATGCCAGGCCCATGAGGCCGGTGATGATGAAGGTGATGCCCACGCCGCGGAGGGCAGGGGGGATGTGGCTGTAGCGCAGTTTCTCACGGATGGCGGCGATGGCCACGATGGCCAGGAACCAGCCGATGCCGCTGCCGAGGGCGAAGACGGTGGCCTCGCCGATGTTGGCGTAGCCGCGCTCCTGCATGAAGAGCGAGCCCGACATGACGGCGCAGTTCACCGCTATCAGTGGCAGGAAGATACCCAGCGAGTTGTAGAGACTCGGCGAGAACTTCTCCACCACCATCTCCACCATCTGCACGATGGCAGCGATGACGGCGATGAACATGATGAGGCTCAGGAAGCTGAGGTCCACCTCGGCCAGCGAGGGCGATATCCACGCCAGCGCTCCGGGAGCGAGGAAGAATTTGTTGAGCAGGTAGTTGATGGGCACGGTGATAAGCAGCACGAAGGTGACCGCTATGCCGAGGCCAGCCGAGGTCTTCACCGTCTTGCTCACGGCAAGGTACGAGCACATGCCGAGGAAGAAAGCGAAGATCATGTTGTCGACAAAAATCGACTTGATGAATATGTTAATGTAGTCCATAATCTTGAATGTGTTAGTGTGTTGTTAATATGGCAAGTCTAGGTCGTTATACATCTTATCAATGATTCGTTTTAACTCCACAATTTGAGGCTCGTAGTTGTACGCTGCGTGGCTGGTATCAATGTCGTTTATCGCCATATCGAAAATGCTCAACAAGTTTCTTATTGCTGGCAGAAAATGCTGGGTATTGGCTTCAAGAAAAACATCGGAGCAAATTCCCGCCTCGGGGTTTTCTTTGGAGGATGACTTTAGTTTATCGTAGTCTTCTTTGAAAGTCTTGCCCAATTCCGCTAAACTCCTCTCCATCGCTCTTTTTGCCCAAGGGAATGCCTGTCGCCATTCTCCGATTTTGAGTAAGAAATCGGCTTGGTCTTGGAACGAACAATTTCTTATCGCCAATGTGTGCTGTGGTGGAATGTAAAGTAGCCACGGTTTTGGTTCGGCTTCATGTATAGATACCATCGCCACCTTGAAATCACTCGTGCTGTAGACCTCGTTGGCAAGTTCTTTTTTCGCCGAAGGACTTACAAACCCTTTCACCGTTCCGCACACAAAGTAGTCAATTCCTGTTGCAGTGTCTGTATCGTGTTCAAGGAGCGACTTTTCTGCCAATATCAATTGCGACAACGGCATCCAACTTACAATTCGGGAATCGCTGCCATCCGGCTTTTTCGCTTTGTTGTGCAACTTGCCGCAATAGTGGTGTGTGATTACCGGCACACCGTCCACTATTCTGTTCTGCTCATCCATCGTCCAGTCGTCCGTGTCGGGAGACCATAAATC
>JAFSLX010000044.1 GCA_017448185.1 Bacteroidales bacterium
CGTTGTTCAGTCAAACACTGAACAACGACTGAACAACGACTGAACAACGGCCGAGCAAAAAACCATGTGGCAACCAAGACAATTTAGGGAGATGTTTTGCGTTACCTTGATATATGAAGCGGACATCGGCCACATTGCTGTTTATGATTCATTGTGCGCTCACGGCAGTGAGCGCACAGGGTACCCTGTGCGTCAACGAACTTTTGTACCAGCCTCGCAGCGGCGAAGCGGAATACATTGAACTGTACAACAATACGTCCAATCCGCTCAACCTCTCGGACTTCCACATTGTGCGGTGGGTCAGCGATTCGCTCGGCAAGCACTATCCCCTACCCTCGCACACGGTGGCGCCGCACGACTATGTGGTGTTGACGAAGGACATCGCCTCGGTAACGTCCAACTACACGGTGAAATACACCAACAAGCTGGTGGAATGCACGTTACCGACCTACCCCAACGATGGCGGAAGCGTGATTCTCGCATTGGCAGACAGCGCCATAGTCGACCGCTTCGACTATACGCCCGAAATGCACAGCCGCCTGTTGCGCAACAAAGCTGGCGTAGCCCTTGAACGGCGCAGCACAGACCGACCCACCAATGCCGCGAGCAATTGGTTCTCAGCCGCTTCAACTGCAGGCTATGGTACACCGGGCTACGAAAACTCGCAGAGCAGCGAGTGGTTGGCCGAGGAAACGGCATTCGAACTTTCCTCCACCACCCTCTCGCCCGACGGTGACGGCTATCAGGACGAAATCGAGGCCAACTATCTGTTGGACAGCGAGGACCTGATGGCCCAAGTGCGCATACACGACCGCAGCGGGCGCTTGGTTCGCACACTGCTGAACAACGGCCTGCTGGGCACCCACGGCAGTCTCACATGGGACGGACGCTGCGACGACGGAAGCCTTGCACCGCAGGGGCGCTATGTGATGCAGATAACCCTTTACGACACAGGCGGCACTCAGCAGGTGATTCGCAAGAGTGTCGCGGTAATAATCAAACAATAAGCTTCTTACCGCTGCGACAAACGGGCAGTGGTTTGATAGAGGTGCTGCAGCAACGCCTCGGTGAAAGCCTGCACCGACGTGTCGGCCGGCGCAAGCGAACGGTCGATGCAGTCGTAAGTGTACACCCCGTCGGGCATCACGATGTTGGCACCGTTCTTATAGGCATGCATTGCGAATTGCTGTCGGTTGGAATAGCTGGGTGCCAACACATTGCGGCTAAACACAAACGACCTGGTGTCGAGACCGAGCTGTGCCAGCAGGGTGGCGGCCAAGTCGCTCTGGCTCATCAGGCAATCTATTTCGCACGGACGTCGCACCGCTCCGCCGACCCAGACCATCGGGATACGCGCCGCACGCACATCGGAGGTGGAATGCACATCGCCATAGGGAATGCCATGGTCGGGAACGACAATCACCAACAGGCTGTCCCACAACGGCGTGGTTTTCAGGTAGCTGACAAATGCACCGATGCACGAGTCGGTGTAGGCGAAAGCGTTGGGTTTTGCCTCGGAAAGACGGTGCATTGGAACATCCCAAGGTTCGTGACTGCTCAAAGTGAGTGCGGCGGCGAAGAAGGGTCCATTGCCGGGCAACAGCCTCGGAGTGAGCAGGTAATGGTCGGGGACTCCCCAAGCGCTCTCGTACTGCGAACGTGGGAACCAGCCGCTGCCGCGCACCTCGTCGAAACCAGTTTCCGACAGGTAGAGGCGCATGTTGGTGAAGTCGATGTCGCCACCGTAGGTGAAACTGGTGGCATAGCCCTCGGCGCGAAGCACTTGTGCTATCGACGGCAGATTGCGGCAAAGGTCGGTACGCTTCATGAGCGAGGTGGTGGGCAAGCCCAACCAGCCGTTGAGCACCGAGACCAGTCCGCGGTCGGTACGGAAATTGTTGGCGTAGCAGTTGGAGAAACAGACACCTTCGCGGCTGAGGGCCATTATGTTAGGTCCGACAGAATCGTTCATCACCATACCGCTGCCACCACTTTCCCAGATGAGTAGCAGCACATTGGGACGGGTGGTGTTAAGAAGGGTATCTGTAATGGTACCGTCTGTGTCGAACACACCGGAGAGGAGCGTTGCCACCTCGTCGTCAGAGCGTCCTTGAAACTCACTGCCAATGTCTTGCACCTTGAACAGGGAGTGCAGCATGTTGAATGTGGGGTTAAGCGCCGCATGGTTGCAGAACGGATGAGACGAGAAATAGGCATACGAAGGATTGGCCGTCGACTCGCTGACGCCGCCACGCATGCCGAGCACCAGCAAGCCGAACAACGGCAGCATGACCAGACTGTACCACCGGGAACGCGACAGGGAAGTGTGTTCAGGCGTGGCATGAAGAAGGCGACGGGTATAATGGTACGCCACCGCAAGCACCACTGCCACAGCCAACACGATGGCCCACACAGGCAAGCTGGCCAGCATGTCCTTGGGCCTGGCAGCATACATCAGGTCGTTGGCATCGAGCTTGGCTCCCCAAAAGAGGTAGAGCACTGTGTCGGCAACGAAAATGAGCGAAAGCAGCGCTGCAATAACTATATAGTAAGGCTTCAGCACCTTGCGCAAAGGGAATTTCTTTACGAAGAAAGAAATCAGGATGGCTACGGCAGGCAGCAATAGCAGGTAGCAAGCTGTGACTGAATCGAGACGAAGACCGTGCCACAAAGCCGCCACACACGAGCCGAAAGGTGCACCATCGGCCAAGCCTATGTTGACCAGCATGAACACCACCTTCTGCGTGACAAAAATCAGCAGCAGCGTAATGTACAGTCGAAGCAGAATCAATACTTTACTTTGTCTCATCTGCCTTGCTCAGCGTGCTGAGGGGGGGGGTACAATTATCTAATTTACAGTAAATTGAATTATTCGACAAGAATTCAGGAACTATATCCTTCATCTTGCCCACAATCTTCATGTCGTCCATGCCTTCGAGAATCTGCCACAATTCGTTGTATTCGCGGTCGATAGCCTCGAGCGGATACTTGCGCACCTGTGCACGCATAATCTTGGGGTGGTAGGTGGGTATGGTATTCTCCTTGGTGGCGAGCAACTCCTCGTAGAGCTTTTCGCCCGGACGGAGACCGATTTCCTTGATTTCGATATTGTTTCGACCCGAAAGCTGAATCATCTTCTTGGCCATATCGTAAATCTTGACTGGCTTACCCATGTCGAAGACGAAGATGTCGCCACCTTCACCCATAGCACCGGCCTCGAGCACCAGATTGCAGGCCTCGGGAATGGTCATGAAGAAGCGGATGATATCCTTGTGGGTGACAGTCAGCGGGCCACCGGCAGCAAGCTGCTTCTTGAACAGCGGAATAACCGAACCGTTGCTGCCCAGCACATTGCCGAAGCGGGTAGTGACGAAATGGGTGGTGTCGGTGGAGCGCGACTGGATGTAGATTTCGGCCATGCGCTTGGTGGCACCCATCACGTTGGTGGGATTGACGGCCTTGTCGGTTGAAATCATGACGAATTTCTGTGTGCCATACTTGATGGCCAAATCAGCCACGTTGCGGGTACCAAACACATTGATATACACAGCTTCGTAAGGATTCTCCTCCATGAAAGGCACGTGCTTGTAGGCGGCAGCGTGGTAGACCAACTGTGGGTGGAATGCCTCGAAGACCTCCTCCATTCGAGCATGATCCTTGACATTGGCAATGACAAACTCCATGCGTTCAAGCTGGTTCTTATAGGTGTTTCGCAACTCAAACTGAAGGTCGTACATGGGGCTCTCGGCCTGATCGAGCATGATAACTTTCTTTGGTTGGTAGCGCATCAACTGACGGCAAATCTCGGAGCCGATGGAACCAGCGGCACCTGTGACAAGCACCACTTTGTCGACCACCTCGCGCACAATATTCACATTGTCCATCTTGATTGGTTCGCGACCCAACAGGTCCTCAATCTTGATGTCTTCAATCTGATTCGAGGTAAAGCTGCCGTTCATCCAAGTGCTGATATGTGGCACCGCCTTGACAGTCAGTCCCAAGTCGAGGGCACGGTTAGAGATAGCCTGTTTGTGCTTCATGCGGATGGTGGGGATGGCAATAATCAGAAGGCTTACCTCTTTATTCTTGATAAAATCAGGCTGCAACACATTGCGGACACGCATAACAGGGACACCGTTAAGTTCCTGATTGACTTTCGACATGTCGTCGTCAATAAAGGCAACCACATGATAATCGCGTGTCTGATCCTGATGAAGAGCATTGTAGGCAATGATACCGGCCGCACCTGCACCATAGATAACCACATTCTGTTCCGGACGACGGCGACGGAAATAATCATTGTATATGCGTTGCAACATCAAACGCTCGACAACCATTAGTGCCGCCAGCAATGTATAGACCATGAAGGTCTCGCGATAGGCAAGCAGCCACTGTGAGTGAACAATCTGCGGATGGAACTGGTTGTTCACAAAATTCAGAACGATAGATATCAACATCGCACCGATGCATACAACCATTACTTTCCCAATATCGCTCATGCCCGCATGGCGGATAATTCCACGAAAACTGCCGACCATCAGGAAACAGAACACCGTCAGTACCAAGGCCAGCACGAACTTAATGATCAAATCGTTGAGCAGGATGTCGTCACCACGGTAAGCAACATAACGGAACAACACTGTCACAACGAACGCGATAATGAACAAAAGCACATCAAATGAGAAGATAACCCACTGCGAAACAGTAGAGTGGCGATACCTTCTAACGATGTTGAAGACAAACTTTTTGTAAAGATTATTCATATATCAAATATTTAAAGTCTTGCATCAATTATTTCGCGGTTTAAAAATCCCTTGACATCGTAAACAACGCCAGGCTGCGGCACAAGTGAACGAATATCAATCGAACGGAAAACATCGTGTGACACGGCTAAAATTGCAGCATCATACTTTGACTTTTCAATTTCTGATTTTGATTTTTCAACTTCAATGCCATATTCATGTCGGGATTTGTCGGAATCGACCCATGGGTCGAAAACAGTAATATTGGGGGTGTATTCGTGCAAAGTATGGTAGATGTCTACCACCTTGGTATTGCGGATGTCGGGGCAGTTTTCCTTAAAAGTGAAGCCGAGGATAAGAATGCGCGCATCCTTGACCGGCACACCTTTGAGGTTCATCTGACGGATGGTCTGGTTGGCCACATAAGCACCCATCGAGTTGTTGAGACGACGGGAATTGCTCATCACCCGAGGCAGAACACCGTATAGTTGAGATTTTTGAATCAGATAGTACGGATCGACCGAGATGCAATGGCCACCGACAAGACCTGGCTTCATCTTGATGAAATTCCATTTCGACGAGGCTGCCTCTATAACATCTCCGGTATCGATGCCCATGGCATTGAATATCTTGGCCAACTCGTTAAAGAAAGCGATATTGACATCACGTTGCGAGTTCTCAATTATCTTGGAAGCCTCGGCCACCTTGATACTCGGAGCTTTATGCGTCCCATTGAGCAACACACTGTTGTACATGCTATCAATCAGGTCGGCAGCCTCTGGCGTGGAACCCGAGGTAACCTTGCGTATAGTTTCCACTCGGTGCTCTTTGTCGCCGGGGTTGATTCGTTCTGGACTGTATCCGGCAAAATAGTCGACATTGAGCTTAAAACCAGTAAGTTTCTCAATCACTGGCAGACACTCATCCTCTGTGACACCAGGATAGACCGTTGATTCGTATATGACAACATCACCCTTTGATATAACATTACCGACAACTTTAGAAGCTCCAATTAGTGGACTGAGGTCAGGACGGTTATTGTCATCAACAGGCGTTGGAACGGCAACAATATAGACATTACAATCCTTGATATCATCCAACGACGAGGTGCACCTGAAACCATGGTTATGTATAGCATCCCGCAGCAGTTCGTCTTCGACTTCAAGCGTGTTGTCGTGCCCTTGCATCAGACTTTCCACACGTTCGGTGTTTATGTCGAAACCTATCGTAGGATATTTTGTCGAGAAAAGGCGTGCCAAAGGAAGGCCCACGTAGCCAAGGCCGACAACGCATATCCTTATATCATCAAGTGTCATCATATCAGAGAGGCTATGGTTACTATTTCTTCATCAGTAAGATAGGGATGCATGGGGAGCGAAAGGACAGTCGTAGTCAGTTTTTCTGCCGTAGGGCATGGCCGTTGATTGAGATAGTTAAAAGCGGTCTGTTGGCTCATGGTGTGAGGATAATAGACCATGGATGGTATGCCTGCGGCTTTGAGACGAGCCTGCACCTCGTCACGATTGTCAACCTGAATGGTATACTGTGCCCAAGAAGAGTAAAATCCCTCGGGAACCACCGGTGTTTTTACCTTGCAAGATAGTAGTTCGGAGTACTTATCAGCCGCATGGTTAACAGTCAGTAATTCTGCATCAAAATGGTTCATCTTTACCTGCAGCACAGCGGCTTGAAGGGTATCAAGCCGTGAATTGAGACCAAGACGCACATTGTCGTATTTATCAGTACCTTTACCATGGATACGCAAAGAACGTAACATGGCAGCCCACTCATCATTGTCAGTAAACAGAGCACCACCGTCGCCGTAGCAACCAAGTGGTTTGGCAGGGAAAAACGATGTGGTGCTGATGTCTCCAAATGAACAAGCTTTCTTGTCATCGATACTACCACCAAAGCCTTGTGCACCATCCTCGATAAGGAATAGACTGTGTTCTTTGCAAAACTCGGAAAGTCTCTTATAATCGGCAGGCTGTCCGAAGAGGTCGACAGCAATCACAGCACGCGGAACGAGGTCCTTGTTTCGAGCATCACAACATTTATCATACAAGTCAGCGACCAAGATATTGTATGTGCTATCACATACATCAATAAATATCGGTGTAGCTCCCACCATGGCCACCGCTTCGGCAGTGGCAAAGAAGGTGAAGTCGGGCACAAAGACGGCATCGCCGGGGCCAATGCCGAGAGCCATCAAAGCCAGACGCAGGGCATCGGTACCGTTAGCGCAAGTGACACAGTGTTTCACACCAACATAATCGGCCAATTGTTGCTCAAGCTCAGCCACATGAGGTCCCATAATATATGCACCGCTATGGGCGGCTCCCAACAGGGCTTCGTCCATCTCGGCACGCATGGCATCGTATTGTTTATGTAGGTCGCGAAACTGCATATTATTCTTCGGTTTTTCCTATTATTCTTGCTGGTACTCCAGCCACTATAGCATAGTCAGGCACATCTTTAGTCACTACAGCACCAGCAGCCACCAGAGCACGACGGCCAATAGTGTGTCCACACACAATAGTGCAATTGGCTCCGAGAGAGGCTCCTTCACGAACCAACGTACGTTCATATTTACCGTGCACCGACTTGTCGGCACGCGGCATCAGCACATTAGTGAAAACACAACTCGGTCCCAAAAATACATTGTCCTCAATTTCCACACCCTCATACACCGACACATTGTTTTGGATACGCACCCCATTGCCAATCTTGACATTAGGGCCAATGTTGACATTCTGGCCAAGAGAACAATTTTCTCCCAGTACAGCATTTTTTTGAATATGACAGAAATGCCATACCTTGGTGCCTTTACCCAAAACAACACCATCGTCAACGTAGGAACTTTCGTGTATGAACGGTTCGTCTACCATCCGAATGGGTGTTTGGTTAATGGAAACTTGGCCATGGGGTGGTAGTCGCCCACCAAGCCCACTGGCTCTGCATTTCTTATTTCATATACAGTACGGATACATTCTTTGGCCTCGCTGATACGGAAACCTCGTCCTGCAAGGATTTCCTCGTAGCTACGAGTGTGCAGATCGGTAAATCCATTGCTAAACTCGAATTCCTTACCATCGACAGTAATGGAGCGAAAACTACTTGTCACACCTTGAGGCAAATGTTCAGCGTTGATGCTAAGGAAATAGCGCACTCGAGCCTGTTGCATTTCAAGGTAACCAGCCACACGGTCGTGGCTTGAAACATGTACCACGCTCTTCTGCACCGGACCAAAAATCCACTGCAACATATCGTAGAAATGGACACCAATATTGGTAGCCACACCTCCGCTCTTTTGTAAATTACCTTTCCAAGATGCATAATACCAATAGCCACGCGGTGTAATATAACTGAGGTCAACATCGTAGACCTTGTCTGCCGGTCCTTGTTCGACCTCGTGTTTCAGCGCCACAACCGATGGATGCAAACGAAGCTGAAAAATAGTGTAGGCTTTGTGACCTGTTTCCCGTTCAATTTCTTCAAGGCCATCGATATTCCACGGACTAAGCACCACAGGCTTCTCACAAATTACATCAGTTCCCATCCGTAGACCATAACGTGTATGGGCATCGTGTAAATAGTTGGGTGAGCAGACCGATAAGAAGTCAATCTTACCACCTTTGGATTTAACATAGTTATTGTGTCGGTCGAAAAGCTCGTATTCGGTAAAGAAAGAAGCTTTGGGGAAATAACTATCCATAATCCCCACTGAATCATTCTTGTCGTATGCAGCCAACAGGCAGTTGCCTGTTTCCTTGATGGCTTTCAAATGACGGGGGGCAATATAACCACCGACTCCTATAAGTATGAAGTTTTTCATTTCTTTATATTTGCAAGACAACGCTCAAGACCGTCCACCCAATAAGGTATCTCTTGATGGAAAGTCTCTTTAAATTTGGTTTTATCCAACACAGAATAGGCCGGTCGCTCAACTGGGCTGGGATATTCATTGCTGTGACAGGGCAAAACACGACAAGTAATGTGACCTGTCTGTCGGGCAATCTCCTTGGTAAAATCGAACCAACTGCACACGCCCTCGTTGGCATAGTTGAAAATGCCCTCGTGTGAGGCATATTCATCATTCTCTATAATTGTAAATACCGCTTTTGCCAAATCTCCGGCATAAGTCGGTGTACCCACCTGATCAAACACCACTTTAAGTTCCGGTTTGGTTGCCGTCAAGTTAAGCATTGTAAGCAAAAAATTCTTACCATATTCACTATACAGCCATGACGTGCGGAAAATCAGTCTGTGGCATACTTCCGATGCTTTCTCACCAGCCAACTTTGTCCGACCATAAGCGCCTGTGGGATTGGGAGTTTCCTCTTCCGTGCAAGGTCGGTTGTTTTTATTGCCACCGAAAACATAGTCGGTTGAGAAATGCACCAACCACCCGTCCACTTTTTTCATCGCTTCGGCCATGTAACCCACAGCTTCGGCATTGATACGCAGGGCTGTGGACTCGTCGCTCTCGGCACGGTCAACATTGGTGTAAGCCGCACAGTTGACAATCATCCTCACCTCGTGTTCCTTCACGTAGTTCTCTACCGCTTCACGTGCAGTAATATCGAGTTCTTCCACGTCGGTGAACAGCCAACGGTGATTCGACTGTGGAGCCAGCAAACGCATGTGCGTTCCTAACTGGCCATTGGCACCTGTGACAAGGATATTCATTAGAACGGGCTTACAAATTGGTTCAACATTGGATGATTACTGTCTTTTGCCGAAAGGATAACCTCATCCATCGGCAGCTGCCAGTCAATGCCGAGGGTCGGGTCATTCCATGCAATTGCACCTTCGGATTCAGGATGATAAAACTCATCACATTTATACTGAAACACAGCCACTTCGCTAAGCACAGCAAAGCCGTGGGCGAAACCCTTCGGAACAAAAAACTGCCGATGATTCTCGGCCGTCAATTCAACGGCAACATGCTGTCCATAGGTCGGGGAATTTCGACGGATATCAACCACCACGTCGAGCACCGAACCAACCACCACACGCACCAGCTTCGACTGAGTATACGGAGGTTTTTGGAAGTGCAAACCACGCACCACACCACGACATGAACGCGATTCATTGTCCTGAACAAAGTTGATTTCCAAGCCAGTCTGTGCCGCAAAATCACGCGCATTGAAGCTTTCGAAAAAATAGCCACGCGCATCGCCAAACACGCGTGGTTCGACAATGAGCGGGCCTTC
Source organism: Bacteroidales bacterium (assembly GCA_017448185.1). Lineage (GTDB taxonomy): Bacteria > Bacteroidota > Bacteroidia > Bacteroidales > P3 > Colimorpha. The sequence continues at coordinate 9,959 of JAFSLX010000044.1, forward strand.
TATATCTGTTTTTATAATGTTCATACTAGATTGAGTAGGTATTGTCCATATTGGTTCTTTTCCATGGGTTTGGCCAAGCGACGTATCTCGTCGGCAGTGAGCCAGCCTTTTTCGTATGCAATACTTTCGAGACAGGCCACCTTCAACCCCTGACGTTTCTCGATAACTTCAATGAAGGTTGATGCTTCTGCCAGAGAGTCGTGCGTGCCAGTATCAAGCCATGCAAAACCACGACCCATCAGCTGTACATTCAACTCTCCATCTTCGAGGAAGGCCTGATTGACAGACGTGATTTCCAACTCGCCACGAGCACTGGGCTTCACATTCTTGGCCACCTCGACCACTTTGTTTGGATAGAAATAGAGTCCTACGACAGCATAGTTCGACTTGGGTTCTTTCGGTTTCTCCTCGATTGACAGTACACGCCCTTGTTTGTCAAATTCAGCCACACCATAACGCTCCGGATCGGCCACCCAATAGCCGAACACCGTGGCACGATGCTCAACCTCGGCATTTGTAACCGCCTGATGAAGCATCTTGCTTAAACCATTGCCATGGAAGATGTTGTCACCCAAAACAAGGCACACCGAGTCGTCACCAATAAATTCTTCGCCAATGATAAAGGCCTGAGCCAACCCGTCAGGCGATGGCTGCTCAGCATAAGTAAAATGCACACCAAAGTCACTTCCGTCTCCAAGCAAACGCTTGAAAGCAGGCAAGTCGGAGGGAGTCGAAATAATAAGAATATCACGTATACCGGCCAGCATCAAAACCGAAATGGGATAGTAGACCATCGGTTTATCGTAGATGGGCAACAGCTGCTTACTAACACCCTTTGTAATAGGGTAAAGGCGGGTGCCTGAGCCTCCCGCCAATACAATTCCTTTCATTACAGTATAGTATTACTTCTTACTTTCATCTTTTTTGTGGTGATGACGACCATGGTCTTCAGCATCACTCTCATCGCCATAACCGTAACCATAGCCGTAGCCGTAACCATAGCCATAGCCATAGCCATAGCCGTAACCATAGCCGTAGCCGTAACCATAGCCGTAGCCACCATAACGCTTCTTAATCAGAGGCACGTCGGTAAGCACCACAGCCATATTCTTGAAGCGCCCCTTGTCTGCCATCTCCTGGATGAAGGGCAGCGAACCCTTGTTCAGTAGACCGACACGCATGATATATGTAGTGAGGTCGGCCACACGGTTGATGACGGCGGCATCGGCCACTACTTGGGCGGGAGTCGAGTCGAAGATGATATAATCGTAATGCTCACGCAGATAGGCCACCATCTTGTCGAGTTTCTCGGTCATCAGCAACTGAGTGGCGTTAGGCGGAGTCTTTTCGCAGACAATATAGTCGAGATACTCCGACGAATCGCTGTGCTTGATATATTTCTCCACATCGTCGTCGCTGTCGAGCAGATAATGTATCAAACCCGAATGGTTCTGCGGGTCCATGGTCTTCGACAGCGAACGCTTACGCAAGTCGAAGTCGGCCAGCAGCGTGCGCTTGCCCGTATAAGCCAACGACAATGCAAGGTTCAAAGCTGTATACGACTTACCTTCTCTCGGAGTGGTCGACACCGTCTGGATAACCTTCTGTCCGTCTTTCAGGAAGAACGGAATATTACTGTGCAGCAGTCGGAATGCCTCGGTCACCACATCGGTACCGTTGGCGGTGACAATAATTTCGTCATTCTTGCGGTTCTCGGGCTTCGATGGAATCTCGCCAAGAATCGGCAGCTTGGTCATACGCTCCACATCAGCCTTCGAACGCAGTTTGGTATCGAAGAAGTTGATGCAGAACATCACGGCGGCCGGCAATGCCAATCCAAGCACCAAGCCAACCAAAGCGAACATCATCAGGCGAGGAGCGGTCATGCCCACCACAGCGGGTTCGACCACCTTGGCATTTGCCATCGTCACTGCCAAGTTCATCGTGGTCTCTTCACGTTTGCTAAGCAAGTAGAGGTAAAGTTCCTCCTTGATTTTCTGTTGACGCTCCACCGCGGCCACAGCCTTGTTCTGTGTGGGCATGGCAGCAATCTGGGTACGCGAACGGGCCTCTTTCTGGCGAGCATCGCGCAGGCGAATGCTGGTGGCATTGTAAAGGTTATTGACCGATGTGGTGATGGAAGCCAACTGATTGTCCATCTGCTGACGAAGCGAACGCACCTGAGGGTTGTTCGGGCCAGCGGTGCTCTTCATACGGTCGTACTGGTTCACCAAGTTGTTGTAGGTCTTGATAGCACCCTGGATACCGGCATCGGTAGTACCCAAGTTCTCTGGTATGAGCGACTCTTTGTTGTCAGGGTCGGCAATGTAGTTCTTCACATACTCAATAATGGCCTTTTCTGTCTCGAGGTTCGATACCTCATCACCATATCGGGTACCGGTTTGGAGTATTGTTGCCGAAGCATCCGAAAGGTCAGGCAGGCCGGAACTCTTCTTGAGTTGCTCCACCTGTGCGTCGACAGCACCAAGTTCACCGGTAATCAACTCAATACGGTCGGCAATAAAGCGCTGCGTTGCCTGTGCCACTTTGTTCTTGTCCTCGAGAGCATCATCGTTGTAGACAACAATCAAGGTATCCACAATCTCGTTGGCACGCTGCATATTCGCATCCTTGAAAGCAATAGAAACCACCGAAGCCATTTTATCGACACGGCTCACCGTGAGTCTCTTGGTCATCGAACGAGCCAAGGGGAATGCCTCATACTCGGCCAGATAAAGCGTAACACCTTCGAAAGCCTTGGTAAAGTATTGTGTTTTCTCAACCGCAAACGACACTTCCGGATTCACTTTGACCATCTGTCCAAAATAGGCATCGCCTTCGACCACAAAATGACGGGGCTTCTCTTCCTTGTCGACATACTCGGCGCGATATGCGTACTTATTGTTGGGCTTGAGCGTGACCTTCACATTCAAAGGCGTCTCCTGTACCTCACGGTCGGCATTGCGAACCATCAGCGAAACGGGCGCATCCTTGTAATAGGTAACCTTCTTGAACAAATCGTTGCGTACACAACTATGGTTCAAGCCGAGGCGGCGAACCACCTGCGTCATCAACGACGAGGAACGGAGCATGTACAACTCGTTTTCAAGCGACAGGTCACTGCTACTCATGCCCATATTGTTGAGGATTGCATCCATGTTGTCGCGCGAGTAGCTCTTCTGGTTGCTGTCGCGCACAAGAATGGTTCCTTGGGCGGTGTAGGTCTTAGGCTGCGCTTTGTAGATGAAGGCGGTTGCAATCAAGCACACCACCACCGACAGCACAAACCAGTACCAGTTGTTCAGCACAATAAAGACAAGGTCGCGGATATTGATTCCGGTTTCTTGGTTTTCTGCGCTTTCGTTTCCGATTTGATTTCTTTTATTGTCGTCCATATCTGTGATTAATTTCGATTTGACTAATTGTTATTCAAATATCTCTGCGACAGGATGTAGTAGTAGAACATACTGCTCAACGTCGACAGAATCGACAGTCCCATCGAGATGTAGGACTGCACCAACGGGTCTCTTTCCGCATCATGTTTACGTCTGGTATTCGGCTCGACATAAACCATGTCGTTCTGATGCAAGTAGTAATAGGGCGAATTAAACACATTCTGCGACGTGAGGTCGAGCTCGCCAATAGTGCGCACGCCGTTCTCTTCGCGGATAACCGTCACATTATCGCGACGGCCATAGAGGGTGATATCGCCCACGCGGCTGAGGGCTTCGAAAATAGTGAGACGCTCACCATCAACCTGAATCAAGCCTGGTTTCACAACTTCGCCCAGCACACTCACCGTGAAGTTCATCAGTTTCACAGTAACCACTGCATCAAGGATATGACCTTCGTCGACCAGACGACGCTCAATCAAAGCGGCCAACTGTGCATGTGTCAATCCAAGCACATGAAGCTTACCCAGCACAGGGAAGATAATGTCGCCGTCGCGGTTGACCAGGTAGCCAGTCACAGCCGACGAACCCGGGTTGATCACCATATTGTCCACCTTGGCAATCTTGTTGGTTTCCTGGTTAAAGAGCACTGTAACATCGGGCGTTTCGCTCTCAACATAGATGTACAGCAGGTCGTTAGCCTGAATACCTTTCGAGAACTCGCCGGTGATGGTCATGGCCGAGTCGCGCACGGCATCGCTGACGTATGCAATTTCTTTCGAAGGGCCGCACGACACAAGCAGTCCCGCACCAAAAATGGCGACAAGTAGTGTTTTTTTCATGTCCTTGAGTTTCATAGACGATGTATTATGATCACTTTACTTTTTGATTTACAAAACAATACACACCCACTTCATTTTAGGCATATTTTGCAAATATACATAAATAATCGGAAACTGCAATTTTTTTTTATGCAAGGAAAAATGAAACGCCACCGCTCGTTGTCCTGTCGTTGTTCGGTCGTTGTTCAGTCGTTGTTCAGTGTTTGACTGAACAACGACCGAACAACGACAGGACATCAAAAGAAGAAGCCACATTGCCGGAGCTGAATATCAGCGCAATACCACTTTCTTTCATTTTGTGCCCTGTATGTGAGATTTTTATCGTAACTTTGCAGCCCGAAAATGCCCTTTATATCGAACATACTTCAACACCGAAGCCTCTCCATTGTGGGACTCGAAAAAAACACCGGAAAAACGGTATGCTTAAACTATATCCTTCGAAGGCTTAACGCGTTAGGAGTCCATGTGGGAGTAACCTCCATCGGTGTCGACGGCGAACAGGTCGACAGCGTTTTTGCCACAGCCAAGCCTGAAGTAACCCTCTATGAGGGAACGCATTTCATCACATCGGAACAGCACTACCTGAAGCGGCAGGCGGTGTCGGTGCTCGAGGCCGTCGACAGCCGCCGCACGGCTCTGGGGCCGCTGGTCACGGCACGCGTGCTCGTCCGCGGCAAGGCCTTGCTTTCGGGAGCCGCCACCACAGGCGTACTTCGCAGCCAGATTGAACAGCTTGATTCCATGGGCGTTGACATTGCCATAGTCGACGGGGCCCTGTCGCGCCTGAGCCTTGCATCGCCCACCGTGACCGAAGCCATGATTCTGGCTACCGGTGCGGCCGTTTCGGCCAACGTGAAACAATTGGTAGCCAAGACCAAGTTCCTGCACAACCTGATTCTGCTCGACGAGGTGGATTCAGCCTTGCGCGACCGCCTTAGCGTCATTCCGTCAGGACTTTGGGGAGTCGACGACGAGGGCCGGCCACACGACCTCGGCATCGCTTCGGTATTCCTTATCGACCGTGCTTCGACCGATTTGCTGCACTATGGACACACACTGTTTGCCTCGGGTGCGGTGAGCGACCGTCTGCTACGCGTTCTGGCGGCGAAAGGCAAGGGTATAACGCTGATTGCTCGCGATTTCACAAAACTTTTCATCACCCCCGAGGCTTACGTCGAGTTCACCCGCCGCGGAGGACGACTGATGGTGTTGCAGCGTTCAAAACTGCTTGCCGTCACCCTAAACCCAACATCACCGCAAGGCTTTCTGCTTGATTCACACAGCACTTGCGAAATACTGAGCGAGGCGCTGCAGACGCCTGTGTACGATGTAATGAAAATAGAAAAATGAAGATAAAAGAACTCATAAAACAAGATGCAGGATTCCAGCATGTCGTTGATAGCATGGAATTAATGTCGTCGGCTGGCCGACGCAAAATGCTGGATGCCGAATTCCTCACCGATGCCGAAAAACTACGTGACGAATGGTGCAAGCTTGAACAAGCCATACAGGCAGTGAAAGAATTCAAATACAAGAAACCGTATATCGAACTGCGCCACTGCCTTATGCAGCTGCACGACCTGCAAGGGACCCTCTCCAATCTGGCCAATCACACTCCACTGAACGAAGTTGAACTGTTCGAAATCAAGAACTTGTCCCAACTATCGCAAACTGCCAAGGAGGCCATCGCCGACTTAGGGCTGACCGCCATGCTCCCGATGCCCGACACAAGAGAGGTATTCGCCTTGCTCGACCCCGATAACACAGGCATTGCAAACTTCTATATCTATGACAGTTACGACTCTCGATTAGCACCCGTACGACGTGAGTTGCAAGCCCTGCAAACCTCCGACGGCGACCCGATGAGAATCAGCGAGTTGCTGGCGCAGCAAAACGAGATTCAGAACGAAGTGTGTGTGCGCCTTTCCGACCAACTCAACCGTTGGACCGATTTGCTTGTAACCACCATGGAACAAATGGCTTATGCCGACTATTTAGTAGCCAAAGCCGAACTGGCCATCAGTTGGAGATTGACACATCCTGAGACTGGCGACCACATTGAATACAAAGAGCTTACCAACCATCGCTTGAAAGAGCGCAACGAGAAGGCAAACTTGCGCTACCAGCCTGTCGACGTGGCATTGTACGACGGCGTGACCCTTATCACCGGTGCCAACATGGCCGGTAAAACCGTCTTGCTCAAGAGCGTGGGCACCGCCCAACTGATGGCACAATGTGGCATGTATGTGCCTGCAAGCATGGCTGTTGTAAAGCTGGTCGAGGGTGTGGTTTCATCGATTGGCGACGAGCAGGACGAGATGAACGGACTCTCGTCTTACGCTGCTGAAATAATAAAAATCAGTAATATTCTTAACACCTGCCGCGAGCACAATATGCTCGTACTTATCGACGAGCCGGCACGCACCACCAACCCCGTCGAGGGGAAAGCCTTGGTGCAAGCTATCATCAAGATTCTCAACTCGAAGAGCTCCACCACCCTTGTCACCACCCACTACAGCGGCCTTGGATCGGAATGCCGCCGACTGCGAGTGAAGGGATTTGTCGAAGGATTGGCGGATGTTCCACTTACGCCACAGAGCATCAACCGATTCATCGACTACTCGCTCACCGAGGACCAAAGCGACAATGTGCCTCATGAAGCACTGCGCATCGCCGCTATCCTCAACTGCGACAGCGAGATGATCACCCTCGCCCAAAAGAATGTAAACCTATAAAACATACTAAACATTAATGAAAAAAGCATTTTACCTGTTAGCTATTGCTGCCTTGTTTTTTTCCTCTTGTGGCAAGGACAAAGAAATTGACAATCTCGCCCAGCAGATGCTTGGCAAATGGATGTTGACCCAACTGGATGGACATATTATGCCAACCAACGAAAAAGTGGTATACACCTTCGAATCGGCAACCCAAGGCTTCCTCAGTGCATCGCGGGTGGACTATACCGCAGATCAGCCAATGTGGGCCAACCACATTCCAAGCGACATCGTGTTGACTGGCAACATAATCTCCATGACTGGCGAGCTCAACAAGACAACTTCTTTCGTAGCAGAACTCACTGTCAAGTCCATCTCAAGCACCGAGATGGTGACCGAATCGAAATACACCGTCTACCGCAACGGAACCCCCATGTACACCAACAGTGGCACCGTTTTGTGGACAAAAATTCCGACAGACTACAGCGTTGACATTCTTGGCATTTGGGAAGGTCGGGTTACCGGTAGTGAAGGTTCGGAGTTCGACGACGGAGAACTACACCGCTGGGAATACCTCGACAACGGGAAATACATCTACTACCGTTTAGACGAAAACGGCCAGTGGGTATCAGACGTCAACGAACTGGCTCAATACATTGTCGATGGTGTTCTTCTCTGCACCCGCTGGCTGAACTCGGGCGAGGGCGAGGTGGAGCACCGCGAATGGTGGGAAATTGCGTCAATTGAGAACGACGTGATGAATTGGACTGCACTTCGCCTGCGTGAGGACGGCACCACCTACACCGCCACCTTCAGCATGACCAAAGTGCGAGAATAATCAAAATGCGGCAAAACAAAAAAAGGAGACTTCATCAGTCTCCTTTTTTTCTTGGCGGAAAGAAGGGGATTCGAACCCCTGAAGCGCTTTTAACGCTTACTCGCTTTCCAGGCGGGCCTCTTCAACCACTCGAGCATCTTTCCGTGGATGATTTCCTTTTCAAAAATCGGGTGCAAAAGTACTACTTTTTTTTAATATGACAAAAAAAATGTACATTTGCAAAATATATCAAAGTCAAATAATCTTTAAAATAAATTAATAATGAAGAAATTAGTTATCTGCGCTATGGCTATTTCAATGTTAGCCGCGGTGGGTTGCAAAAGTAAAAACGCACCCGAACCGAAATCGGAAATTCAACAAAAAGTGGACGAGTATGCCGAGTTCACATTGACCTCCGACCTCATCCAGAACCTCTCAGCCAACGAGAAAGAACTGGTCAAGATTTTCATCCAGATCGGTGATGTGATGGACGAAATCTACTGGGATCAGTACTTTGGCAATGAGAATCGCAAGAGCCTCGACACCATCAGCGACCCGGCCATCCGCGCCTTCGCCAATATTCAGTACGGTGCATGGGACCGTCTCGACAGCGAGAAGCCCTTCATTCCCGGCTATGGTGAGCGTCCTGCTGGCTGCAACTTCTACCCTGTCGACATGACCAAGGAGGAGTTTGATGCCCTTGAGGACCCGCTGAAAAATAGTGAGTACAGTGTCATCCGTCGCGATGCCGAAGGTAAACTCTATGTGCTGCCCTACCACGAAGCCTACAAAGAGCAACTGGCTAAAGTGGACGAGCTGATGGCAAAAGCCATCGAGCTGGCCGAGAACCCCGGTCTGAAGAAGTACCTCGAGGCACGCCGCGAAGCCTTCAAAACCGACGATTATTTCCAGAGCGACATGGTCTGGATGGACATGAAAGACAGCAAACTGGACTTTGTGGTTGGGCCTATCGAGAACTACGACGATGGTATTAATGGCCTGAAGTGCAGCCACGAGGCTTTTGTTCTTGTGAAAGATGAGCAATGGAGCAACGATCTGAGCAAATTTGCCGCCCTGCTGCCCGAAATGCAGAAACTCCTCCCCTGCGACGAGAAGTATAAGAAAGAGGTGCCCGGTACCGACTGCGACATCAATGTGTACGATGTTGTCTATTACGCCGGTGACTGCAATGCTGGTTCGAAGACCATCGCCATCAACCTGCCCAACGACGAGCGCGTGCAGCTGAAGAAAGGCAGCCGTCGCCTGCAATTGAAAAACGCCATGAAAGCCAAATTCGACAATATCATGACTCCCATAGCCAACCTGATGGTGTGCGACGAGCAGATCAACAAGGTAACCTTCAACGCTTTCTTCGGCAACACCTGTTACCACGAGGTGGCCCACGGACTGGGCATCAAACAGACCGTCACCGGCAAAGGTGCTTGCCGTCAGGCTCTCGGTGCTCAGTACAGCGCCTGGGAAGAGGCTAAGGCTGATGTGTGTGGACTGTTCCTGACTGAACAGCTCATTGAGCGTGGCGAAATCACCAACAGCACCATCGAGGAGAACTATATCACCTTCATCGCCGGTATCCTTCGTAGCGTCCGTTTCGGTGCCACCGAGGCTCATGGAGTAGCCAACATCATGTGCTACAACTACTTTAAAGAGCACGGTGCCTTCAGCCGCAACGAACAAGGCAAATATGTAATCGATGTTGAGAAAGCCCGCAAAGCTGCCCGCGAATGGGCTGCCATCATCATCGCCATGGAAGGCGAGGGCGACATGGAAGCCGCCAAAGCCTACAGCGAAAAGAACGGCAAGATTGGTGCCGAACTGCAGGCCGACCTCGATGCCATCCGCGATGCCAACATCCCGCGCGACATCATTTACAAACAGGGAGCAGAAGTGCTTGGTTTGTAAAAATAAAAAGAATGCTGAAAGGAGCGGCGGCAACCTGAATTTGCCGCCGCTCCTTTTATTGTTTTATCGTATCAGCATCAAACTCGTATTCCCATTTCGACCGGCCAGCAAAAATACCGAGAGCACCTTCGACATTGCCATAGGGTTGCCCTTGTTCGGCAAACATGCTGTTCATACCCGACGATGACGAGGCACTGAGCAGATAATTCCATCGGGCAGGTGTAACCGACTCGACCGAAATCTTATACCAATGCTTGAATGGTTGCACCTCATTGGTGTCGACTAACATAAGAATGTACATATCAACAGGATAGTTACTGCGACCTTCAATCTTGCGATCGAGAAACATAGCAGTGTTGTAAAGATATCCTCCTAATGGGATATAGGGATTGACTTCATTTGAAGTGATTTCAGGGTTTGTCGGCAACACAAAATAAGTGGAATGAATGGTGTCAACCGTATCTAGTTTGCGTTCCCATGCATTGTAGCGCTCACCGCTATCACGAACCATTACCTTTAGACGATAATATTCTGGATAGCCGGAATGGTCAGAGAGTTCAAACTGGGCTCTGTAGAAATTGAATGACGGACTCTCAAAGCGTGTAACACGCATATTCGAAATATCCGGATACTGTGGCACATAAGTAGCAGCATGCACCATGCAGTCTGCCGTCTGAATATCAATGGCAAGCGTATCATCTGGTTGAAGTACGTAAGGGAAAAAATAGCAGCAACCATTCTCGGCACAGTGGTAGTAGGGCACACCATTGACAGAGAGCGTCATTGCCGAAAAAGGAACAGGGTTGTCATTGTTATTGTCGAGAAAAAAATGAGTATAAGCAAAATAGACAAAAGCAGTGTCACCAGCCGACGGAATAGCATTGAGTACCATCTGTCGATCGGGCATATTGTCGTCAACATCAAGTACGCGTTCACATGAGGAAATGAAAAATGAAAAATGAAAGAAAAAAATCAAAATTCCAATATGTACAATTCTTTTCATCTGTTATCCTGATTATTTGATTCCACTAAAAATACAACGTATATGCCACCGATGGGATAATGGGGAAAATAGAAAGCTGCATCAGTGCCGAGGGATAGTTACGGTAAGTCTCAGCAGAAGTTTGGTATATCATATAAGGATTCTGCCGGTTGTAGACATTGTAGACACTGACGTTGATTGTGCGACGGCAGTGCTTGAACTTACGGTGGAAGTTGGCTCCTATATCGAGACGGTGATAGTTGGGCATTCGGTAGTTGTTGCGCCCTTCAAAGTAGGCAAGCTGCCCTGCCCCACCCCGTACAGGAGGATTATAATAATCATCTGGGTCATCCGAGGCTATTGGATAACGCTGCATCGATAGGGTGGCAGTATTGCCTGTTGAGAAAACCCATGTGGCACTAACATCAAATTGGTCGCTGAACTTATACGAGAACACAATCGATATATCATGCCGACGATCGTACTTGGCCGGGAAAGGATTGCCATTGTTTAGCACTTGTCCCGGACGGTTAAAGTGCCGCATGGTGCGGCTCCAAGTGTAGGCCACCCATCCTGTAAGCCGACCTATATCGCGTTGCATAAGGAATTCCACACCGTAACTCCAACCGTCACCGGCAAAAACAAGTCTTTCCCAATGCTCGGACGAGCCGAAGAAGGTCGCACCGTCTTTATACTCAATCAAGTTCGACATACGTTTGTAATAAGCCTCTACCGAGAAATCGGCAATGCCGCTGCGGCTATAGAAAAGCCCACCAGCCACCTGATGGCTTTGCATAGGCTTAACACGCTTGGTCACTGGCACCCATAGGTCGGTAGGCAAGCTTATACTGGAGGTCGAAAGCAAATGTACATACTGCGTCATGTAGGCATAACCTGCCTTAATCGACAAGTCGTCAGTCAGCATCACTCGCCCCGACACTCGCGGTTGAATCGAAGGGTAGAAAGTGTCTTGCACAAAGAACCCACTCAGATGCAGGCCGTAATTGATTTTCACAGCCTCGCCTATCGCCCAGTCGTCTTCGATAAAAGCCACCATTTCGTTGGCTGGCACTATCTCATTGAATATTGAGGTGTCCATCGTGAAGGCTCCGTTCATCTGGATTGAATCGAAGTAGTCAACACTACCACTGGCCACCTCAGGAGTGAACCAGTGTCGGGTGAAACTGCTTCCGAACTTCACATTATGATCTGGACTGGGCGTAAAATCAAAGTCCACACGGGCAGTGGCCTCTCTTATACCCGAACTATAATCGCCTGTAATGGTCGATGGGTGTGGGTCATTGGGAGTCATCAGTTTTTCTATATTACCCACAATATTGTTCCTGTACTGCGTATACGACAGCGAAGCATTCATAAACACCTTAGGGCTGAGGGCATAGTTCCATCTCAGGGAACCTATCATGTTGCCCCAGCCATTTTTGAAGCCCATCATCACATCTTCGTTCAAACTGGTGACAGTCTTCACCTTGCCGTGTACAAAATCCTCTCCAAGATAGAAACTGCCGTACAGGCGGCTCTTGTCGTTGAACTTATGCGTCACCTTGGCGTTAAGGTCGTAGAAATAGTATCCTGCGTCAAATTTGGCATTGGCCGCCTCAGGGGTATCGGGCAGTTCCTCGTCATCCGAGGTCATCTCGTTCAAAGCCATAATGGCGGGAATCAGAAACAATTCTGCATAGGTGCGTCGTGCCGAGAGGCTAAAGGTGGTACGTTCCTTCACTATTGGTCCTTCCACACTGAACTTGGCCGAAATCAGTCCTATCGAAGCGTTGCCATGTATTTCTTTGTCATTGCCATTGTTCTGCGTCACATCGAGCACCGAACTCAAACGACCGCCGAAACGTGCCGGAAACGAGCCTTTATAGAGTGTCACATTCTTCACCGCATCAGTGTTGAAAGCCGAGAAGAAGCCGCCCAAATGGCTGACATTGTAAAGCGGCACCCCATCGAGCAGAAAAAGGTTTTCGTCGGGACCGCCGCCACGCACATACATGCCACTGTTGCCTTCCGAGCCGCTTTGCACACCCGGCATCAACTGCAATGCCTTGATAATATCGGCCTCGCCAAACATGACGGGCACAGACTTGATACGCTCCACGGGCATTTGCACCGCACTCATCTGCGACGAACGTGTATCGCCCAGTCGCTCTGCCGTTACGGTCACTTCATCGAGCTGAACCGACGGCGACAATTCAATGTTCAGTTCATGGTTGCGGTCAAGCCTCATCGCAAATTCCTGTGGGCGATAGCCGACAAAAGTCACCTTCAGCATTACTGAATCGCGGCGCAGGGTCAACGAGTAATGCCCATAGACATTGGTCACCGTCCCTTTGCCGCTGCGGACATCCACCACGGTAGCACCTATCAGCGTCTCACCCGTCCGACTGTCGGTCACTGTGCCACTCACCGTGGCATTCTGCGCCGACAGGACAACCGGCATCATCAACAAAAACAACAGTATGTATATTTTCCTTTTCATAATTCTTTCAGCATCTGTTCCACTGTCTTATGCAACAGCGGATGACTGTAGTCGGGCATTATTTCGGCCAGCGGTTCAAGCACAAACCGCCGCAAGTGCATCCGTGGATGAGGGATAGTCAAATCCGGTGTATCGATAACCTCCTGGTCGAAGAAAATCAAGTCAATGTCCATCGGACGCGAATGGTATCTCTTTGAGGAAAGCTTGGGACGAACACGGCCCAACTCAGCCTCGATGGCAAGAGACTCGTGCAACACCTCATGGGGCGAAAGCAATGTCTCGACAAGCAAAGCGCGGTTGAGAAAGTTCTTCACTTTTTGTTCTCCGCTCTCCACTCCAAAGTCGCCCCACGGCTCGGTTTCATACACCTTTGACAAAGCAACGACAGAGCCAATACGATTCCGTATCAGCTCTGTCGCTTCGTCTATCAAGCGGTGGCGATCACCTTGATTGCCACCGATAAGAAGTGCCACTTGGCTCATCCGCAGTGGATAAAGCTTTCCACCAGGGCGAGGGTCTTCTCGGGATCGCTGCCAATCTCAGCACGCAACGTGCGGTCGTTGAAGGCACGCAACTGCTTCATGATGCCATCAATCAGTTTCGGAGCGAAGATACCATCCTGTTCATACACAGCACGGTCGCGCTCCAACAGGTCGGCACTGGCGGCACAACTGTCGGGCAGCACCTCGAGGCGGTTGAGCACATCTTCGTGTTCGAAAATATTCACACTCACATAGCGGTCCTTGGCGAACTGCACAGCATTCTCCATCTCGAAACCGTGGCGTGCGGCCACAGTCATGCCGGCCAGCAGCAGGTAGATATTGGCGCTGCCGTCGGGCGTGCGAAGTTCGATGGTCTGCTTGTGCGAGAAGTCCACCTTGTCGTTCTTTTCCAGTGGGTTGGCATTGGCCATCATGTTGCCAGCGTTGCGGCTCCAACCCAGTGGCACACGGACCATGGCCGAGCGGTTGCGGTCGCCCCAGCAGATGTTCGTGGGCGCCTCTTGATGGGGCACCAGACGGAAGTAGCTGGTGGGATTGGTGTTGCCGAAGGCAGTGAGCGAACCGGCCAGACTCAGAATACCGGCCATGGTCTTCAAGGCCACATCGCTCAAGCCGTTCTCGCCGACGTACATGTTCTGTCCATCTTTGCTCACACGGGTGTGCACGTGCATACCGCTACCAGCTTTGCCCACGGTGATTTTCGGGGCGAAGGTGATGGTGATGCCGTACTTGTAGCCCAACTCGCGCATCATCCACTTGGCAATAACCAACTGGTCGGCAGCAGCCTCCAGCTTGGTGGGCAGGAACTCTATTTCATTCTGCTCATACATCAGGTCACCGTTGGTGAAGTTGCCCACCTCCGAGTGGCCGTATTTGATTTCGCCACCGGCGGCGGCAATCATGCGCATGGCCTCGGTACGGAACTCTTCGAACTTGCAGAAAGGCATCGACACATGGTAGCCATGCTGGTCTTCGGGCATATACTCATCCTGGCGCGGAGCGATGGCGTAGTACTCCAACTCGCCCATCACCTCGAACTCCATACCACCCGTAGCCTCACGGAAAGCGCGGCCAGCCTTCTGCAGGGTGTACTCCGGAGCCATCTCGAACGGCTCACCGTCCTTGGTGTAGAACGAGCAAAGCAGGTCGAGTGTCGGCACCTCGGCGAAGGGGTCGAGGAAGGCGGTGCGGAAACGTGGGATGACGTAAAGGTCCGAATTGCCGGCCTCGATGTAGGGGAACAGCGAACTGCCGTCCACTCGTTCACCGCTGGTCAGCACCTCGTCGGCATGTGCAAGGCTCTGAATCACGAAGTTGAGCGTATGCAAACGCCCGTCATCCGCCATATAGCGGAAGTTGATCATCTCGATTTGGAACTCCTCGATGACCTTGAGGATATCAGCCTTGGTGAACTCAGCCATAGGCTTTTCGAGAAAAGTCACCAAAGGGTTAGGGTTGAATTTCAAATGTTCTTGTGTCATTGGTATATATATTGATGTTAAAAAAGTTCTATAATAACGCCCGAAAATTTATTTTATTATCATAGTGCGAAAATAATATTTTTTTCAGATTCAACCTCCACTGCCAAATGCAATACAACAAAAAACAATGCGAAACAGACAATAAACAGACCAAAAAAGCGTTTTTACAAACTGACATTTAGAATAATAAGAACGATGAAAAAAAGACACTTCTTCTACCTTGCCATCCTTTTTGCTGCCGGACTGATGGCCTCGTGCGCAAAGGATGAGGAAACCCCGACACCCACCGACCTGCCCATGGGCGAAGCCTATATCACAGACTCGTCCTATGTGAACAGCAGCCGAATGAAAGTATACAACTTCGTCTACCCGTCGGTCGACCCCTACGGGAACCCCATTATGCTTTCAGGCACCATCACCATGGGCGACGGAGTGAGCCGTCAGACCCCGGCCAAGGGCATGCTGCTTTACAATCATTTCACCGTCTACCGGGCCGACCAGTGCCCCTCGCGCGGCGACCTCGAAATGCAGGGCATGGCTACCGGATTGCCCTTGATTGCAGTATCTGCCGACTACTACGGCTTTGGCGTTACCGAGCATCACCACCAAGCCTACTGCATCTCGAGCACCAATGCCCAAGCCAGCATCGACGCACTGCTGGGGGCCAGAAAGATTCTCGCCCAGATGGGCTACCACTGGGGCGATGTTCTCTTCAACATCGGCTACTCGCAGGGCGGACAGACCACCATGGGTGTGGTACGCCTGGTGGCCGAAAAGTATCCCGACATCGACATCACCTATTCGTTTGCCGGAGCAGGCTCATACGATATTCCCGAGACCTACCGCCAATTCCATAGCGCCACCATCGCCGGCATGCCCAGCACCGTCATCAGTGTACTGCTGTCCTACAACGAGTTCAAAAACCTCGGTGTCGCTAACGACGAGGTCTTCATAGAGCCAGTGCTCAGCCACATCGACGACTGGATTCTGAACAAACGCTACACCCGCGAGGAAATCGATGCCATGGTGGGCTCGCTGTCCATCGCCGACTTTGTCACCCCGACAATGCTCGACACCAACAGCGCCCTGTCGAGACGATTCATGCAGGCCTTCGACAGCGACAACCTCTGCCACGGCTGGACTCCACGCGGCGACGAGCGCATCATGCTGTTCCACAGCACCAAAGACATCACCGTACCCGTAGCCAACACACAGAACCTCTATAATTTCCTCACCTCGCACGGTGTGCAGGGTGTCGACCTCCAAATCCACGACATCGATGCTATGGGCGACACACCCGCACACGAAAACGCCGCCCTGATGTTCGGATTTCTCGCCCTCGGCAAGGTGACCGAGATACTGGGAATAAACTCCTAAAAAAAACAATGCAACCCAAAGAGCAGATTCCTGATTTGTTCAGCCGTTGTTCGGTCGTTGTTCAGTCGTTGTTCAGTCAAACACTGAACAACAAACGCACAACAAACGCACAACAAACGCACAAAACACTTCGCACAATATTATAGCAAGAGAGACGTTTCTTGACACATGAATCGTGAACGCGAGATATACAAGGTGACGCTTGTAGGCAGCGCAGCCAATGTGGTGCTCACGGCGTTCAAGTTTGTGGCCGGTATTCTGGGCTACAGTGCCGCCATGACGGCCGACGCGGTGCATTCGCTCTCCGACCTGCTGACCGATGCCGTGGTACTGCTCTTTGTGCGCATCGGGGCCAAACCCGAGGACTGCAGCCACGACTACGGCCACGGCAAGTACGAGACCCTCGCCACCACCATCGTCGGCATCGCACTGGCCGTGGTGGCCATCGGCATCGGTTACCGGGCCGCCACGGCGATGCTCTTCTGGTACCACGGCGGAACGCTGCCTGCTCCCGGCATGCTGGCCCTGTGGGCGGCGCTGGTGTCGGTGGTGCTCAAAGAGCTTGTCTACCAATACACCGTGAGGCGCGGACGCAGGCTGAACTCGCCCGCCGTCGAAGCCAACGCGTGGCATCACCGCAGCGATGCACTCTCGTCGTTGGGCACCCTGATGGGCATCGGCGGTGCCATTCTGCTCGGCGACCGCTGGACGGTGCTCGACCCCATGGCCGGACTCATCGTCTCGTTCTTCATTCTCGGCGTGGCGTGGAAACTGCTCAAGGGCGGCTTCGACGAGCTGATGGAGGCCTCGCTGCCCGACGAGGTTGAACACGAGATACTTGACATCGTCAAAACCTTCCCCGATGTGCGCGACCCACACCACCTGCGCACACGCCGCATTGGCAGCCGCTACGCCATCGAACTCCACATACGCATGGACGGCAACATGCCGCTTGCCGAATCACACGCCCGCACCTGTGAGATTGAGCAGGCTTTGAAAGCCCGCTTTGGCGACCATACCCACATCACCCTCCATGTGGAGCCTGTGAAATAATGGAACACAACGCCCGCTACGACAGCCCCCTCGGTCCTATAACCCTGGCTTTCCTCGACGGCATCCTCACGGGGTTATCCTTCGGTGCCGACAATTCTACCGACACCATCCCTTCGATGGATTCCGTCCGCCACTGGCTCGACCTCTATTTTACTGGGAAGCAGCCCGATTACCTGCCGCCTGTAAGGCTGCACGGCACCGACTTCCAGCGCCGCGTATGGCAAGCCCTGACGGAAATCCCTTACGGTCATACAATATCTTACGGCGAGCTGGCCCGCCGTGTCGGCTGCCGTTCGGCACAGGCAGTGGGTCAGGCCGTTGGCCGCAACCCCGTGGCCATCATCGTCCCATGCCATCGCGTCGTAGGCAGCGACGGCTCCATGACCGGCTACGCCTACGGTCTGGACCGGAAGAAATATCTGTTGGCATTGGAATCTAAACCACTTGCATTGCTGCCGCCACCGCCTCGCGATAGCGGGGTAGCATAGTGGCCTTCATGATGGCTTTTTTCTGCTTGTGAGGCATGTCGAGGTATTCCCAGAAAGCATGCAGGCGAGAGAGGATCTGGCTGTCGCCGCAGAGGTTCTCTACAACATGGCGATAGACGATGTCATGCATGGACATCAAAACCTTGCGGGGCTCCTTGTCGCTGAGCATCCATGGCCGTGCCAGCAGGCCACGTCCAAGCATCACGCCTTTGAGATCGGGCCACCGTTGCTGCAACTTGTGGACTTCTTCTATCGTGGTGATGTCGCCGTTGTAGACTATCGGATGTTTGCAGATTTCCATAAACCGTCCAAAGGCTTCACGGTCAACCTCGCCCTTGTACTGCTGTCGTCCAAGGCGTGGATGCAATGTGACATGCAGCAGCGGCATTTCGTTGATTATCGGCATCACCGCCAACCCCTCGTCCATGCCCTCTTGCCCCAGGCGCATCTTCACAGAGAAAGCCACCTCCGGCCTCCGCTGCATCTCCTTTTGTATCTCCTCAATGCGGTAGGGGTGCTGTAGCAGCCCGCTTCCGCGTCCGACCTTCACCTGCATGGGGAAAGGACATCCCATGTTGAGGTCTATCCTCCCCCACCCCTGCGTTTGCAATGTTTCGCACAGCCGTGCAAACTCATCGCCGTCCCTGGCGATGACCTGTGGCACCGTCGGCACTCCGGCATTGCGCTCGGGGTCTGTATCCCTCAAATCCTTCTTTCTTACTTCCCCTTTCTCAATCCGCACGAACGGCGTATAATACTCGTCCACCCCGCCGACACACTCCCAGTGTGCCCGCCGGTAGATGGCGTCGGTATACCCCTGTAGCGGCGCGAAAGCGATGTAAAGATTATTCAACTCTGGTATTTCTTACCGGGGAAGAAGCGAGGTACACTCTGGCGGTACTTTTCGTACTCAGGATACTTGCCACCACTGATTTCCTCGGCCAGCGACGAACTTCCCTGAAACAGTACAATCAGCAGCAGCGCACCTATCAGGCTCCAGTTGGCGACGCCCATACCGGCTCCGATGGAGAATAGGTAGAAGCACACCCAGACGGCCTGCTCGGCGAAGTAATTGGGATGACGGCTGTAGCCCCATAGGCCTGTAGTGTTGAAGCCTTTGTTGTAGGGTGCCGGCAGTTCTTCCAACTTCTTGCCGTCGTTAATCATGGCCCACTTGCGGGTCTGGAAGCGCCATTGCTGCTCGTCGGCCACGGTCTCCCAGACGATAAAGCCAAGCATCAGCACGGCGGCGATACCGTCCATCACGCCGAAGGGCTTGTCCGACCGCATGGCCACCAGCGCGGGGAATGTCGTCATCAAAACCAAGGCGTTCTGATAAATGGAAATAAATCCGAGGTCGAATGCCGTCCAAGCCCAACGTTTCTTAAAGGCGGGACTGGAACGTACCACTGCCCAGCGGTAATCCTCCACGCCTTCCCAGAACTTAAGGCTATAGGCTCCCTTCCGGGCGAAATTGACAGTGAGCCGTATGCCCCACAGAGTGGCCAGCACAGCCATCACCATAAGGCGGACGTTCATGCCGCCATGAATGGCAATAAGCCATGTGTAGACGATAGGCAGCAAGCTCCACAGCTTGTCCATCTGGCTGTTGTTGCCTGTGGCCTCACCCACGACGAAGCAGAACACCGCACTGCATGCCGCAATGATAACCAACACTTTGAGTGTTTCCAGTTGTGCCTCATCCAAGGTGGGACCCACGGCAAAATAAAGAATCGGACACACGACGATGGACAGCGCCAACAGCACAGCCATCAAGGGAATATTCATTTTCATGATTCGTTAGTTTTTTTTACCTTCACTTGCAATACTTCTTCACAAGTGAGATATTTTTTTCTGCTGCAAAAATACACTTTTTATTCGGAACGAGAAAATATATTTTGCCATGTTGTGGAAATTGCGTACTTTTGCAGTCGTAAAACATAAACATATATTATATGGCATAAACATAAAGGAATAGTAGAAAGATAATGACATATTGAAGCGTATTCGCTTTTCATTGCGTACGGAAATCTGGACAATTTCCACCATGATGCAGGAGAAAAGGGAAACGTTCACGGCACCGTGAACATCCTTGTTTGCATCATGGGCAGTCCAGAGCCTCCGTACGAACAATGAATCAAGTTCACGGCTTTTTTTTGTATAATAAAACCTAACATATTAAAAAAATAAAATTATGAAACGATTATTATTTACAATGATGCTGTTTGCATTATTAAACTCTGCCTTTGCGCAGACGGAAGACCTTACTGGGAAAACTGCAGATGAACTTCTGCGGCTCGGTTATAATTATGCAATGGGAGAGAATGGATTTCGAGAAGATATGACAAAAGCAGACGAGTGTTTTCGAGCATCTGCGCAAAAAGGGAATGCCGAGGCCATGTATCTCATGAGTTTGTCGGAGAACATAAGCTGCGATGAAGCCCTGGAATGGTTAAACAAGGCTGTTGAGAAGAACTTTTTACCAGCATACAACAGATTAAGTACGTTGTACTATATAGGGAAAGGCAATAGTTATCAAAACACCTGTGTTGAGGTGAACTATGAAAAGGCCTTCCAATATGCAAAAATAGCCGCAGAGGGAGGGGATGACGAAGGCCAGCGACTATATGGTTTGTATAAACTATGGGGTACAGGCACGACACGTGATGAGGACGAAGGTGTGAAATGGTTGGAAAGGTCTGGATTGAACAACAATAAGGGTGCCATGATGGATTTAAAACGATATTATTTTGACAAATATGATTACGTAAAATACTCATATTGGCTAAAAAAAGCAGCTGAAAATGGTATTGCAGAGGCTCAATATGAGTATGGGGAATTAATATATAGTAATGAATATGGTTTGCCTACGATGGAAAATGAAGCATGCAAGTGGGTTGAACTGGCGGCCAAACAAGATTATGTTCCTGCATTCAGTCTAGTGGCCTGGTATTATAGGACAGGCAAGGGTGGTGTAGAGCAAAATAAAGACAAAGCAATAGCGTGGTGTCGTCAAGGAATAAACAATTACAATGATGTTAATTGTATGTGGATGCTATCGGAAATACTTCCGCAAAATGATGTTGAAAGGATTGCATTGTTAAAAGATGCCTCTGCGGCAGGACATAAGAATTCGTTGGCCGAATATGCTTACTTAAATGTAGATAGAAAGGTTCCTGACGCTGACCCCCAATGGGGACTTCAAGTACTGGAGTCATTAGCGGAAGAAGGAGTGCCTCGGGCCATGGCACGTTATGGGTGTTTCCTATATGACGGAGAAGTTGTAAAAAGAAATAAGGCGAAGGGGTATTCTCTTGTGTGTAAAGCCGCTGAAGCGGGAGATTTTATGGGTGCACTATACAAACGTTTTATTGAGGTCAACAAATAAACAACATCATAATGAAAAAGATAACAATACAATTTGCAATGCCATTATTATTCTTGGTGACTTTTGCAAACAACGGGTTTTCTCAAGAAATAATAAACTATTTCGAAGTTGCAAGCAACATTGCGAAACCAGTTACTATGAAAACAGGGAAGGGAACATATACAATATGGGGTGGAGAACGTATAGACGGGAATCTCGGTTGGATTGAGGCATATGATGCAAACGGAAACAAAATAGTCAACAATACACCGTATAAAACTGAAATAGGAACCAACAAACCAACCATCAGGAGATACAGGTTTCAAACGTTATATAAGTCAACGCCGTCTAATACCTCGAATCAATCGAACTCTGGAAGTTGGGGGAAAGATGTTGGTCGCAAATTGAGTGATGTGGCAGATCAAGGCTTCGGTATTCCACAGGAAGGCTACCCAAACCTCCAGATACGGGCAGGTTTTTCTTTTCTTATGGCAGAATACGTGTCTGCCAAGGCAGAACTCGGTGGTATTAGTGGTTATGTTCTAAGTGGTGGTTACGGAAAAGACTTGTTTGATAAACAAGTAAATGGACACTCTTGGTATGCTGGTATTGGTTACTACGGTGGAAATGAGGACTTTGATTTTACATTTGACGTAATTTTCATTAGCAGCAGTATCTTTCAAGATATGTTTTTGATGGGGGAGCTGGAATTCAGTTATTTCTTTGGTGGTTCACGCTTTGGTCTATTTGCAGATTTACAGTTTGGCGGCGCCATCGGACAAGAAAAATTTGCATTTAATGCTGGCGTTGGAATTGCGTGGAAAATATTTTCCGACTAACAAGAAACAATTAATAGTCCGCAAACCTCATGATGAAAAAGCAATTCTGTGCGAAAAATTGTGGTAATGAAATGTCTTTACGTTACAACTGATGTACCTTTATATGATATGCTGATGTAAGGGCACATCAAAGTTGATGTAAAGGCACATCATAGGCATATCGTCGAACCTTCACCGAGGGATCATGCTTCCCACATAGGCAGAACATAAGGGCGACGCAAACGGTGAGCCGAAGGGAAGAAAAAGGGGAGCAAGAGGTGTAAACCACCAATTGACAATTTCCTAGCCATTAAGGTGGTGGTGATAAGATGTAACGGAGAAGATATTAGAAGGATCATATAATCCACAAAGAAGGCATAAAGAAAGAGCGGGGCATTCAATTAGAATGCCCCCCTCTGCTTTTAAGTCGAAATATCGACTTATTTGTACTCGGCGAGGATGCCGGGGACGAGGTCGGGGGTGAGACGGCCGTAGACCTTGTCGCCGATCATGGCGACAGGAGCAAGACCGCAAGCACCGACGCAACGGAGGGTGTTCAGCGAGAACTTGCCGTCGGGGGTGCACTTGCCGACCTGGATGCCCAGGTTACGCTGGAAGGCATCGAGGACCTTCTCGGCGCCACGGACGTAGCAGGCGGTACCGAGGCAGACATCGATGGGGTGCTCGCCCTTCGGCTCCATGGTGAAGAAGCTGTAGAAGGAGACGATACCGTAGACCTTGGCCACGGGCATGTTCAACTCGTGGGCCACGACTTCCTGCACCTCGGCGGGCAGGTAGCCGAACTTGCCCTGCACCTGGTGCAGCACGTTGATGACCTCGCCGCTGCGGTTACCAAAGCTCTTGCAGATGTCTTTGATAATATTTATTTTCTCTTCAGAAATTTTTACGTTAGCCATATCTTTTTGAATTAGTGAATGTGTTAATGCGTTAATGTGTTAGTGGCTTGCGCAGCACTACTCACGAATTCACTCATTAACACATTCACACATTAAACATTTATTTCGTTACTTCCAGTTTGTCGCTCTTGTCGAAGTAGTGGGTGTGGAGCTGCTCGTGGCTGAGGTGGCCGCAGGGTTCACCGTAGTACTCCTTGTAGATGGCGATGATGTCGGGGTTCTCGTGGCTCTTGCGGATGGGCTTGCCAGCGTCCTCACGGTAGATGGCGTCCATACGCTTCTTGATGATGTCGCTCTTGCCGTGGTGGTAGGGCTGGCCGGCGCCGCCGATGCAGCCTCCCGGGCAGGCCATGACCTCGATGAAGTGGTAGCCGTTGGGGTTGCCGTCGCGCACCTCTTCCATGAGCTTGCGGGCATTGGAGAGACCGTAGCAGATGGCGATCTTCACGGGCAGGCCGTCGAAGTCGACGGTGGCCTCGCGGACGCTGTCGCCGAAGATGCCGCGGCACTCCTCGAAGTCGATCTTCGGGAGGGTCTTGCCGGTGTGGACCTCGTAGGCGGTGCGGAGGGCAGCCTCCATGACGCCGCCCGTGGCGCCGAAGATGACGGCGGCACCGGTCGACTGGCCGAGAGGATTGTCGAAGTCCTCTTCGGGCAGGCTATTGAGGTCGATATTGCTCTGCTTGAGCATGTGGGCCAGCTCACGGGTGGTGAGGCTGAAGTTGACATCCTGGTCGGTGCCGTTGCCGAGCTCGGGACGGGCGCATTCGCTCTTCTTGGCCAGGCAGGGCATGATGGACACGCAGACGACGTCCTCGCGCTTCATGCCGATCTTCGGGGCGAAGTAGTTCTTGGTGACGGCGCCGAACATGCCCTGGGGCGACTTGGCGGTCGAGGGATGGCCGAGCAGGTCGGGGAAGTTCTTCTCGTAGAAGGTGACCCAGGCGGGGCAGCAGCTGGTGAACATAGGCATCTTGACATCCTTGTCGCCAGCGAGGAGCTTCTTCACGCGGCCGAGGAGCTCGGTGCCTTCCTCCATGATGGTGAGGTCGGCGCTCCAGTCGGTGTCGAAGACATAGTCGAAGCCGAGACGGCGCAGGGCAGCGGCCATCTTGCCGGTGACGATGGTGCCGGGTTCCATGCCGAACTCTTCGCCGAGGGCGACGCGGACGGCGGGAGCGGTCTGCACGACGACCTTCTTGGTGGGGTCGGCGAGGGCCTTACGCACGTCGTTGATGTTGTCGACGAGGGTGAGGGCACCCACGGGGCACACCTGGACGCACTGACCGCAGTTGACGCACGAGCTGTCGCCGAGCTTCTGCTCGAAGGCGGGAGCCACCACCGAGGGGAAGCCACGGTTGACGCCGCTCAGGGCGCCCACGCTCTGGAACTTGTTGCACATCTCCTCGCAGCGGCGGCAGTAGACGCACTTGTCCATGTCGCGGTAGACGCTGAGGGTGGTGTCCTTCTCATAGTGGCTCTGCTCGCCCTTGAAGGGGATCTCGCGGATGCCCATGCGGACGGCGAGGCTCTGCAGCTCGCAGTCGCCGCTCTTCTCGCACTGGAGGCAGTCGTTCGGGTGGTCGCTGAGGATCAGCTCGAGGACGGTCTTGCGGGCGTTGAGGGCGCGAGGCGAAGCGGTGAGGACCTCCATACCTTCCACACAGTCGGTGGCGCAGGCAGGGGCCAGATTGCGGCGGGGTTTGCCGTTGAAGTCCTTGGTGACCTCAACCATGCAGACGCGGCATCCGCCGGGTTTGTTTTCAAATTTCATTCCGTCGAGCTCGAAATAGCAGAGCGTCGGGATGTCGATACCAGCCATGCGGGCAGCTTTCAGGATAGTGGTGCCTTCGGGGACCTGGATCGCTTTATTATCTATAGTGACATTAATCATTTCTATTCCTATTTAAAGATTATTTAATCGAGATGGCACCAAACTTACAGTTCTGGTAGCAGGCACCGCACTTGACGCACTTGTCCTGACCGATGACCATCGAAGCCAGCTTGTGGCCGGGAGCGATGTAGTCGGTACGGGTGATGGTCTCGGCGGGGCAGTTCTTGGCGCACTTGCCGCAACCGATGCACTTCTCGGGGTCGATGACATACTGCATGAGTTTCTTGCAGACGCCGGCGCGGCACTTCTTGTCCACGACGTGCTCCACGTACTCGTCCCAGAAGTTGTCGAGGGTCGAGAGCACGGGGTTGGGCGAGGTCTGGCCGAGGCCGCAGAGGGCGCTGTCCTTGATGACGGCGGCCAGGTTGCGCAGGGCGTAGAGGTCGTCCATAGTGCCACGTCCGTCGGTGATCTTCTCAAGCAGCTCGCAGAGGCGCTTGTTACCGATGCGGCAGGGGCTGCACTTACCGCAGCTCTCCTCGCAAGTGAACTCCAGATAGAACTTGGCGATAGCAGGCATGCAAGAGGTCTCGTCCATGACGACCATACCGCCGGAGCCCATCATCGAGCCGGCAGCCACGAGGCTGTCGTAGTCGATCTCGGTGTCGAGGTGCTTGGCAGTGAGGCAGCCGCCGGAGGGGCCACCGGTCTGCACGGCCTTGAACTCGCGACCGTCCTTGATGCCGCCGCCGATCTCGTAGATAATCTCACGCAGGGTGATGCCCATCGGGACCTCGATCAGACCCACGTTGTTGATCTGACCGGCCAGGGCGAACACCTTCGTTCCGGGGCTCTTCTCGGTGCCGATGGTGCGGAACCAGTCAGCGCCCTTGGTGATGATGACGGGGATGTTGGCCAGGGTCTCGACGTTGTTGACGTTCGAGGGCTTGTCCATATAGCCGCGCACAGCGGGGAACGGGGGCTTCAGGGTGGGCTCGCCGCGCTTGCCTTCCATGGAGTGGATAAGGGCGGTCTCTTCGCCGCAGACGAAAGCACCGGCACCGTAGCGGAGTTCGATGTCGAAGTTGAAGCCAGTGCCGAGGATGTCCTCACCGAGGAGGCCGTACTCGCGGGCCTGGCTGATGGCTATCTTTAGGCGGTCGATGGCCAGGGGATACTCGGCACGGATGTACACGAGACCCTTGCTGGCACCGATGGCGTAGCCGCCGATGGCCATAGCCTCGACGATGCTGTTGGGGTCACCCTCGAGGATGGAACGATCCATGAAGGCACCGGGGTCACCCTCGTCGGCGTTGCAGATGATGTACTTCTGGTCGGCCTGGTTCTTTGCGCAGAGGCCCCATTTCACACCGGTGGGGAAACCGGCACCGCCACGGCCGCGCAGGCCGCTCTTGGTGATTTCGTCGATAACTTGCTGCGGGGTCATCTCGGTGAGGCACTTGGCCAGGGCCTCGTAGCCGCCACGGGAGATGCTCTCCTCGATGTTCTCGGGATCCACAAAGCCGCAGTTACGCAGGGCGATACGAATCTGCTTGCGATAGAAGTCCATGTGCTTCGAGTCACTGACGTGCTCCTTGTTCTCGGGGTTGGTGTAGAGCAGCTCGGGGACCTTACGACCCTTGATGATGTGCTCGTTGACGATGCGCTCCACATCCTCGGGCTTCACCTGGGTGTAGAACGTGTTGTCGGGCATGATCTTCACGATGGGGCCCTTCTCGCAGAAACCGAAGCAGCCGGTCTTGATGACCTGCACGTCGTCGGTGAGACCCTTCTCGGCGAGGATATTTTTGAAGTTCTCAATGATCTGGAGGCTGTTGCTGGACTTACATCCGGTACCGCCACAGATCAGAATATGCATTTTGTATTTTGCCATATCTTTTTGATTTCGTCAATGTGTTATTGCGTTATTGTGTTAGTGGCTTGCGCAGCCTGACTAACGCATTTACGCATTAACGCATTCACACATTCATAATTACTTGTCAATCGTTTCGTAGTTCACGGGGATGATGCCCTCGACGAGCTCGCCCTGCTGGACGTACTTGGTGAGGATTTCATCGGCGCGGTTGTTGTCGACGTGGCCGAAGACGATGGGGTCCTTACCGGGAACGCGCACCTCGAGGGTGGGCTCGGCGTGGCAGTAGCCCATGCAGCCGGTCTGGGTGAAGACGGCGGGGATGTGCAGCTCGTCGGCTTTCTGCATCATGTGTTCCATAACCTGCTTGGCACCGGCGGCAATACCGCAAGTGGCCATTGCGACCTTGATCTGCACCAGGCTTTCAGGATGCTCAGCCTTCTCGCGTACGTCGAGGTTCGACTGCAGCTTTTCGCGCATGGCTTTCAGGTCAGCCAAAGATTTTACTTTTGTCATAGAATTTGACTTTTTTTAGGATTAATATTATTTTATTTAACTAATTATCAATACCATACGCGCGCACAAACACACGTACGATGAGGCAAATGTACAAAAAAAAAATGACATACGAACGCTTTTAACAAAAAAAACTCACCATTTCTGGTGAGCATTTTTATTAACGAACTTGTTTTCTGCAGATTAATGCCAAGCCACCACTTTATGGGCAGAGAAGTGGCCAACCTTGAGGAGAGAACCAACTCCCCTATCGTAGTTCGGCCGTTGTTCAGTCGTTGTTCAGTCGTTGTTCAGTCAAACACTGAACAACGACTTAACAACGGCCGAACAACGAGAGGCCAAATGAGGGTGAGGTTCAGAGTATGTCGAGGCACTGCTCGATAGGGATGCCGAGGCAGAGGTCTTTCTGGTCGATGTTGCGTTCGATGAGGCTACTTACCACATTCATAGCCGTCTGCGTGCTCTGGCGGAGCGGTTCGCCTTTAAGCAGATGGCCTATCAGGACGGCCGAAAAGATGTCGCCCGTGCCATGGAATGCCTTGGGTATTTCGTCGTAGTCGAGGCGGAAGTAGGGGCCTTCGTTGATACGCTGGCGGAAACCAGCCACCGATTCTTCGCTGCGACGGCCTATGACACAGGTCTGGCCGTCGATGCGTGCACTGGTAATCAGCACCGAACGTGCGCCGAGGGCGGCCACGCCGTCGAGCATCCGGCAGGCCTCGTCCCACGTCATGCCCCCTTCGCAGTAGGGGATACCTGTGAGGTAGCAGGCCTCGGTGTAGTTGGGGAATGTGAGGTCGGCCACCGACACCATTTCGCGCATGAGCTGCACATGGCGGTCGCTGATGCCGTTATAGAGGTGACCGCTGTCGCCCATGATAGGGTCGACGAAAACCGAGCATCCCTCGGCACTGAGGTGACGGCAATAGGCGGCCACCAGGCAGGCCTGTTCCTCGCTGAACATCAGGCCGGTGCATACGGCGTCGAACCGGAATCCCAGACGCTGCCAAACGGGCAGGGTGCCGCGCATGTAGTCGGTGGTTTCCATGATATTGAAATGACCATAGTCGAGCGTGTTCGACACCAAGGCGGTGGGAAGATTGTAGACCGGATGGCCAAGGTAGGTCAGTATAGGAAGCATGGCAGCCATGCCCACATGGCTATGGCCGACGACATCGTTGATGAGCAGTATCTGTTTCATATCAAGGCATTAACATTTTTTATTCATATTATTTCCAACTGCAAATATACGAAATAAAAAATAATTTCGTACTTTTGCATCCGCAATGAGACTCATGGCGAAAATATCAATTGCGTTCACCACACTGATACTGTTGACTTTCGGAGCCAGTGGTGTCAGCATGATTAAGTGTGCATGTTCGGGGGAGACCTCGCTGTTGACCTTGAACACCGACCGCTGTTGCCCTTCGGAGAGCGACTGTATGAGTGTGACCACCGTCCAACTGTCGGACAGCGCATTGCCCGACCACGTAGACGCGCCCGAACTGATGCCCATAACGGCAGCGACGGCTACGCCCTACACCCCGGTTTTCGTCCCCCACGCTCCGCTCTCCGCCCACCGTTTTTCGCTCCCGCAGGGCTATCCGCCGCCACGTCCCTCATTGACCACCGTGCTGCAAGTTTGAGACCAGTATCCGTCCTATTCACGATACTGATAACTTAAACCTTGCAATTACCAACATGAAACATCTTTTAATACTATGCTGCAGCCTTGTCTGCGGCATGACTGCCATGGCGCAGGACACAATCAATAAGAAATCGACACTCGACGAGGTGAAAATCAGCACCCGGCGTGCCGAAGGCGTGAGCCGCATGAGCGGTGCCGCCAACGGCATCAACATGGGGCAGGACGAGCTGTTCCGTGCCGCCTGCTGCAACCTCGGCGAGAGCTTCGTCACCAACCCCTCGGTCGATGTGAACTACAGCGACGCGGCCGTGGGAGCCAAACAAATCAAGCTGCTGGGCCTCAGCGGACAATACGTGCAGATGCTGACCGAAAACCAGCCGACCTCGGTCGGTGCCACCCTTCCCTACTCGCTGGGCTATGTGCCAGGGGCATGGATGAAAAGCATCTCGGTGAGCAAAGGAGCCTCGAGCGTCAAGAACGGCCCGCAGAGCATCACCGGACAAATCAATGTGGAATACCTCAAGCCCGAGGATGAGCCGTCGCTGCAGGTGAACCTTTACGGCGACAGCCGCCTCAAAGGCGAGGGCAATGTGATGGCCAACGTCGAATTGAACCACCACCTCAGCACTATCCTTTTAGCCCATTATGAGCACGACTTTGCCCACCACGACGACGATGGCGACCTGTGGCACGACTCGCCATCCACCAAACAGCTGCACCTGCAGAACCGCTGGAAATACGCCAAAGGGCGCTACATCATGCATGCCGGTGTAGGCTACTTGCAGGAGGAGCGCGAAGGAGGCCAGCTGATGACGGTGGCAAATCCGTTCCGAGTGCTGCTCGACGCAAACCGTGCCGAGGCCTACATGAAACATGCCTACCTCCTAAACCGTGACCACAATACCAATATTGCATTAATTGCCAACGGGTTCGCCTACAAGCTGGATGGTACCTTCGGCCCGAAACTTTACGGCGTTGACCAGCGCAACCTCAACAGCCAGCTGTTGCTGGAGCACGACTTCACCCCCGACCACAACCTTTCCACCGGACTGAGTTTCACCGCCGAGCAAATGGACGAAAAACTCACAACCCTTACCCACACGCCTTTCTACACCACTGACTACACGCCGGGTGCCTTTGCACAATACACCTACACCCCATCCTACAAGCTGACAGCCATGGGCGGTTTGCGCGTGGACCACAGTACGCTGTACGACCGCACCTACTTCACGCCGAGGGTGCATGTGAAATGGATTCCGAGCGACCACGTCACCCTGCGTGCTTCGACCGGCAAAGGGTACCGTACCCCGCACACGCTGGCCGAAAACCACTACCTGCTGACCTCGGGGCGCACACTTGCCTTAAACGGCCTGCCGATGGAAGAGGCCTGGAACAGTGGCCTCTCAGCAACATTCTACATACCTGCCGGCGAACGCGACGTGCAACTCAATGCTGAGTACTACTACACAGATTTTCTGCACCAAGCCGTGGTAGATTACGACAGCGACCCCACAAAGATTATCATCGCCGACCTCAACGGGCGTTCATTCTCCCACACCATGCAGGTAGATGCCAGCTACGACTTCAGCGATGAGCTGAACCTGCTGGTGGCTTTCCGATACAACCACGTGCGCTGCACTTATGGAGGCGAACTGTTGGAGAAGCCGATGCAAAGCCGCTACAAGGGTCTCGTCACCCTTGGGTGGAAACCGATGATGGGCATCTGGCAGGTGGACCTCACACTGGCCCTCAACGGTGGCGGACGCATGCCCAAGCCCTACATGCTGGCCGACGGAACCGCGTCGTGGGACAAAGAATTCCCCGCCTATCCACAGCTCAACCTGCAGTTGACGCGCGAGTTCCGCCATTTCTCGCTCTACATAGGTGGAGAGAACCTGACTGGCTACCGCCAGCCCAACCCAATTATCGGAGCCGCCAATCCGTGGAGCGCACAATTCGAGCCCACACTTGTGTGGGGACCGGTCCACGGTGTGATGCTTTATGGTGGCATACGCATGAAAATCGAAAAATAACAAACGAAATATTCAGAAAATCATGAAACAGACAATTTTCATCACCCTCATGACCCTGTTGCTGGGTTTAGGAGCCAAAGAGCTCCGCGTGCTCGTACTCACCCCCACCCCGCAGATGCATTGCGAGAAATGCGAGAACAAAATCAAGAAAAACATGCGCTTCGAAGATGGGGTGAAGAAGGTGGAAACCAACATTGAGAAGCAGGAGGTGACTATCACCTACGACCCTTCGAAGAACACCATCGAAGGACTACAGGCCGGCATGAAAAAAATAGGCTACGACACCAAGGTGATCAGTGACTCGAAAGCTCCCGTCAACTCGAAAAAAAAGCAGAAGTAGACACAATAAAGAGCCTCACCACGGAGTTATACATGCGTGGTGAATATCGACACATATTTTGCACGTCTGCGTGAACTGGTTGCCCTTGAACTGAACGAAGAGCAGCAGGAGTATCGCCGTCGACTAACCGAGAAAGGATCATGGCTCACAGGTTCAATCTGTGAGCCTTCGTGTCGTTTTCCTATTCGTCTCGGCAACAACGGATATAATGCACTGGGTCAAATCACTTTGGAGCTGCGCTACGACATCAACGAGGATGAACTCGAACTCGATTTTGAGCCAGGAAAACCCGTTACATTATTCCATGCCAATGGCGACAACATAAAAGAACTGCCCTATCAGGGTTATGTCGAAGTTGTGGGTGACGGCATGATGACCGTCAGCCTGCCATCGAAGGCAGCCTTACAAAGCATCAAAGACCTCGGAGAAAGGCACTTGTTAGGCGTACAACTGGGTGTGGACAACACTAGTTACCGTGTGATGAGCGAAGCCCTGCACGAAGCTGCCAGGAATGAGGACGAACGCTTTGCTCGGTTGCGCAATGTATTGGTCGGCAATGCCAAACCCACTTTCCGATCAATTCCCCGTGTTTCATTTCCATGGCTCAACCCTTCACAGAACGATGCCATACAGCAAGTAGTCGAATCTCAGGAAGTAAGCATCGTCCACGGCCCTCCCGGCACAGGAAAAACCACCACACTTGTCGAAGCCATCATCGAAACCCTGCAACGAGAAACGCAGGTGTTGGTCTGTGCCCCGAGCAATGCCGCCGTAGATTGGATAAGCGAACAGCTGATGCGACGCAGCATCAATGTGCTTCGCATAGGCAATCCTCTGAGGATGAGCGACGAGATGCTTGAATGCAGCTACGAACGACGCTATGCCTCACATCCCGACTACCATGAACTGTGGAACATACGGAAGACATTGCACGAAGGTATCAAAGGCGAGCGTGCCAACCGGCTTCGCAACCGCCAGACCGAACTGGAAATCAAAATCAACGCCGACCTTTTCAACGATGCACGTGTGGTGAGTTGCACCCTGATTGGCAGTGCCTATCGCCTGATGGAGCGCCGCCGGTTCAGCACATTGTTTATCGACGAGGCCGCACAAGCCCTTGAACCCGCCTGCTGGGCCGCCATACTCAAAGCCGACCGCGTGGTGATGAGTGGCGACCACCAACAGCTGCCTCCAACGGTGAAAAGTCTCGAGGCCGCCAAGGGAGGATTGGCCGACACTTTGATGCAGAAAGTAGTAGCGTTGCATCCCGAGTGTGTCACCCTCCTCACCGTACAATATCGCATGAACGAGGACATTATGAACTTCTCCTCGCACTGGTTCTACCATGGTCTCCTACATGCCGCACCCGAAGCAGCCCACCGGTTGGTGAGTCCGTTAGATACCCCATTGACATGGATTGACACTTCGGAGTCGTCCAATTCTTCAGAAGACATTGACACCCCGGAATGCTCCGAGAAAAGAACCCGTACCGGTAGCCTGAGCAACAGCCAAGAGGCCCGCTTGGTGATTCATGTGTTGAGGGATTACATCGAAATGATTTCGACACAGAAGATTGAGAACGAGCGCATCGACTTCGGCATCATCACTCCTTATCGTGGACAGGCACGCCTGTTGCGTAGATTGCTGAAAATGCAGCACTACTTCCGCAAACTGAAACATCACATCACCATCGGCACCGTAGACGGCTTCCAAGGGCAGGAACGCGACGTGATAGTCATCAGTCTGGTGCGAAGCAATGCCGAGGGACAGATAGGCTTCCTGCGCGACCTGCGCCGCATGAATGTCGCCATGACACGCGCCCGCATGAAACTCATTATCGTCGGCAACGCCGCGACGCTGAGCCGCCACCGCTTCTACCGCGAGCTGACGGAGCACATAAAGGAACAAGGAGAATTCATAGAGATAAAAACCGACACCGATGAAAAAGCCTAAACTCTTCCGCTGGACCCTGTGGTGGGGCCTGGGCATCGTGATTGCATGCCTGGCGGTGATTGTCATCGACGCCGTCATGAATATGGACAAAACAGGCGCCGACGAAATGAGCACCCCGATAATGGGCGCTTTCTATAAACTCATCTACAACTTTGGCATCTGGCCCATAGTGCTGTACATAGGCCTCGTCGGGCCCGTCGTCGAGGAGCTGTGTTTCCGCCTGTGGGGCAACGGCAAACAGTGGACGGGCTACACCTCCGTGGTGCTTATGGCGCTGTGGATGCTCTCTTTGGGCTGGCTGGCTGCCGCCATAGCCCTTGGTGCCGGCATAGCCGTCATGATTGTCTACCACAACGACAGAACACGGCGGCTCTTCGCGCTCATGCTGCTCTCGTCGCTGCTCTTCGCCGCGGCCCACATAGGCAACTACGACCCCAGCGGCAGCCTGATAATGTTCCTCGTCGCCGTGCTCCACAAATTCGGCATGGGCCTGGCGGCATCCTATTTGGTCATCAACCACAACATACTTTGGTCCATGGGACTGCACATACTGAACAACGGCGTGCTGGCCGTCATCTTCGGCATAGGCGTCGGCATGGCCGCCGACACCGTTACCACCGCCGAGAACAAGGACTGCCGCATCACCCTGCGGCCGGTGCTGACGAAGAGTGCCGACAAAGACACCTATGTGCAGGGATGGCTTGACGACAGCACCTACACCGACATCAACACCCCTGGCAATATAGCCCATATGCTTAACTCCATAGCACACATGAACGGCTCCACGACGCAATGCGACTACGAGAGGTCTATCTACCCCAAGGCAGAGATAACGGTGGTGATGCTCGGTGGTTGCCGCGACTACACACGCGCCGTTCGTCTGATGGAAGAAAAGCAATGGATAGCCACCGACACTGTAGAGCATGCCGACAGCGTGCGCACAATGCATGTGGGCGACAGCTCATACACCATCGCCGTAGAGCGCACCGTCACAATACGCAACACCTACGAACCACTGTCGGGGATTTAATCACACCTCTATCTCGCCGCTGATGCGGTCGTCGCCCCAGACGGCATACATGTTGGTGCGGCCCTCGTGGAGGGTCATCTTGCCCTTCGCCTCAAGGTGCAGACGGTAAAAGACACACTGTTCGAGGTGAGCCCTGTCGCACACCACATCGGTGGCGAAAGCTTCGCAGGTGGGGGCACCGCACACACCACAGTCAATCTGCGGCAAGTGGACTTTCATCTTCTCAATGCGTTCCATCTTCTCGAGGGCTTTGCCTATATCGCTGTCGAGCACCATCATCGAGCGGGGTTCCACCTCGTCAACTGTCGAGTGCTCAATCAGATAATCCTGGTATTTTTCCATCTCACGGTCGCGGGCCATCTCGCCGTTGCGCTCACGTTCGGCAGCCTTGCGGGCACGGGCGTACATGCGTTCGCCGCAGAGGAAACGGTTATCAACGCTCAGCAGGGCACCGGCACAGCTCTGGTCGCAGGCACGAAGCTCGAGAAACTCCACGCCCTCCACCTCGTCGTTCTCCAGCTTGTCGAGGAAATCCATCACATTCTCGATACCATCGATAGAATAGCTGCGCTTGGCGGTACAGATGCGGCGCTCACCGTTGGTGAGGGTGCTCAATATCGCATCGGCCGAAAGGCGCTGACGTGTGAGCGGCTTATACTGGTGGTTCTTGCCGTTGTCCTTCATCCGTTTGTAGACACGATTGAAGAGCGAGTTCATATTGATTACCCCGTCGATAATCGACTTTTCCTCGCCCACAGGTGCCTTGACGGCCGATACCTTGGCAGCACAGGGGGTGACATAGAAAAGGCCTATCTCCTCGCGCGGTATGCCACGGCTCTGCAGCTCCTCGAGGGCATACATGGCACTGAGGTCGAGGGGAGCCTTGATGGGGACGATATTCTCTGTCAGCGACGGATACTTGATCTGCACCAAACGCACGATGGCAGGGCAGAAAGAGGAAATCAGCGGACGCACATCGGGGTGTTCACGGGCATAACGCTCCTTGGCCTCCTTGTAAATCATGGCCGCGCTCTCCACCTCCATCACGTGGGCGAAGCCCAACTCGTAGAGCGTGGCATAGACCTGCGAGACGCTGATCTCGTCGGGGAACTGCCCCATGAACACCGCAGGCAGCAGAGCCACCGAGTGGGGATACTTCTTGAAGGCCTCGAAGTCGTCGTCCTTGATGGCGATGGCCTGTGCGGGACATACTTCGTAGCACTTGCCGCAGTCAATGCAACGATGCTCCTGAATAGCGGCCTTGCCGCCATGGATGCGGATAGCCTCGGTGGGGCATATCTTCATGCAGCGTGAGCATCCGATGCAGCTCGGCTCTTCAATCTGTAAAGCGTGATAAAATGCCATTTTCTACTTAACTACTTTAACTGATTGTCTACTTAACTACTGGAAATTGACTTCCATTTCGACCGTGGTGCCTACCCCAACCTCGGAGGTGACATTCATCTTGTCGACATTCTTCTGCATATTGGGCAGACCCATGCCGGCGCCAAAGCCCATGTCGCGCACTTCGGGGCGGGCCGTGCTATAGCCCTCCTGCATAGCCAGCGCGATATCGGGGATGCCGGGACCTTTGTCGGCCACCACCATACGGATTTTGTCCGAGTCGATGTCGACCAGCACTTTGCCACCATAGGCGTGGGCGATGGCATTGACCTCGGCCTCGTAGAGGGCCACGACCACACGCTTCACCACCTGGGGGTTGACATTCAACTGCTTCAACGTCTTCTTCACCGAGCTCGATGCCTTGCCGGCATTGACGAAATCGCCTTCAATAACTGTATATTCCTGATGCATACGGTCTGTTTTTTAGTACAACGGTTTCAACCCCGACTCATAAAGCAGGCCGCAGGCCTTGAACATCGAATAAGGGCAGGCCAGGAGCACCATGTCGTTCTCCTCGGCCAATTCGATCATATCCTCGGTCGGACGTTTGTTGCGCACAAAAACCACCACGTCGAGGTTGGCCATGTCGCACGTGCGGATGGTCTGCACATTGCACAATCCGGTAATCAGAATCGGAGTATCCTTCAGCGTCAGCACGTCGCTCATCAAATCGGATGCAAAAGCGTGCTCAACCTCGGTGTCGAGGCGTTCCTCGCCAAGGCAGACAGAGGCATTCAGTTTTGTTGCTATTTCCCGTAAAGTCATAATAACAAATGTGTTGTTTTAATAAAAGAAATCTGGGTGCAAATTTACGAATAAAAAATAATCTGTGCAAGTTTTCTCTAAATTTTTATTAAAAAAAAAGTAGTTTCCGGCCTATATCCAACCGGAATTTGTTCGTCCGTTGTTCAGTCGTTGTTCAGTCGTTGTTCAGTGAATGACTGAACAAC
>JAFSLX010000004.1 GCA_017448185.1 Bacteroidales bacterium
GTTGTTCAGTCGTTGTTCAGTGTTTGACTGAACAACGACTGAACAACGACTGAACATCGGATGGACATCGGATGGAGGGGTTTTATATTTGCATGTTGCGGAAAAAATGTATATTTGCAATTGGGAGACCCCGGAAAAATCAAATGCAATTCCTTAATTTTCAAATCACCAGATGAAAAAACAGTTAATTCTCTCAATACTTATTGCCGTTGCTTCGGGTGCGATGGCATGCACCAACCTGATTGTGGGCAAGAAAGCGTCGGTGGACGGCAGCGTGATGTGCAGCTATAACTGCGACGGCTTCGGATTCGCCGGGTCGCTGTTCTACAGCCCGGCGGGCCGACACGCGGCGGACGAGCAGATTGCCATCCATGGCTGGGGACCGCAGCACGAAGGCCGCTATGTGAAGCAGGTGGAGTATACCTACAATGTGGTGGGGCTGATGAACGAGCGGCAGGTGACCATCGTGGAGACCACCTTCGACGGCCGCCTGGAGCTGCAGAACCACGAAGGGCTGCTCGACTATTTCAGTCTGATGCGCCTGGCGCTGCAACGCTCGGCGACGGCTCGCGAGGCCATACGCTGTATGGCCGGACTGGTGGAGGAATATGGCTACAACAGCAGCGGCGAGAGTATCACCGTCTGCGACCCCGACGAGGCATGGATCATGGAAATCATAGGCAAGGGGCCGGACCGCAAGGGAGCCGTGTGGGTGGCGCTGCGCGTGCCCGACGACTGCATCTGCGCCCATGCCAACCTGAGCCGCATACGCCAGTTTCCGCAGGAAGGATGGGAGTGGGATGTGACGAACGGAAAGTGGAATGTAAAAAAGCAAATTCTTAAAAGCAAGCAGCCGAAACACTTCAAGAGCATCTGCAGCAAGCATCTGCAGTATATCGACAACCCATGGGTGGAATGCGCCTATGCCGAAGACATCGTCACCTTTGCAAGGGAGAAAGGCTACTTCGGCGGCGAGGACAAGGACTTTTCCTTCCGCGACGCCTACTGCCCTATCGACTTCGAGAATGTGCGCTATGCCGACGCCCGAGTGTGGAGTTTCTTCCGCCACCACTGCTCGGACATGGACCAGTACCTGCCGTATGTCAACGGCGAGTTCGACAAGTGCGACGCGCTGCCGCTGTGGGTGAAGCCGGACAAGCCGCTGAGCCTGCGCGATGTGCAGCAGGACATGCGCGACCACTTCGAGGGCACGCCCCTGGATATGACCGCCGACATGACCGCCGGCCCTTGGGGCATGCCGATAAGGCCGCTGCCGATGCACTATAAGGATAGCCAAGGCAACGACTACTTCCGCGAACGCCCCATCGCCACCCAGCAGAGCGGCTTTACGATGACCTGCCAGATGCGCTCGTGGCTGCCCGACGATGTGGGCGGCGTCACGTGGTTCAATTGCGACGATGCCGACATGGTGGCCTATGTGCCGCTCTACTGCTGCCTGACACAGGTGCCGGACTGCTTCCGTCCCGAGAACAACCCGCGGACGGAGTTCAGCAGCGAGTCGGCCTTCTGGATGAACAACTGGGTGGCCAACATGGTGTATCCGCGCTATTCGATGATGATAGGCGACCTGCGCGCGGCGCAGCGCGAGCTGGAGGAGTATTATTTCGCCGACCAGGACAGAGTGCTGGCGGCTGTTGACAAGATGACACCCCTCGACCGGCGCGACTACCTGAACAAAAAGTCCATCGCCTATGCCGACCGCATGATGAAACGGTGGGACAAGTTGGCAAAATACCTGATAGTGAAGTATAACGACCAGGTGGTGCGCCGCGTGGACAAACAGGGCAACTTCCAGCACTGGGGTTACGACACCCCCGGCTACGACCAAAAGTTTATCGATGCCGTAGGTCCCTCGACCGGCGACCGCTACCGCCTGAAGAAAGTCATCGAGCGGCGCGAGCGATAGTCGTATAAACGAACCGTTTTCAGCCAATTACGGTTCGATGTTAATATTTTAGATAATAAAAGAATAAAAAAGATTTGGCCGAATCGGCCAAAATGCGTATCTTTGCAGTCTGATTTTTCAGAAAATAATTGATAATTAATTAATAATAAACTAATTGAAGATGACTAAGTATGTTTACACTTTCGGAGGAAAAACTGCCGAAGGAAAAGCCGAGATGAAAAACCTGTTGGGCGGCAAGGGAGCCAACCTGGCCGAGATGTGCCTTTTGGGCCTGCCTGTGCCTGCCGGACTGACTATCACCACCGAGTGCTGCACCGCCTACTATGAGAACAACTGTCAGCTGCCCGAGGGCCTGATGGAAGAGGTGTGGAAAGGCGTAGAGAATATCGAGCGCCTGATGGGCATGAAGTACGACGACAGCGAGAACCCCCTGCTGGTGAGCTGCCGCTCGGGTGCCCGTTCGTCGATGCCCGGCATGATGGACACCGTGCTCAACATCGGTCTGAGCAGCAAGACCATCCCCGGCATGCTCAAGAAGACCAACAACCCCCGTTTCGTGTATGACTCGTACCGTCGTCTTATCATGATGTATGCCGACGTGGTGATGGAGAAGGCCGAGGGCATCGAGCCCGCCGACGGCAAGGGCATCCGCAAGCAGCTGGACGACATGCTCGACGAGTACAAGGCCGTCAAGGGCTACAAGAGCGACACCGAGCTCACCGCCGAGGACCTGATGAAGCTCTCCGAGGCCTTCAAGGTCCGCGTGAAAGAGGTGCTCGGCACCGAGTTCCCCGACGACGCCCGCGCCCAGATGGAAGGCGGCATCAAGGCCGTGTTCAAGAGCTGGAACGGCAAGAAGGCCGTCAGCTACCGCAAGATTGAGGGCATCCCCGACGACTGGGGCACCGCCGTCAACGTGCAGGCCATGGTCTTCGGCAACATGGGCGACACCAGCGCCACCGGCGTTGCCTTCACCCGCAACCCCGCCACCGGCGACAACCAGTTCTACGGCGAATGGCTCATCAACGCCCAGGGCGAGGACGTCGTGGCCGGTATCCGCACTCCCAACCCCCTCAACGACGACACCAAGAACGAGCAGAACAAGATGATGCACTCCATGCAGGAGCTCATGCCAGAGACCTACAAGGAGCTCTGCGACATCCGCAATATCCTCGAGAAGAACTACCACGACATGCTCGACATCGAGTTCACCATCCAGGACGGCAAGCTGTACATGCTGCAGTGCCGCGTGGGCAAACGCACCGGCGTTGCCGCCCTGACCATGGCCATGGACATGCTCAAGGAAGGCCTGATTGACGACAGCGAGGTCGTCATGCGCATAAGCCCCGCCCAGCTCGACGAGCTGCTGCACCCCATCCTCGACGCCAGCGACGAGAAGAAGCACGAGGTGCTGGCCAAGGGTCTGCCCGCCGGCCCCGGCGGTGCCGTGGGTGTCATCGCCCTCACCAGCGAGAAAGCCAAGGAATACCAGGCTGCCGGCATCAAGAACATCCTCGTCCGCGAGGAGACCAACCCCGAGGACGTCGAGGGCATGCGCGCCGCCGATGGTATCCTCACCGCCCGTGGCGGTATGACCAGCCACGCCGCCCTGGTGGCCCGCGGTTGGGGCAAGTGCTGCATCGTGGGTTGCGACGCCGTGAAGATTGAGCTCGAGAAGGCTTCGGTCTCCACCAACGAGTTTGGCAAGAAGAAAGTCAACGTCGAGGAGCACGGCACCGTGACCATCAACGGCAAGGTGTTCCACGAGGGCGACCTGCTGAGCCTCAACGGCTCGAAGGGCTACGTCTACGACGAGGAGGTGAAGATGATCAACGCCACCGAGAACCCGCTGTTCCAGCAGTTCATGAAGATTGTCGACAAATACCGCAAGATGGGTGTCCGCACCAATGCCGACAACCCCGCCGACGCCCAGAAGGCCATCGACTTCGGCGCCGAGGGTATCGGTCTGTTCCGCATTGAGCACATGTTCTACGGCGAAAACAGCGAGGTGCCGCTGGAGAAGCTGCGCAATATGATCCTGGCCGACACGCTGGAGGCCCGCAAGGCCGCCCTGGCCGAGCTGGAGCCCTATGTCCGCGAGAGCGCTAAAGGCACGCTTAAGGTGATGGACGGCAAGCCTCTGACCTTCCGCCTGATGGACCCCCCGCTGCATGAGTTCGTTCCCCAGACCGAGGAGAAACAGCGCGAGGTGGCCAAAGCCCGTGGCATCGAGTACGATCAGCTGCATGCACGCATCGAGAGCATGCACGAGGTGAATCCCATGATGGGTCTGCGCGGTGTGCGTCTGGGTATCATCTACCCCGAAATCACCGAGATGCAGTTCCGCGCCCTCTTCAGCGCCACTGTCGAGCTGATGAAGGAAGGCAAGCACCCGATGCTGGAAATCATGGTCCCGCTGACCATCAACGCCGCCGAGCTGAAACACCAGAAAGCCCTTGCCGACCGTGTGAAGGAAGAGGTCGAGGCCAAGTACGGCATGAAGTTCGACTACAAGTTCGGCACCATGATCGAGATTCCGCGCGCCGCCCTTGTGGCCAACCAGATTGCCGAGGTGGCCGAGTTCTTCAGCTTCGGTACCAACGACCTGACGCAGATGACCTTCGGCTTCAGCCGCGACGACGTCAACGCCATCGTCAAGACCTATGTCGACGAGAAGATTATCCCCGCCGACCCCTTCAACAACTTCGACTCCGAGTGCGTCGGCGAGCTGGTGAAGATTGGTATCGAGCGTGGCCGCTCGACTCGTGCCAACCTGAAGTGCGGTGTCTGCGGTGAGCACGGTGGCGATCCCACTGCCGCCGAGTTCTTCTACAAAGCCGGCATGAACTATGTCAGCTGCTCGCCGTTCCGTGTCCCCGTGGCACGCCTTGCCGCCGCCCAGGCCGCCATCAAGGAAGCCCGAGAGAAATAAAAAAAAACTAAGCTGTGAGCTTTAAGTAGTAGGTGTCCACACTCACACTGAACACTTAAAGCTCACAGTTTAAAACTACTTGAAACTAAAAAAACTAATACATTAATTAATATGACAATCAAAGTATGTGTCGGCAGTTCATGCCATCTGAAAGGGTCGTACGAAGTCATTGAAGCATTCAAGGAAGTGCTGAAAAAATATGATGTGGAAGACGTCATTGATTTGCAAGCAAGCTTTTGCCTCGGTCACTGCGCATTGGGTGTAACCGTCGGATGCGAAGGTATGGAACCCTCGGAACGTGGACCGCATGTGGAGGAAACCCCGGAAGGGTTCATCTTGCACAGTGTCAATGCTGGCAATGTGGAAGAACTGTTCGCCAAAGAAATCTACCCCAAACTATTTATTAACTAAAACAATAGCTATAGAATCATGTCCGAGTATTTGGAATTTAAGACTGTACAATGTAAAGACTGCTACCGTTGCCTGCGAGAATGTCCGGTGAAAGCAATCAACATCAAAGATCACCACGCGCAGATTATCGAGGAGCATTGCATACTTTGCGGCCATTGCACCAAAGTGTGTCCGCAGCATGCCAAGATAGAGCACAGCGAACTGTCGGTGGTACGCGAGCTGCTGAAGGGCAATGACCGTTTGGCCGCCTCTGTGGCGCCGTCGTTTATCAGCAGTCTGGGGCAGGACGATTTCTCGATTCTGCGCATTGCATTAGCCAAGCTCGGCTTTGCTGTTGCCGAAGAGACCGCCGTGGGAGCACAGGCTGTAACGGAAGAATACAAACGTGTGCTGGCCAAAGGCGAAATGCGCAACTTTATCACGTCGGCTTGTCCTGCAGTCTGTCGCCTGATACAGATGTACTATCCCAAAGCTCTGCCCTATCTGGCCCCTGTCGACTCGCCTATGGTGGCACATGCAAAAATGTTGCGCCGCAACGACCCAAATTTGAAAATAGTCTTCATCGGTCCTTGTATAGCAAAAAAACGCGAGGCCGATGAACACGCCATAGATGCCGTCATTACTTTCGAGGAACTGTTGCAGCTTTTCGAAGAAAACGGCATCGACATCAACACCATAAACAAACTGACGGTAGGTGACGAGACGACCGTTGCCAACCGTGCCAAGGCATATCCGGCCACACAAGGCATAATACGCTCGTTTGACGAGTTGCCGAAAGGTTACCAATACATGACGGTGGACGGTGTGGACCGCGTGGCTGAAGTATTGGAAAACATAGAATCGATGGATCATGTATTCGTCGAAATGAACGTGTGTCCCGGTGGCTGCATCAACGGTCCGTGCGCTATAGCACACGAAGGCGGCATGATAAAAGCCGAGACCGATATCAACCGTTATGTGGAACACGAGTTGGCCACACGAAAGCACCATCCCGCCCCTGATGCAGGGGTGTCACTTGCCTATGCCCATCCGCGCCTGCGTGCCAAAAGTCGTCCTGCCACAGAGAAAGAAATCGAAGACGTGCTACATCGCACCGGCAAGATGACCAAGGCCGACGAATTGGACTGCGGAGCCTGCGGTTACCACACCTGCCGCGAGAAAGCATGGGCTGTGGTGAACGGTTATGCCGACATCGATATTTGTCTGCCCTACATGCGCAAACGCGCAGAAAGCCTGGCTGTGGATATTGTCCGAAACTCGCCTGAAGGCGTAATGCTTGTCGACCCCGACATGAATATCGTGGACATCAACGCATCGGCCATGAAGATGCTGGGCCTCACCGGCACTCCCGAGAGTGTGGTAGGCCGTCCTGTTTCGGAAAGTTTCCAGCCAATAGACTTCTACAACGCTTACTCGAAGAAACAACGTGTGGAGAATCCGCGTCTGCACATCAATGCCACCGACCGGTATCTGAGCCTAACGGTAAGCCTGCTGAGTGAGCAGAACCTGCTATTCGGCCTGATGAAGGATATTTCCGAGATGGTGAACTACGACAAGAAGTTGGAGCAAGTGCGCATGGACACCGTATCCACCACCGATGACCTTATTATGAAGCAGATGCGTGTGGCGCAAGAGATTGCCTCACTGTTGGGCGAGACAACCGCTGAGACCAAAGTGGCACTGCTTAAATTAAAGAAAACACTCACCGACGGCCAGGGAGATCTTGGAGTGGATGGCCGCCCAACAGACTGGAAAACTGCCAAACTATGAATCAACTCTGTGTAGACTACGGATACACCTCACTAAACCACTATGGCGAGGAACTCTGCGGCGACAACGTGGAGATGTGCGTGTGTGATGGCTGGACAACGCTTGTGCTGGCCGACGGATTGGGCAGCGGTGTGAAAGCCAACATTCTCTCCACTCTGACCAGCAAGATTCTCTGCACAATGACTGCCGGCGGTGCCGATATGCAGGACTGTGTAGAGACCATCATCCAGACACTACCAGTGTGCAAAGAACGCCAAGTGGCATACAGCACCTTCTCCGTGATACATGTGAACGATTCTGGAGAAGGCCATCTTTTTGAGTTCGACAACCCAGAAGCTATCTGGTACCACAATGGACATACAACAGACTTTCCGAGAATCGAATTGGACATTTGTGGCAAGAAAGTGTACCATACTGAGTTGCATTTGGAATCGGGCGACTTGATTTTTGTGATGAGCGACGGTACTATACATGCAGGCATCGGACAGATGCTTAATTTCGGTTGGCAGCGCAAGGAAATCATGGAACACCTCGATCATTATGTCGATGCACACATGTCAGCCCGTGCCGCCGCATGCCTGTTGGCATCGGCCTGCAACGACCTCTACCTTGACCGTCCCGGCGACGACACCACGGTTGCAGCCGTCCGCTTACGTCCACGCTGCGAGACCCATATCATGGTTGGCCCACCGGTAGACAAAGAGAAGGATGCCGAATATGTGCAACGCTTCATGACTGGTGCCGACAAACGCATCGTGTGTGGCGGTACAACTTCTCAAGTGGTGGCTCGTTGTTTGGGGCGTCAACTCAAGACCAGCTTCGATTTCCCAGACAAAGAAGTGCCTCCTATTGGCTTTATCGATGGTATAGACCTTACGACAGAGGGTGTGATTACACTCCGCCGTCTGTTGGCGCTGTCGGAGAAATATGTCTCAGCCAAAGACCTCACCCCCAAGACCTACTCCAAGAAAGATGGCGGCTCACTATTGGCCAACATTATTTTTGAAGAAGCGACACATATCGTATTTTTCGTTGGACAGAATGTCAACGCTGCCCATGCCGGATTGGAGATAGACATCACCATGAAACTAAAACTTGTCGAACGTCTTGCCGACAATCTTCGCAAGATGGGCAAACATGTAACTGTGAATTACGATTAACTATGGAACAGAAACTATTCGATACTAACGTA
This sequence comes from Bacteroidales bacterium, assembly GCA_017448185.1. GTDB lineage: Bacteria > Bacteroidota > Bacteroidia > Bacteroidales > P3 > Colimorpha. The sequence continues at coordinate 8,233 of JAFSLX010000004.1, forward strand.
CAATGGATTAAATATAAAGTCCTCAAAGAGGTCATCCGTCGCGCATACGATGGGGGGCTCGACGAGGCATACTTGGAGATACCAAAACTTATAAGTCCGGGTCCTAAATCGGAACTTAACTGTTGTATATACAAAGAACGCGCCATTGTCCAGGAGCGAATCCACATGGCCATGGGCGGCAATAAGGAAAATCCCAACCCTGTTCAGGTGATGGAAATTGCTTGCGACGAATGTCCCGCAGCCGGTATGCTTGTCACCGAGGCGTGCAGAGGTTGCATGATGCATTCCTGCAAGGAGGTTTGCCCCAAGGGAGCCATTACTATTGTCAACCACCGATGCCATATCGATAAAGAGAAGTGCATTGAGTGTGGCAAATGTGCTGCAGCCTGTCCCTACAGTGCCATCATTGCCCAGAAACGCCCTTGTATCAAGAGCTGCAAACCCAAGGCTCTTTCCATACGAAAAGAGGACGACAAGGCTGTAATCGACAACGACAAATGCATTTCTTGCGGTGCCTGTGTGGTTAGTTGCCCCTTCGGTGCCATTACTGACCGTTCGTTAGTACTCGACATTATCGACATGTTGAAACAGTCGGAAAACAATTCTAAATACCGTGTCTATGCTGTCATTGCTCCTGCCATTGTCGGACAATGCCGGTTCGGCCGTATCGAACAGGTGGTCACCGCTATCAAGCGACTCGGATTCCATCAGGTCGTGGAAGCTGCCCTCGGTGCCGACATCACCCTCTATACTGAAGCTCGTGAGTTCCAACATAAGGCCTCTGAAAGCGACAATCCCGTGATGACCACAAGCTGCTGCCCAGCCTTTGTAAGGTTTATTGAGACTAACTTCCCAGAGCTCAAAGATGCTATTTCCACCTCGCCGTCGCCTATGATTACAACTGCTCGTCTTATAAAGCGCAGCGACCCCACAGCAAAGGTGGTATTTATCGGTCCATGTGCCGCTAAGAAGTTCGAGTATACACTCGAGAAGACCAACGGAATGATTGACAGTGTGATGAGTTTTGAAGAACTGCAGGCCTTCCTTGACGCCAGAGGCATCGATACAACACAATGCGAAGACACACATCTTGACAATGCATCCTTCTATGGCCGAATCTTCGCCAAGAGTGGTGGTATCGCCCAAGGTGTAGCGCATGTGGCCGAAAAGCTTGGTCTTGAAGGTGTTAATCCTGTTGTGATGAATGGTATCGATCAGTGTCGTCAGCACCTTGCTCTGCTACGCGCAAAGAAGGAAACCGCCAACTTCTTCGAAGGCATGGCATGCGACGGCGGATGCGTCGGCGGTCCTTTGAGTATCACCCGCTCGCCGAAAAACGTCTTCGACGTGGACAAGTATGGCAACTCTGCTGCGGAAAAGGACATCGATGGATCGGTAAATTTGTACAAGATGACAATGAAAGATGAATAGAGAATAATCAGTGAAATCAACAATAAAAAAATATAAAATGAAAGAGAAAATCAGAAAAGACCTTGAAGCACTGGGTATCACCGGTGTGAAGGATATTCATTACAACCCCTCTTATGAGGAGCTGTTCAAGTTCGAGATGGATCCAAGCCTGACAGGCTACGACAAGGGCCAGCTCACCGAGCTCGATGCCATCAACGTGATGACCGGTATCTATACCGGCCGTTCGCCCAAGGATAAATATATCGTCATGGACGAGCAGTCGAAAAATACCGTGTGGTGGACCAGCGACGACTACAAGAACGACAACCACCCTATGAGCGAGGCCGTGTGGGCTCAGATGAAAGAACTGGCAAAAAAGGAACTCTGCAACAAAGAATTGTTTGTGGTTGATGCTTTCTGCGGTGCCAACAAGGACACCCGCATCGCCGTGCGTTTCATTATGGAAGTGGCATGGCAGGCACACTTCGTGCGCAACATGTTCATCAAACCCACAGACGAAGAACTGAAGAACTTCACTCCAAGTTTCACCGTTTACACCGCCAGCAAAGCCAAAGTGGACAACTACAAAGAGCTCGGGCTCAATAGTGAAACCTGCGTAGCCTTCAATGTCAGCAGCCGCGAACAGGTAATTCTCAACACCTGGTACGGTGGCGAGATGAAAAAGGGCATGTTCAGCATGATGAACTACTACCTGCCGTTGCAGGGAATCGCCTCAATGCACTGCTCAGCCAACACCGACATGCAGGGCAAGCACACCGCCATCTTCTTCGGCTTGAGCGGCACCGGCAAAACCACCCTTAGCACCGACCCGAAGCGCCTCCTCATCGGCGACGACGAGCACGGTTGGGACGACGAAGGCGTATTCAACTTCGAGGGTGGCTGCTATGCCAAGGTTATCAACCTTGACAAGGACAGCGAACCTGACATCTACAACGCCATCCGCCGCAATGCTCTGCTGGAAAATGTTACCGTGGCTGCCGACGGCAAAATTGACTTTGCCGACAAGAGCGTCACCGAGAATACCCGTGTTTCCTACCCCATCGACCATATCGAGAAAATTGTACGCCCCATCAGCGCCGCTCCAGCAGCCGAAAACGTCATCTTCCTCAGCGCCGATGCTTTTGGCGTGCTGCCCCCAGTGAGCATCCTCACTCCCGACCAGTGCAAGTACTACTTCCTCAGCGGCTTCACTGCCAAATTGGCCGGTACTGAGCGCGGCATCACCGAGCCTACTCCGACATTCAGTGCCTGCTTCGGCCAAGCCTTCCTCGAACTGCATCCCACCAAGTATGCCGAGGAGTTGGTGAAACGTATGGAAAAGAGTGGGGCTAAAGCCTATCTGGTCAACACCGGTTGGAACGGCACTGGCAAACGTATCTCTATTAAAGATACGCGCGGTATCATCGATGCCATCCTCAATGGCAGCATCCTCAAGGCTCCCACGAAGAAGATACCTTACTTCGATTTCGAGGTGCCCACAGCCCTGCCCGGTGTCGATCCGAATATTCTCGACCCGCGCGATACCTATGTCGATGCCAAGCAGTGGGATGACAAAGCCCGCGACCTGTCAGACCGCTTCATCAAAAATTTCGTGAAGTTCACACACAACGAAGCCGGCAAGGCTCTGGTGTCTGCTGGTCCAAAACTTTAATAACCTCAATATTTGTTTCAAATGAAACAACTGATAATAACCCTCTTGTTGATAAGCACCACTTTCGGTGTCAGGGCATTCGATTTCGCTATTCCCCAACAAGGGGGTTATTCTCTTTATTTCAATATCACCAAGGATGGTTCAAACTCTGTCGAGGTAACCAGTCCTACCGATATTGCAAGAAAGTACTGGCAAGGATTCAACATGCCGTCGGGTATGGTGGTCATTCCCGAACAGGTGCTGCATAACGGGCGTGTATACAATGTCACTGCAATCGGCAACCACGCATTCTCAGGATGCAGGAACATCACGTCCCTAATCCTGCCAAAATCACTTACCGAGATTGGAGCATACGCATTCTACCAATGCGACGGTATCAAAGGAACGCTGACCATTGATGAAGGTATCGTCAGTATTGGCAGTTCTGCGTTCTATGGATGCTCCGGTATTATAAAAGTACAATTCAACGCCATTTCGTGCGAGGCAATGGGCGGTTCCAAAAGCAAAACAGTGTTTGGAGACTGCCGCAACCTACATACTGTCGCCTTTGGCAATCAAGTGAAGCGCATACCCGACTATGCCTTCAGCGGAATGACCCATTTGCAGTTGGACAGCGAACTTCCTCGCGACCTCGAATACATTGGCGAATACGCTTTCGCCTACTGTATCAACCTTACGCAAACGCTAACGATTCCTTCGGGAGTGACCATAATCGGTCCCTATGCTTTTGCACATTGCAATTCCATCAAGACATTAACCATACCCAAAGATATTAAAAGCATACGCCAGTATGCCTTCTACAACTGCTCGCAATTGGGCCAAATCACCATTCTTGCATTCTATCCTCCCGACCTTGCAGATGGAGTGTTTACCAATGTGTCTTCATCGGCCACCTATTCCATACCCTGCATCGGTCTGCAACGCTACCAGAAGTCTGAAGAATGGCATAAACTAAACCTACATTCGACAAATCCCTGCACCTACAACCTTGTGGCTCGTCCAACAATCGCCGAGGGAGCTATTGTTACCGGCGGTGGATTCCACCGTGTGGGAGACCAAATACAATTGACCGTATTGTGCGCCGCTGGCTACAGCTTCCAAGGCTGGACCGATGGTGTGAAAGACAATCCTCGCAATGTTACAATCGACGACACAGTCTCCTACATCGCCATCGTCAAACCTGCTGAAATAACCAAAGAAATCTCCTATATCCACGACACGGTTTTCTCCGATGGAATAAAAGTAGTACACGAATACTATGAAATAAACGATGTGGCACAACCTATCGGCTTGCAGGAGCAGGTGATCTATAACAATGACAAAAGACGCCTTGTTATCAACATCGATAAAAATAATCTGCTGAAAGTCGACCTTTACAACAGTGCTGGAGAATGCGTTCTATCTGGCCTTCCACGCCATGGATATATCAATATGCGACGATTCCCAACTGGATACTATATTGTCCGTGTAACGACAATTGAGGATGTAAAAATATTGAAATTCTTACACGTAAAGAAAAAATAACAAATAAGTACAAAATATGACAACAAACAATTTTGCATCGCGCCACAACGGTGTCTCCAATGAGGCCGAGATGAAAAAAATGCTCGACACTATTGGTGTCAGCTCGATGGACGAACTTATCGAGAAGGCAGTTCCCGCTGCCATCCGGCTCAAAGAGCCCATGCCTCTACCCGAAGGCATGAGCGAGTATCAATTCCTCAATCATGTACGCTCATTGGCCCAGAAAAACAAGATGTACAAAAGCTATATCGGTATGGGCTACTACGGCACAGTGACTCCTGCCGTCATCATGCGCAACGTGTTCGAAAACCCCGGTTGGTACACCAGCTACACTCCCTACCAGACCGAGATTTCGCAGGGACGTCTTGAAGCACTGATGAACTACCAGACCATGATTGCCAGCATGACCGGCATGCCGCTGAGCAACGCCTGTCTGCTTGACGAAGCCACCGCCGCCGGTGAGGCCATGATCATGTTCTTCAACAGCCGTTCGCGTCAGGCCGTCAAGGACGGTATCTGCAAAGTGTTTGTCGACGAAGGCATCCTGCCCCAGACATTAGCCGTGATGAAGACCAACGCCGCTCCGCGCGGTATCGAGATTGTCACCGGCAAAGCCGCCCAGACCGAACTCGATGGCAGCTACTTCGCCGCCTTCGTGCAGTATCCCAACCAGTTCGGCGAGGCTCAGGATTGGACCTCCTTCATCGCCAAGTGCCACGAGAAGGGCATCTTTGTCTGCATGGCCACCGATCTCATGGCTTTGGCACTGATGAAAACTCCCGGCGAGATGGGTGCCGACTGCGCCGTAGGCAACGCCCAGCGCTTTGGATTGCCGATGGGCTTTGGCGGTCCGCACGCAGGCTTCTTCGCCTTCACCGATGCCTTCAAACGCCTTTTCCCTGGCCGTATCATCGGCTGGAGCGTCGATGCCAAGGGCAACCCAGCCCTCCGTATGGCCCTCGGTATGCGTGAGCAGCACATCAAGCGCGACAAAGCCACCTCGAATATCTGCACCTCCGCCGCCCTCGTGGCCAACATGAGCGGTTTCTATGCTATCTGGCACGGTCCCGAAGGCATCCGCGAGATTGCCACCCGCATCTGCGCCCGCGCCCATCGTCTGGCCATGGAGCTCGAACAATACGGCTACAAGCAGTGGAACAAGGTCTACTTCGACACTCTCGCCCTCCAGTGCCCCGTGCCCACCGCCAAGGTGCGCGAAGTGGCCCTGAAACACGAAATTAACTTCCGTTATATCTGTGACGAGTGCATCGGCATCAGCATCGACGAAACCACCGAGAAAGCCGACCTCGACGCCATCGTGGCTTGCCTCGCCGAGGCTGCCGGCAAAAACGCCCAGCCGCTGGAGTGCAAAGGTTGCTGCTGCAAATTCGCCGACGAGGCCATCCCCGCCGAGCTGAAACGTACCAGTGCATTCCTCACTCAGAAGATTTTCAACCGCTTCCACGACGAGACCTCGATGATGCGCTACATCAAAATGCTCGAGGAGAAAGACCTCAGCCTCAACCGTGCTATGATTCCGCTGGGCTCCTGCACCATGAAGCTCAATGCTGCCGCCGAAATGATGCCCCTTTCCTGGAGTAAGTTCGCCGGCATGCATCCCTTCGTTCCTGCCGATCAGGCCGAGGGCTACATCGAGATGATTAAGGACATCGAGCGTCGCCTTGCCGTCATCACTGGTTTCGCCGGTGTCAGCCTGCAGCCCAACTCGGGTGCCTACGGCGAATACAGCGGCCTCACCGTCATCCGCAACTACCACATCGCCAACGGTCAGGGACAGCGCAACGTCTGCCTCATCCCCGCCTCCGCCCACGGCACCAACCCCGCCTCCGCCGCCAAAGCCGGCATGGTGGTTGTCGTCGTGAAATGCAACGACAAGGGTGATGTCGACATCGACGACCTGCGTGCCAAAGCCGAGCAGTACAAGGATACCCTCAGCTGCTTGATGATTACCTATCCCTCGACCCACGGTGCATTCGAAGAAGGCATCCTCGAGATTATCGACATTATCCACTCCATGGGTGCCCTCGTCTACATGGACGGTGCCAATATGAATGCCCAGGTTGGCCTCACCAGCCCCGGCCACATGGGTGCCGACGTGTGCCACCTCAACCTGCACAAGACCTTTGCCATGCCTCACGGCGGCGGCGGCCCCGGTGTCGGCCCCATTGCCGTCAGCCAGAAGCTCGTCGACTTCCTGCCCACCCATCCCGTGGTCGAGGTCGGTGGCAAGCAAGGTAACACTATGGCCGCTGCTCCTTACGGCAGCGCCTACCTCCTGCCCATCACCTACGGCTACCTGCTGATGCTCGGCGGCGAAGGCCTCACGGAAGTCACCAAACACGCCATCCTCAACGCCAACTACCTGCGCGCCCGCTTGCAGAAGTACTACAAGATTCTCTACACCAACCGCAACGGCATGTGCGGCCACGAGATGATTGTCGACTTCAACGAGTTCAGCCTCAAGGTCGGTGTCGGCGACATCGCCAAACGTCTGATGGACTACGGCTTCCATGCCCCCACCGTCGCCTTCCCGGTGCACAACACCCTCATGGTCGAACCCACCGAGAGCGAACCGCTCAGCGAAATGGACCGCTTCTGCGATGCCATGATCGCCATCCGCCAGGAAATCGACGACATCATGACCGGCAAGTCGGACGAGAAGAACAACCCCATCGCCAACGCACCCCACACCATGCAGGTGGTCTGCGCCGACGAGTGGACCCTCCCCTACAGCCGTCAGAAAGCCGCCTTCCCGCAGCCCCACTGTGAGAAGTACTGGCCCACTATCAGCAAGATTGACGATGCCTACGGCGACCGCAACCTGCAGGCCGTCTGGGCTGAGTAACGCAAATCTGCTTAATTTAAAAAGAACGTCCTCGGAAATCCCGAGGACGTTCTTTTTTTCAATCGTATTTGTCCCACCTTCACTTCACCACCACCACACGCCGGGCAGGATATTTGCCAACCTTGACCATATAGGCTCCAGATGTTGGCACATTGAAACGCTGCATCGACAAGCCGTCGTTGCGCGTGGCAAGCAGTCGGCCTACGGCATCATACAGCGTCACCGCCATACCATCGCTGCCCTCCACAACAATCTGCCCGTCCGCGGCATACATTTTCACATCCACCACCGTCTGCACATCGTTCACCCCGACGGTATCATCATCAATAGGATTAGTGATATAACCGATACTAACAGTGTCATATAGCGAATTCAACGTGCCGCTTTGGTCCATATAACTAAATTCATGCACATAACGACTGTCAACAGTCGGGCTCACACTGACACTCTGCTCCTCTCCCACCAACTCAGGCTCCCCTCCTTCATCCATCAAGCGATACCACCTTGAGGTCGCCTGTGTCTCACCCTGTGGCGTAAAGCGGAAAGACGTATTGTCGAACGCCTGTGTCGTTGGATTGTAACCTTCCGGCCAGAAAGCCGCAGGTGCGCCGTTCTCCTGAGCCTCACCAGTCGCATTCTGTATTCCCACTATACCATATGCACCCCACCCTGTATTCATGCTCGAAAGACTCCTCTTCTTCACATGAACCTCCACAATATTCGAAGCCTCATAACACACTATCTGGCTCGTAGTACGGTTATTTGGGTTTGTAGAATAAGGATATCGGGGAATATTGTAGAAATTAACTATTACCCTGCGGTTCGGATATGTTCCGACTATAGAATAATAATATGGATTGTACCCCTGCCCGGCATCCAAGTCTTCAAGAACGCCATAAATAGCATCCCGATGATAATCAGTTACATCTCCATAACCAAGCGACACATCCGAACCCCACGGAATACTGTTGTTATTCGCATTTGTGTAATTGTAAAAACACATCTGGTTGGCAGCTGCAGCATTGAACGTAACCAACCCATTGCCACCAATCACAAACGTATCCTTTTCTATACCAAAGAAATAAAACGGAAAACCTATCGCATAGGCTGCAGAAAACTTGTCATCATATGACGACATTAAGGCCACCTCGCCAGCCTGAAACGAAGAGTCCACCGGCGAATACGGAATCTGTTCCACATCATAGTAACCATTAAAGTATCCCACAGGGACAAACGTGCTGGACGAAAGTGCAATCGTCGGGTTCGATGGTGAAACGACCGTGTCAAATCCCGGGTAAGTCGGTGTGTGGTCGTACTTTTGATAGATAGCCGCCGTAACCGTAGGGTTCTGTACAGTCTAGGCTGCAGCAAAATTGCTGATTACCAGTGCAACAAAAACAAAAAGTAATGATTTAAGTCTCATAATCTTTAGTATTTAAAACAAGTGCAAAAATACGAAACATTTGTCACAAAAACAAGCAAAAAAATAGACGACTGATTTTCAACACCTTCCCATACCGTTGTTCTGTCGTTCTTCAGTCGTTCTTCAGTCGTTGTTCGATTAATAATCGAACAACTATCAAACAACAATCGAACAACTATCAAACAACGGCATGAGGGACAAAACAGTATATTCTATAAAGTATTCCATTATAAAAACGAATCTCATATATCATTGATTTATTTATTTTTATAAACAATCTTTCTTAAAAGTGTTTCAGTATCAGATATTTTATGTATATTTGCACTCATAAATAACCGTATTCCACATCAAACAATGACGCTATGAAAAGGACTCTTATCATGCTGGCAATGGTCGTGCTCGGTATGGGCATCGTGTCGGCACAAGTGAAGATGGTCGAGACCATGAAGCCCGTCAAGGAGAAACGGTGTGCCTACTGGACCACCAAGGACAATCCTTTCTGTATCGCCCTTTGGGGCTATAGTGGCGGATTCAAACTCAGCACCGGCCAGGGCGGCCTTATCAGCGCCAGCGATCCCGGCGGCTACGCCGAGTTCAACCTGAACGGCGCCTACAACAAGATCAGCTTTGTCATGGGTCCCTATGGTGGAGAGTATTGGGGTACGGGTCATTGGCACAACGGTCCCAACAGCAACAGCGACGATAAGAATGTCATCATCACGGTAACAGGCGACGACGAGACACTCCTCGACGAGGTGGTGTGGACCCACGATGCCCCGCGCGAGGTGGTACTCGACGTGAAGGGTGTCAAGGTGTTGCGCTTCGAGGTGATTCGTGGCACGACCGATATCGCCTTCGGCGCCGTAAACCTGTGGAAAGCCGGACAGAAACCCACTCCCGCCACCAATCCGCAGAAACTGCCTGCCGGCAAGGTGGAGCTGGTCAAGACCCTCTGGCCCTACTACTTCCGCCAGAGCGGCTATATCCACCCCATCACCGACAGAGAGGATGGCTACGGCGAGAAGGTGAAGAGCATCAGCATCAACCGAGTGGAATACACCTCGGGCCTGCAGTTCACCGCTACACAGCAGCTGCTGGGCGAGTGCTACGCCTGGTGCTACTTCTGGCTGCAGAAGAAGTACGACAAGGTCTCTTTCATCATCGGTCCGCGCGACAACCAGAGCAGCAACGCCAGCGGCTGGATTACCGTCAAGGCCGACGGCAAGATTATCTATGAGCACCGCGTTACGCAGAAAGACCTCGCCGAGCAGGTGGTCCTCGATGTCAAGGGAGTCAACCAGCTGTCGTTCCACAGCGTCGGCGAGGAAAGCGACTTTCAGGGCGGCCTCACCTGGGGGTTGGTCAACATCTTCGCCCATTTTGCGGGCGACCCCTCCGTCCCCACCCCGGGGGTCATCAACGGTTCGCAGGAGCGCCTTTCACAATTGCCCGACATCTGCCGCATGTGCAAGAACATCCCGCCCTACTCTGTCCGCGGTGTCTCGGCACACAACAAGACTTACTTCGACGGAGCTTCGCGCCACTACACCTTCTCCATGGGCGGCGAACATTTCTGGGAAGGCTTCATCCTCACCACGGGTGCCACCCTTTTCGACGACAATATCGACTCCTACGCCGCCTTCGACCTAGCGGGTGAGTATGACTATATTACCTTCACCGCCGGCTGCCTCACGGAGCACCGCGTCCTCGACGACGACATCCTCCGGGTCTATGCCGACGACAAACTCATCCTCGAGACAACCATCCACGCCACCTGGCCCAACCAGAAGTTCGAGCTCCCGCTCAACAAGTGCCGCATCCTCAAGTTCGTCAAGCCCGGCAACGGCCAGCAGGCCCGCAAGCAGGTCTATTTCGGCATCGCCGATGCCGTCCTCTACCGCGGCAAACCCGTGGAAAACAAGCTCTTCGTTCACCAGAAGCCTGAATGCCCCGACCATGCCGACCTCATCGACCTCTGCGAGCGTCCTTACTTCCACTATGTGGGGCGTTTCCTCAGTTCGCTCACCAACTTCGACTTCAACGACTGCTTCAAGAACGGCACCTCGCAGCGCGAGTTCTTCCACATGAAAGACGGCACTAAGATTTACAAAGGCATCATGCTGGAGACCAATATCCCGTTGGGATTTGAGGATGTCACCTTGAGCCAGGCGCTCTTCATGTTCCTCACCTCGGCGGGCGGTGCCATCAGCAGCAGCAACGTCAGTGCTTTCACTGGAGTCACTGCCGGTGTCGGCGGACTGGCAGGCGGCATGGGGGTCCTCTCGCTTGTGAACGACGGCGGCGGACAGTCGTCGGCAGCCGCCTTCAACCCATACGGCGAGTACGAGAGCGTCACCTTCACCGTCGCCAATAAGAGCGAATATATTGACCCCTTCGACGAGATGATTGGTGGCGTGAAACAGGCACCGCCAGTCAAGCTGGATGTCTTCGCCGACCAGGTGAAAGTGGCCGAAATCATGCTCACTGACAAGATGGAACCCACTACCTACACCGTACCCATCAACAAGTGCACCCAGCTGATGTTCTGGCTTGAATGCGGCAGCGTCCGCTCCGGCCAGTATGTGCTATACAACATGTTTGTCGACAAACAGAAACTTCCCCAGACCCCCGAGTCTCTACCAAAAACAGAGTCGGCCTCCTCCGACAAAAAACAGTCCGCCACTGGACAACAGAAAAAGCCGCAGGGGGTGAAAGAGACTCAGCAGGCACCCACCAAGGAGGCTAAAGAAACCAAGGACAAGAAGGACAAGAAGGGCAAGAAAGAGAAAAGCAAGAAGAAAGACAAAGGAAAGGAAGCCGTAACCTGGGAATGCAAATCTATGAGCGGTGTCAAAGAGATGGACAATTACCTCAAGGCCGTCACCGCCGTGTGGGACTACACACAGGAGATGATTGCCAAGTCGGCCGTCAGTTACAAGATGTCCGAGGCCTACGTCACCTCCCTCGACGGCTCGATATACAAGGTTGTCTCCTTGGTTGATGCCGCGGGAAACAAACTGAACTTCCAAGATGTCATCCAAGCCAACGAGAAGGTAAAGCAGATGGAGAAGACATTGAAACTGAAGATTGTTGATGCCGACCTCTATCTGCCCTCAGCTACCCTCTCGGTGCCGTCACTGGGCGAAAAGATGTTCACTTTCAGCAAGTACATCAAACTTGGCCCCAAAGCCATCTCCCAATGCCGCAACCAGGCTTCGGAGATTGTCGAGATAAAGACAATGGAGAACGACATGATTCAAAGTCTGTTAGATAATGCCACAACGGTCGATGGAATTCCGTCGACCGCCAAATCGCTACTTATCCCGCTCCCTGAGGGTTTCCAAGCCCCCGAAGGCACGTCGGTGCAGCAACTACGCTACTTCCGTCTTAATTGATATCAGAAAGAGAAGAGATAGCAGTCAACCTTATCCCACCGCCGGTTGCGAAGGTCGTCGGGGGCGATGAGGTAGTTGAGCGTCCCGCAGTCATGGAAGACAAGGTTCCATCGGTCGTCCTCATCGATCTGCAGCAATGACATCCTGCCGGGCATCTCTTCCCTGACCTCTTCGATATAAGGGTCGCCCAGGAGACGGATGCCGTCGCCGGACTCATCGCAGGGCGAGAAGATGATGGATTCTGCGGGCAGACCTACAGGCGTTCCGTCGTCGTAGACGATGCTATGGGTGTGGAGGTCGTCGCAAGTGGGAGAATAGAACACACGGAAGTACTTCTGCAACCATGGTCCCATACCGGGATAGGCGGGAGTGTCCATATCCCCCAAGAAATAGTCGAGGGCGGCAAAGAACCATAGCATCCCCTCATGGGGTAGCATTCCCTCGGGGTCGAGGGCAGCAAGTTCCTCGCAACGCAACTGGCAGACGAAGGTCAGCGGGTCCTGATATTCCTCACCATCGTCGTCGACCAGCGTGAGCTCGGGGTACTCGAGTGCCTCGGGCATGTCCGGCTGTCCCCACCATTTGCTCTGGCCGAAGAGGGGATTGTCGGCAGGGTGTGTGGTTATCTTAATCACGAATTCTCAATTTTCAATTCCTTAAGTGCCTCGCGGGATGTCCTGCGGATGTCCTTCCAGTGGGCTTTCGAGATGTCGTCGATGGAACCGTCGCTCCAGCGCGACTTGAGGGGCATGTCGTCCTGCCAGGTGCCCTCGAAAGCGGGATACCAGCACTTGACGGTGCGCTGCCAGGTGCCCGGTGCGTTAGCGGGACGCACTAAGCGACCACAGCCGTCGTAGTCGCCTTCGGAATACCACTCGTATTCACTCACGGGGTTGTTCATCAACCCCAACGAGTGAAGGTCGCCGTCGCCGTGTCGGAGGCCGTGGACGAACTCCCCCACATAGCGCAACTCACCCTTTCTCTCAAAAGAGTCGTCAGGACGGCTCTCCACGATATAGTGAAGTTCGCCCTTCCCATGGGGAAGCCCCTCGGCATCCACCTCACCGGTGTAGCGCAATTGGATGATTTTTCTTTCCTTTTCCATAGTCGTTTGTGGTTATCTGTTTTCGTAGGCCTCCTTGGCATCGGCATAGTCGGAAGTCACGCCGTCGTCAGTGAAGGTGTGGACGAAAAAGGGCTTTCCTGCATCCTCTTTCTCGCGGAGCCAAATCTTCACATGGTAGCTCCACTCGCCCGAGCACCAATTGTCTTTCCACTCCTCGCCGGGCTTAAGCGCAACGCGGCGATTGTAGCTCTTATAAATGTTCAACAGGACGGACTCGCTGTCTGTCCCGAGGAAGGTGACCTTCACGGTGTCAAATCCACCATATTCCGGAGTCCATTCTACCCATTGGTCCTTCTCCATCTTGCCTATGGGGCATACGTGTTCCGAATCGCCTCCCATGTCACGCCCCGTAACCTCACATTCTTTGCTGTCGGAGGCCGTGAGGACCAGTTCGTAGTCGTTCCAATTCATTGCCATATTATTCTTGTTGTATCTATATTAATCGAACATCACATGGGGATTCATGGCAGCGGGTGACTGCCACATGATACCACGCTTGGCAAGAACATCACGGCGAACGCTCCAATAGGCAAAGCAGAAGCCCATTCCCTTCGGGGTATCGCCGAGCTGGCGGTCACACTCCTCTTCCACCTCGCAGTAGAGTTCCTCCCACCGGGGGGTGCGCTCCACGGGGTCGAAATCGAGCATGCGGTCGTACTTCTTCCGGAACTCCCGGGTGCCGACATTCTGGGTATCGGTATAATCGTTGAGCCGCTGGATGTCGATGTCTACCGCCTCGAGGGCCTCGGGGTCTCCACAACCCTCTTTCTCGGCCTCCACCAGCAGTTCCCGCTCATAGTGCAGGATGTCCAGCACGAAACGGGGCATGTCGTATTCTGGCAGCTGTTCGCAGATGGCATTGCAGGCCAAGGCCTTGCCGTGGGAGTCCTCCTCGGGGTCGTCAAGGGCGCGAAGCAGCTGGATGCACTCCTTGGCCAGCGGGATATTTTTCCACATGCTTTGCTCCCGTGAGTTCTCCCGCATCTCGTCCACGAGGGCAATGATCTTGTCGGCAGTATTCATCATCGTCGTTTTTTTTTTACATTTCAAGCATACGCATCATATCTCCCATCGTCTTCGTCTTTGATGATGAGAAGCCCTCCACAGTGGTTGTTAATCTCGTTGTAGGTACGCACAATATCCTCAAGGGTCTTGAAGCTATGGCAGTCGTGGACGGGGTCGCACTGGGTGATGATGATGGGGCCGCGGATTTCCATCCCCTGTCCGTAGAGCATAGTACCGATGGCGTTGTCATCAAGGTCCTTAGCATAGGCATCACGGTCGACGAACATGGCCAAGTTCAAGTCCAGTTCCGCCGCCTTGGCCACCTCCTGCAGCAAGGGCGAATAGTACACGGCATCGAGTCCCTCGGCACCGATAATCTCCTGTGCCATCTCGCGGCGCGACTTCATCTCGTAGACATCCGCCTTGACGACTTCCAGGTGCCCTGTCGGCCAGATGATGATGACCATCGGGTCGATGGGAGTCTTGGCGGGTTCAGCGGGGGGAGTGGAGAGTGGAAATCTCGGTTGCCAGTATTTCTCCAGCTCCTCCTTGTATTGCAGGAGGAAAGCCGGGTCGTCGGCTTTCTGCAGCTCCCGCAGGGCATCCTCGTCGTTGGGGATAAAGCGGGCGGCACGGAGACGCAGCAGATCCCTCTCGAAAGGAGTCATCGCCATGGAAGAGGGCAGAGAATCATTGCCATCCTCTATCAGCCACTGCGAGATACTGGTACTGTCGGCCAGTTCCACGCCGCGCTTCAGATAGGCGAAGGCTTTCTCCTCGTCTTTCTCGAACCCCAGACAGCCATAGTAGTGATTAAGCCAGAGGAAATAGGCGCAGGTGCCGTCGCCGCGGTTCAGGCCCCGGTTCAGGCGGCGGGCGACGGCCTGGTGCAGTTGTTGCTGCTCCTCCGCGGCGAGTTCGTCGTATACGGCGACATCAGTGTCGGCCTGATAGAGACAACAGAAGGTAGAGCCTTTCCCGCAGCCCTCCTCCATATACTCATCAAAGAGGGCTTCATTGCCCCGCTCTTTGTAGATGATGGCCAGGTAGCCGTAGTCTTCCACCTCGCCGAGGCTGATAGCCTTCTCGTACAGCTCGATGGCTTTATCGGTTTCTCCTTGTCGCTCGTAGGCGAAAGCCAGCAAGGTGATCCACAGGGGGTCTCCATCGGGTTGTGCTTCCAGCCGCTGTTCAATTTCCGCTATCACCTGCTGAGGCGCTGCTTCACAGAATTGGCCGTACATGCGCTGACGGGCTTGCTGCATGACGGCAAATTCGCTGCCCCGACAGATGGCTTCGGCGAGGAGCTTCTGGCTCTCCTCTATGTCCATGAGAGGGGGGTGGGTAACCTCCGTCTCGCCGTAACGCAGCATGTGCGCGTAGGCCGCGAGGCTGTCGGGAACAGCCTCCTTCGCGTTATAGAAGAGGGTCTCGGCTTCGCGCACAGCACCCTCATACGGATTGAGATAATAGAGCCAACGGCCGTAGCCGTACTGGGCGTAAGCATCGCCATCCTTGGCAGCCTGACGCAGTTGTTCCACCTCGTCGCTGGTGAGGTATCCTACGCGCTCCTTGGTGAGAAAACGCCTCAGGAACCTATCGTCGCGGGAAAGGGTAATTGTCGTATTCATCTTTATCGGTTCTGTTTAATAAAATAACGAAGAACCGGACGTATTATTGTGCGCAGCCAAACATTCTTTCATGTCACCATTCACCTCTCTCCTTTTTCAGTCGTTCTTCAGTAGTTGTTCAGTAGTTGTTCAGTGTTTGACTGAACAACTACTGAACAACTATCGAACAACGGCATAACAATAGAATGAGGGACAGCGCGTTACATCTGCTCAAGGAAGATACGGAGCAGCATCATGAAATTGTGGTAGTTGCCGAGGCCGCAACCTTCGCAGGTGTCGGTCGGGCTGTGGTAGCCGCCGAAGGGGCCGCCGAGGGTATAGATGAAAACGGCGGGGCAGTGGGGCGTGAAAAAGTAGTGGTCGCTGTTGGCGGCATTGTCGCGTCGGGCAATCTTGGCGGCGAGACTGCGCTCGTCGTTGATGTGCTGCAACAGGTCGACAAAGGGCGAGGTTTCGCGGCTGTTGGCGTTTACAACCATGAAGCCTTCGTCGCCACCACAGAAAAGGTCGATATTGATAAGGAGCTTTACCTTGGAAAGGTTGATCAAAGGATTGTCGACAAAGTGGCGTGAGCCGATAAGTCCTGATTCCTCGCCGCCGAAAAGCAGAAATACATAGGTGTAGTGACCTCGGTGAAGGTTGGCCATGCGGGCAAGGTCCATTACGGCGGCGGTGCCGCTGGCATTGTCGTGGGCACCATAGAAGATGGTGTCGCCGTTCATGCCAAGGTGCTCATAGTGAGCGGTGAAAACAATCATGGTGTCGACCTCGCCGGGAATGTAGCCGCATACGTTCTGCGACTGGTAGCCTGCACGGACTATCGGTGGCTTGGAACGCGTCTGCGGGAAGCGGAAGTACTGGTAGTAGTTCTTGCAGAGCGGTTTCACTCCGTTGGCCATCATCTCGGCACGGAGGTAATCGGCAGCGATGGAGTCTCCCCTATGCTGCATGCCACGACCGAACATCTCCTCGCTGCTCAGGTCGCGTATGATTCGCCGCGCGTAGGTGCTGTCCTGGGCCTGCAATGCAGGTGACAACAGCAGCATGAAAATCAAAATCCAGGAAGGTCTAACCATAATGTGGGCAACATTAAAATGAAACCGATGAAAATAAGCGCGAGAATGAACTTCCACACCCAACGGAGCCAAGTACCATAGGGGATGCGGGCCATGCCGAGCACACCGATGAGTACACCGCTGGTGGGCGTGAGCATGTTGGTGAAACCGTCGCCAAACTGGAAGGCCAGCACAGTGGTCTGACGCGACACATTGATAAGGTCGGCAAACTGGGTCATGATGGGCATGGTGAGGGCCGCTTTGGCCGAGCCGCTGGGCATCACTATGTTGAGGGCAGTTTGGAACACATACATCACGCCGAGCGAGGCCACCTCGCCCATCTTGGCCAAACTGCGCGTCAAGCCATAGAGCATGGTGTCGATGATATGGCCGTCCTTCAAAATAAAAATGATTCCCGATGCCAATCCCACCACGAGTGCGGCGGAAAGAATGTCCTTGCAACCTGCCAGGAAGAGCTTGGCAATATTGTCGGCCGACTGGCGGTCGATGATTCCGGCAACGATACCCATAGCAAGGAACAGGGCCGAAATCTCGGCAATATACCATCCATAAGAAAGCACCCCTACGACGAGGGCGACAATGGTGACAAGAAGCAGAACGAGGATGAGAATTTGCCGGACGGAAAGGGTTGATTGTCCGGAAGATTCGACGCGGCTACGCCAGTATTCGTCAAGTTTGTAAACCGGACTGCGCTCGGGCTTGACCTTGACACGGGCGGCATACCACAGCACAAAGGCAATACCAATGATAGTCAACACAATCCAACAGAAGAGACGGTATTCCAAACCCGAAAAAAGAGGCAAGCCTGCAATGCCTTGCGCGATGCCTATAGTGAAGGGGTTGAGCATGGCACCTGCAAAACCGACATGGGCGGCAACATAGCACATGCAAACGCCGACGATGGAGTCGTAGCCCATCTGGATGGCCAGCGGTATGAAAACAACCACGAAGGCGATAGTCTCCTCGCTCATGCCGAAGATGGCCCCAAAAAGGCTGAACATAATCATGACAAGCGTAATGATTATGTTTTCCACACCCAATTTTCGTATCAACTTGTATTTGCTAAGCCGTTGTACCCTACGCAGGAAAGCCACCACCCCCACGTCGATGGCGTGGCTGTTGTTCAATATCCAGAAAGCGCCGCCGACCATGAGGATGAAAATAATGATATCGGCCTTGTCGACGAAACCGTTGAACAAGGCAGAGAATATCTGCCAATTCTGGGGCGCGGCATCGACACGGTGAAACGAGTCGCTGACCACCACCTCACGGCCATCGACCGTCTGACGCAGGTACTCCCCTGCCGGTACAAACCAAGTAAGGATGGCCGACAACACGATAAGGGCGAAAACTATCGTAAAAGTATGTGGAATCTTCTTCATCGTTAGTTGAATGCAAGATAACTGTTGCGATAATGAGGGTCGGAGCTAACATCGGGGCCGAACCACGAGGGTGGCACAAAAGCATCTGCAACAGCAGTATTGGGAAATTCGACCTCGACAAGGCGCAACCCATCATGTTCGGCATGGAAAATATCGAGTTCGGCAATCAATCCGTCTACAAGCGGTATTTTATACCTTGTCTTACACACCATACGCCCTTCACATTTGTTTTTCAACCGGATGTATGCATCGGCAGACAGTGCGAACTCCTCCTCGCGGTTGTGAATGGCCGATGAAGAGGTGACGAGGTGTTCTTTGACCGTAAGAATAAAAGAATCGCCCATCCTGCGGATTCGCAGGGTGGGCGATGTGCATAGATAACCTTGCTCAATTTCTACACTTTCATAGTTGGCAAGATTAGCAGGAATACTGTCTACAAGGTATTTACGCTCAATTTCCATTAGAGCGTGGCCAAGTAGTCGGTGACATTCTTCTCGATGCGGGCGGCCACATCGGCACAGTCGTCGGCTTTCAGGAAGCGCTCGCCGGTGATGTGCTCGTACAGTTCAATGTAGCGGTCACTGATGCTGTTGACAATCTCGTCGGTCATTTCGGGCACCTGCTGGCCTTCTTTTCCTTGGAAACCGTTGTCCATCAACCACTCGCGGACGAACTCCTTACTCAGCTGACGCTGATGTTCGCCTTTGGCAAGACGCTCTTCGTAACCCTCAGCATAGAAATAGCGGCTGCTGTCGGGCGTATGGATTTCGTCGATAAGATAAATCTTGCCATCGCGCTTGCCAAACTCATACTTGGTATCGACAAGGATAAGTCCTTTCTGGGCAGCAATCTCTGTGCCACGCTGGAAGAGTGCGATTGCATACTTCTCCAACTGGTCGTAGTCCTCCTTGCTGACGAGGCCAGTACGGATAATTTCCTCGCGGCTGATGTTCTCGTCGTGACCTTCGTCGGCCTTGGTGGTCGGTGTGACGATGGGCGAGGGGAACTTCTGGTTCTCAACCATACCTTCAGGCAGCGGCACACCGCAGAGTGTGCGTGCACCTGCTTTGTATTCACGCCATGCGCTACCGGCAAGGTAACCACGGACAATCATCTCGACACGGAAACCTTCACATTTGAGACCAACGGTAACCATGGGGTCGGGAGTGGCAAGTTTCCAGTTGGGCAGAATGTCGGCAGTGGCATCAAGGAATTTGGCTGCTATCTGGTTGAGCACCTGACCTTTGTAGGGGATACCCTTAGGCAACACAACATCGAAGGCCGAGATGCGGTCGCTGACCACCATGGCCATATACTTATCGTCGATGTTATATACATCGCGAACCTTGCCCACGTAGAGGCTTTTCTGTTTGGGGAACTGGAAATTGGTTTTTACAACTGCTTTCATCTTATTATTCTTCTATTTTATTTGCAAAAAAAGTGAAATTGACTTTGCCATAGGCACGATGCTGCCAGAAATGAGGATGCTCCTCGAAAGAATATTCGCGAGGATGCTCAAGTACAAAAATACCATCATTGGTGAGTACTTGCTTCTCAAATACCAAGTCGGGTAATGAAGCCAGATTCTCGATGGCATAAGGCGGATCGGCAAAAATGATATCGAAGCGGCGGTTGGCACGCTTAAGCAGGTCAAACACGTCGGCACGTACCACATGCAAGTTGCGAATGCCGAACTGCATGGCCGTAGCCTTGATGAATTCGGTGCATTGATTGTTTATCTCGACCGAAGTCACCTCCTTGGCACCGCGCGAAACAAACTCAAGCGACACCGCACCTGTACCGGCAAAAAGATCCATAACCCTGCAGTCTTCATAATCGACATAATTATTAAAAATATTGAAAAGACTTTCACGTGCCATGTCGGTTGTCGGTCGAACCGGTAGCCCTTGTGGCGGATTGAGGCGGCGTCCTCGGAGAGTTCCTGCTATGATACGCATGCGCAGAAGGTTTAAATCAAAACATACACATACCGATAGGTGTGCAACTTGGCAAACGCACTATCGGCTGTGAAAAATCCAGAGAATAATGTAATCTTGGGGAAATAGGGACGGAACATGGCAAAGCTTTCCCTGTCAACATCGCCACAGAGAAGCATCTCGGTGGCTGGATCCTCCATATCGTACAGTTTCACCATTTCGAGGGTATGGAAGAGAGCATCCTTGTCGTTCGACACAGGCAAGGAATTGCTGTAACGGTAGCGTCCTTCGCGGTAAGCGGCAATATCAATATAGCCATTACGACGATACAGCAGCACCACGGGATGGTTGGAACTGCGACGGCACAACTCTGCAGAAGTGAGCTTTACATGCTGATTCATCAACACCAAACCAGGAAGGGCCACCTTGAAAGCGGTAGTCAACATATCATTGACTCCATAGACAGCCGTCGATCCAATGGACTTGCACGTGGTGGCGATGGTTGTAGCACTTTTGCCACCGACCAAACGCAAATACTGCCGATTGTTACCTGCAAGGTAAAGTTCATCAGGAACCCAAACACTCTCATTGCTGACAGCAATCAGTTCCAATACGCTGTAGCCAAAAGGTTGGATACCGAACGAGGAAAAGAATGCCTTGACATCGGCAACAACACCAGTCATAGTCTGCGCATGTAAACCCTCTGCCTCACCAAAAGCAAGCAGTTTACCGTTTACTGTTGCCTCCGAAAAAGAAAATCCATTTGGCGTTAGACAAATGGATATTTTCTTTTCGTATGGAGCAAAACTGTTAGCGGTGGTTATCTTCGTCTTGCAGCTATACGACATATTGATTCATTATTCAAAGTTACCATCGGTGACAGCCTGCGTCATATCGCCGACTTTCCATCCAGCATAACGGCCAGAAACCTTCTCGATTTCAGCAATCTTGTTCACCACAAGCTGATGATCCATATCGCTCAGGAGTTGGCTCAGCGGAACCTTGCACTCGAAGACCGGCACCCAGAAGCCGCTCTTCTCCAACATACCGGCCTGCAGATCAAACTCGTTCTTCTCTCCTTTAGGATAGGGAACATAGCGCAGGTTGGCTATCTCCTCGTCAGTAAGCTGACGGGTATGGCCTGTTGCATCGATGATAGGCAGTTTGCCATCCTCGCGCAGTTTAGCAATAGGATTGATGAAAATCTCCTTACGAGTAATATAACCTTTCTTTACAGCTTCGCTTTCGGGAGTCTCGTTGATGTCGACATCCTCGGGAATCACGTCATAGTTAATCACCTTGTTGACAACACGCATGCTATCCTCGTTCATTAGACGATTGAAAAGCGTGTCGAAACTGCCGGTATATTTACCGTAGGTCAGTTTGTAAGCCTCCTCCAGCGTACGGATGGCTTTCAGTTTATCGGCACTTGCATCGCGGCGTTTGTTGTACTCGTTCTCGAAACGCACGGGCGTCATAATACTGTTATAGAGAATAACAGCCAGGGCGATAATAACAACGCCCAGTACAATCTGAATGATAGTTTTACCTTTCATTTTTATCTATTTTTCTTTTTTGTTTACCATTTAAAAACAAATGCAAAGATACAAATAAAATGTCAATCCTCTGCAATATTATTTAAAAATATTATTGCTTTTATCAACAAAATATTCTGTATCAAAACATTGAAGAAGGAACAATCTGTCTGTTTTAAGTGTTCTTACCGTTATTTGCCACGGTTTTTGGGACCTTTTCTCATCTTGTTTTTCGACATAGCACTTTTTAGTTCACGTGCCTGATCCTTGGTAAGCACCGCGTCTATTTTCAGCTTGGTTTTATACATTTCCTGTGAGATTCGGCTGTGCAAAGCACTCTCACGGTCAAACAAAGGGAACAACAATTTCGATTGGTCGCCTTGTCTATCCATTATGATACCAATACTGTCACAAACAGCCTTCTGCTGATTGCGGAGCCCCTCGATTTTCGTCTTGGATTCTTTTGTAATGGATTCAATCTTATGCTTCTGCACGGAACTGAGATCTTTCACCAACTCTGTGATTTCCGGATGTTTGCCTCTCCCCTCTTTAAGTTCAAGTTTCTTCGTCTGGGCCATAACGGAGCCACATAACGAAACCACCAATACTACAGCAAAAAATTTCTTAATATTCATAGCTCTAATATTAATATCCATATACATATTCCAATGGGTCAACGGCTGCATCCTCCACGGCGTTCCAAGCCGGATAACTACTGCAATCGTTTACCTGAGCCATCATCAAGCCGAGACCCTCATCGTCGTAGCTGTGAGTGTAGAGCATGGTGACATTCACTATCAATGCAACCACAACAGCCGCAGCTGTGGTGGCAACAATACGCCATGCTTGACGCCTGTTACGATGCACAGGCTGCAGGTAGGGCTTCTTGCTCACCACTTCCATCACGCTGTCGACCACATCCACCTGTTTGGGGCAGGTCTGCCGCGAAAGGTTCTCTAATTGTTGCTCTATTGTCATTGTTTTACCATTTTAGCCAAATTCTTCTTCGCTCTGAATATGAGCGTTTCCACTTTGCTCAAACTACACTGCATCACCTCGGCAATCTCGTTGTATGAGAAGTCCTCGAACGTATAGAGCACCAACGCTGTGCGCTGCTCATCCTTCAGCTTCCCTATGGCGGTGCGAAGTTGCTCCATCTGCTCGTTGTAGATAATCTGCTGCTCGGCATTTCGGTCGCTCGACGGCCGCTCCGGGCGGTTCTCCTGCAGCTGATCGGCCGAGACAAACCGTTTCGAGCGGTTCATCATCTTGCACACCACGTTGACGGTGATACGGTATATGAAAGAACTCAGTTTCGAATCGAAGCGGAAGCGAGGCAGCGCCATATACAACTCGACAAACACCTGCTGCGTAACCTCTTCGACATCAAGTTTGTTGCCGCACAATTTGTAGGTCAGGTTAGCCACTTTCTGCTGGTACTCCCGCACTATCTCGGCATATCGCCGGGTATCTCCCCCAAGGACGGCTTCCACTATTTGCTTGTCTTCCACTGGCTCGATTCGTTAATTAAGTACACGATGAATTTGTTTTCTTGCAGTTTTATTCGGAAATTTCTCATTTTTTTCGGAAAATTCCCAAAAACCGACAGCTACCTGTATTTAAACTCCTCAATTTCACGACGTTCTCGTTTGGTTGGACGACCCACCCCTCGGTCACGTTTCTCGAAGGCATACTGACGCGCCATCTGTATACGCTCGTATTCCTCCTTGGGGGTGCGGTCAATCATAAAACCCTGCACCAGCGGTGCCCCTACCCTGTTGGGCGGCAATGCCAACACTTCGATTTCCTTGTGCAGCTGGTCGATATTCAGCCGGTAGCGTTCGCCAACCCTCACATCGTGCGAGGGTTTCAGTTCGCGCACCGACTGTCCATCATCCATGCAAACACGCCCGTTGGCACAGGCATCTGCCGCCAACGAGCGTGTCTTGTACAGGCGCACGGCCCATAGATATTTATCCAAACGCATGTCTAAATCTTAAATATATAGGTAATGGTGCCCTTCTGCTCCTCGGGAGCATTGGTCGAGGCGTTGAACCTGGCCAACCGGGCGGCCTTCTTGGCCTGCTCCACCATGGCGCCGTCGGTGATGGTCGACCCCTTCTCCGGAGCCTCTACACGCGTCACACGGCCTTGCTGGTCAACCCATATCTGCACCACTATCTTTCCCTGCTTATTCGAATTATAAGAGGGCGACGGCAGCGACACCGCACTGCGGCCGGCCAGCGAGAAACTGCCATTGCCGCTACTGGCGTTGCCCACATAGCTGTTAGAATTGGGATTGCCGTTGGGATTGCCTTGGTTTCCAGAGCCTTCGTTCACTCCCTGACTGCCTCCGCCACCATTGTTGTTGCGACGGCCGGTGAACAGCGCATTACGGTTGATTTCGGGCTCCTTGTTCTCCACCTTGGGCTGCTCGGTGGCGTTTGGATTGGTCACCTTGCCCTGGTTGCGCGAGGCATTCAGGTTCACCGTGGGCTCAGTCTGCTGCGTGGCCACCTGGTTTTCGGCTGCCGGCGGGGCATAGCTGGCCTCCTCGTTCGACGGCATAGGGCTGTCGCCCAAGCCGAAATCCGAGTCGCCAAGGTTCACCTCCACCCCTTCCTCGGGTATGGGAGGATTGGGCGGGTCGTAGCCGAAAGCGAGGCATATCACCACTATAATCAGCATGATTACCGCCGTCAATGCTCCGGAGATTATCTTCGGACGGTTTTCTTTAAAGTCTATCTTCATAGCTAATTGCTTTTTGGCGATGTGGCCAGAATCACTTTGTGTTTCGTACCCGACGAGGCATTAATCTCGTTCACCGCGTCAATCACATTCACCACATACTGCACCGGGACAGTCTTGTCGGCACGCAGCACCACGCACGCATCCTCCACTCCGCGCTCAATACCGGCGGCGATGTGGTTTTCCAGGTCGGCAACCGGAACAGCCGTCTCGCCGACATAGAAATTGTAGTTATCGTCGATATACACCGTCACATTCTGCTTGGCCATCGTCTTGCTCGTGCTCTCGGGCAGCAACAGTTTCACTGCGTTGGGGCTAATGAGAGTCGAGGTAATCATGAAGAAGATGAGCAGCAGGAACACCAAGTCGGACATCGACGACGACGACGTTTCAATATTGACTTTGTTCTGTAACTGGATCATGGCTTCGCTGGATTATGCAGGTTCGTGCAGAAGGTCCATAAACTCGTTGGCACGCACCTCGAGTTCAAACACCACCTTGTTGATGCGGGTAACAAGCAAGTTGTAAAGGAAGTAGGCAATAATACCGACAATCAAGCCGCCCACGGTAGTCACCATTGCCTGGTAGATACCCGTGGCCAGCACACTGATTTCGATATTGTTGCCGGCATGAGCCATATCCTGGAAAGCAGTAATCATACCCGTCACCGTGCCGAGGAAACCCAGCATCGGGCCCAGCGAGGCCACCGTGGCCACCAGCGACACACGCTTCTCGAGGTTGGCCACCTCAAGCTTGCCCTCGTTCTCGATGGCAGCCTGGATGTCGGGCAACGGACGGCCGAGACGCGAAAAACCTTTCTCAATCATGCGGCCCAGCGGCGTCTGGGTCTGCTTCGACAGGTTGCGGGCAGCTTCCACATTGCCCTCGTGCACATACTGGCGGATGTTGTTCATAAACACATTGTCCGCCTCGCCCTTGAGGGCACCGTTGAGCGTAATGTAGCGCTCGATGAAAATGTACAGCGCCAGCACCAGCAACAGAGCCAATACCAGCATAATCCAACCTCCGTTCAACGCCATATCCCACATCGTGATGCGTTCCGTGGCAGCGGCGCCGTTGGTCTCGGCGAGCGTGTCCAGCACAGTCTGTGCCGTGGCATCGCCCTGAATCATAAGCAGTTTGTCAATCATTGTTTTGTGTATGTGTTATTGTTATTTATTTCTCACTCTTAAACGTCACTTGTAAAACGTCAATCCTAAAACGTAAACCAATCAATATTATTGTATAATGTATAGATTTTTTTAGCCAATCCGAAATTATTGTGCACTTTCACACTTTGAAAACTAGTAAGAAATGGATGCCGCCATCAACAAAAAGATTTGTGACTACTTCGCCACCCAGCCGGTGCTGAAAGCATGGGTCTTTGGCTCATACGCCCGTGGCGAAGAGCGCGAGGACAGCGATATTGACCTGTTAGTTCAGTTCGACCGCGAGAATGCCAAAGTGAGCCTTTTCAAGTATGCCTCCATTATGCTCGATCTGGAGGAAATACTTCATCGTGAAATCGATCTGTTCGAAGATGGTGCATTGTTGCCTTTTGCGGAACGAACTGCCAACCGTGATAAAAAACTGATTTATGAGAGAAAACGCGCGTGACAAAGAACGGTTGCTTCATATCAAGGAAGCCTTGGATCGGATAAAGTGCTACATGTAAGGTGTTCCTGTGGACACCTTACAGAACGATGACATGCGTTACTATGCCGTTGTAAAGAATATTGAAATAATTGGAGAAGCAGCAAATATGTTGACAGAAGAATTTCGGTCAGCCCATCCTGCGACACAGTGGAAAATGATAATTGGCATGCGCAACTATATCATTCATGAGTATTTCCAGGTGAAATTCGGAGTGGTGAAAGAGGTTCTTACTCTTGATTTGCCAGAACTGGAAAAACAAATTGACACATACCTATCGGAATAATACAACAAACAACCCCAAGTCGATAATCTATCTACTTAGCGTTTTCTGTGTATCGGGAATTTGGGGATTCTTTTTTTCTAATAATTTTTGTAATGTGTCGAGTTTCTTTTCCAACCGGTTAAGCTTTTCTTTCACATCATCATTATTATCAGCAGCAAGAGCATCAACAAAGATGGAATTAATAAGGGACATGCCAATAATTCCTCCGCCAATAAGCAATAAGCAGAAATAGATACGCACAACGTGCAACCAGATAGGAGCCAAATTACCTACTACGGCGTTAGGAATCTCATACCAACCTTCAACGGTGAACATTTGGAACATGGAATATATACCGTCTAATGGTGTGGCAAAATATTCAGGAGATGCTTTCCCAAAAAGAGCACTGTTAAACATGGCTATCACAACAATGATTATAAAGTAGCCAAGTAGAAAAGCCGCCGATTGACGCAATGCAAGTCGGAAACCACCCCATATTTCCTTCAAATTTGGAAAAAGTCTGGCAGTACGGAATAATTTGAAAACTCTTAATGCACGGAAGGTAATAATAAAACTATAATCGGACAAAGATGGAATAAAGTACGTCAATAATGCTGGCAATGAAATAATTGTCACCAAGCCATCTAACACATTCCATCCATCCCACCAGTAGCCTTTGATACCCGAAGCGAACTGTTTAACCAACATCTCAATGACAAAAAATATCGTACATACAACGTCTATTGTGTTTAGTACGACATTTTCCACACCACATTCCTGCAAAAAGATAACTGCCACATTGAGAAGGACAATAGACAACATGGCACGCTCGTTCAAAAGAAATCTCTTCATGTTTTACTTCCTTTTGGCTCGTTCTCGAGCAAGACTTGCTTTAGCACTTTCTATTTCTCTTTTTAGACTTTCAATACGGCGGTCGTGCCTGGCAGCGCAGTCAATTTTCTGCTTACGGTAACTGGCTTTACTACTGGGAGAACTGGCGTTCTTTACATAACCGGCATAACGCTCGTTATCTTTTTTCTTGGACTCTCGTTCTTTGGCCACCTGAGCCCGAAGGTCAATAAGTCGTTTACGATAGTATTCTATACTCATTTTTTTGTCTTTAACAGTTAAAATCCAGTAGGTGGTCTTCCACCTACTGGATTGGTTAGCAGATAGATTACTTGCCTGCTGAAACAAGGGTAATACTGTTGTCGGCCAACTTACTGTTATCCTTGTTTGCAACCTGCACTCCGATACCGTACATCTCCTTAATTTTGTCCTCGAAGTTGCCCACGCGGAGGTTTCCTCCTACCGTGAGTTCACCACCTTTAGCACCCTCTGCTCGGATACTAGCAAGAGTAGCGTTGTCGTCGGCAAACTGCTTGCAGGCAGGAGTGGTGTACACGCGCAGAGTTGCGCCGAAGCATTTGTTGAAGTTTTCCTTCAGACTTTTGACCTTCATGCGGCCATCTAATTTAAATTCTGCCATAATTAAAACATTTTAATTGGTGAATAAAAAAAGGTTTATTTTATAAAAAATTTGTTCTATTCAAAAATGATTCCTTTACCCCTTTTTGTAGCGTTGTATTCCATCAGTATCTTCTTGATGCGTCTGCAGTCGCTTTTGTTGAGGCAATAAGCTGTTACCGTACCACCCACAGCCTTGATTTCAATATCGGCTCCAATCAAATGGGAGTCGATACGGATGCGACGGATGAAGCGGAAAACCAGGACCTCCTCGTCCACGCCAATCATAATTAGGTTGCGTTTACGTACAGTGATGGTCTCTTCGTCGGTGTCGACGATAAGATGCCACGGGGTGGCGGCATTGATAATCTTGCCGTTGGCAGCCAAAGCCGCTTCGGATGATATGGCCTCAAATCTCATATAATCAATGCACTTCGATCATTAGATATTTGAAAATGTTGTTTTTTTCTGTCGGCAGTTCGCAATACGACTCCCAATGGTAAGAATAGGCCTCATTGAGAACGATGCTATGGGCACGGGAGGTATTTTTTATTGTTTTAGTATACTCTCCGTTCACTTTCTTCCAGTCCAAAGTTTTGCTCAGCAAGCACCCGTCAGCCTCACTAATACAGAATTGCTTGTCGATAGTGTCTTTCCTGTAAGATTTTTTCCAGTAATCATTTTCATTGGTCAACAGTATAGCGAATCCTTTGGTACAATGACGGTAGACATTGGTTTCCTCACTCTTGGCGTTAAGGTTTTTGGGGGCTTTTTTCGTTGGAGTTACCAGCAATTCCAATCTGTTGACATCCCACCAAAAGTCGTATCTCCCCAAATCTGTGGCTCCATGTTTAAACAATAGTATGTCTTTGTGATTCAAAGTGGCTGTTTTGTATTTCAATTCAATTGCGACAGAATAATCATCCTTCAAAAGGACAATATCTGTGTAAACTTTCTGCATCAAATCTTTGTCGGATTTGTTTTTGCGAGTAACAACAACAGTCAGGTCCTCAAGTTTGGCTTCACAATCATATAACTCCTGAAGCCTCCAAGCGAGATTGAATTGAAATTGCGCCTCACTTTGGAATACTTTTTTTTCCTGTCCCCATAAGTACAAGATGCTATCAAGTCCAACAATATCCAGCTCTTTTAATGATTTCTTTGTCATATCGTTTTTTTAGTGAGAGGGATTATTTCCACACACCTTTTTGACATCCATCAGATTCGCACTTCTTATTGAATGCAGCAAGTGTCATTTCGTCTGCAGAGCCACTGGTGTAATAACGATGTCCATCCTTTGCCGTATAGCATACTTGAACATAGAGACCAAATGCAGTGTCAAATTCCTTCTCCAGCGTTTTAATCTTTTTGTTGCCACTGATAGAGATGTCTCCACCTGAATCCCCACGGCGTACTGAAGCAAGAGTTTTATCAACGTCAATGCCACTGATGCTCTCACCTTTGGCTACCGCCTGACGAGCATAGCTGTAACATATTTTCAGGCGCAGGTATGGAAATTGCTTGTTGAACTCCTTCATTAGGGTGCCAATTTTTTTGTTGCCCGTCACCGACAGCTCAACAGCGGTTTTCATCGGAGTCGCTTTTTTTATGGCAGGCTTGGCGACTGTGGTCTTTTTCGCAGCAAGCTTAGTTGAGGTGGTCTTCTTCGCAGCGGGTTTGGCTGCCGTGGTCTTCTTCACGACATGCTTTGCCGTGGTAGTTTTTTTGGCTGGAATAGCCTTCTTGGTTGTGGTCGTAGCCATAATTATCAACTTTATTTGTATTCTCCTCTGGCAGCCTGGCCAATGGTGATGTTATTAGGGACGCAGACCTTGCCAGCCTTATCCTTTATTTGGACTGTTACACCAAAATTATGGTCAAAGAGTTTTTCGGCATCTCCAACTTTCATTGAACCTTTGATTTTCAAACCGTCTGCTTTGGTGTTTATCTCCTTGGTGGTCTTGTTGTTGAGAGCCGCAAGGGTCATTTCAGGGTCGGCCAGCGTGACTCCTTTGTAGAAAGCCAACTGCAGGTCGAAAGACTTGAGAAAGTCAGCGGAAATGGTTTTCAATTTCTTGTTCGGTGCAACCGTGAATTCAGCCTTATTGAAGGCATCTTTAATGTTGTTAATGAGTCCCATATTTTTATGTTTTTTTGTTAAACTTCCTGCTTTGGTGAAAGGATAATAAAAAAAGCCGTGAACTTAAATTCATTGTTCTTACGGAGGCTCTGGACTGCCCAACTTGCAAACAAGAATGTTCACGGTAACGCGAACGATTCTCTTTTCTCTTGCAAGTTGGTGGAAATTGTCCAGATTTCCGTAAGCAACGAAAAGCGAATACGCTTCAATAATCCTTTGTAATGTCTATTTTATTATCGTTCTTCTACATATTTTTCCGTTTTAATAATCAGTGCAAATATACACATTTTTTTTCAAAAACCAATTTTTTTTTACATATTGATTTGAATTGGTTTGATTATCAATCTTATGTTGCAATATCTATTCTTATATTTGGGGTGATGGAATTATTGATTTATACCAATTATACTTATATCATCATCGTTTCTGCGTCTTATCATCGCCCTATCAACTCCTATCCAACTCCTACCATGGTAGGAGTTGATACGGACATGATACGGTGTTGACTCGGAGGGGTTACGTTGATGACAGAACGTATTGATTAGAAACGGAGAGTGCAGCCGAGACCGCCGACGAGGCCGTCGGGCATGGGCTGCAGCATGGGGGTGAAGCCCATGGTGAGGTCGTCGTCGATGCGGAAGTCGAACAGGTGGCCAAAGACGTAGGCGTCGACCAGGTTCAACGCATAGAAGCCGACGGCGATGATGATGGAAAGCTGGAAATACTGGTTGTAGGAATTGTAATAGCTGCGGATGCTCGAGGTTGGATAGCTGGCGTAGGCAGGCAAGCTGGGCGTGTCGTTGTTGTTGATGCGGAAAAGGTATTCGTCTTTGAACTTCTTCATCTGTGTGTAGTTGCTGTAGATGAAGTAGCCCACACCGGCAAAGGCGCCGTAGATGACGGGCACTTTCCAGGCCTGATGGTTGTATATCTGTCCGCCGCCGGGTATAAGGGAGAGGCACAGCGCCTTGGTGGCGGAATGTTCATTCACCACCACAGTGTCCTGCGACATGACGCTTCGTGAAAGAAGCAAAAGCAGAATGAGGGCAACCGTGCGCTTCACGGGCACTATTTTTTCTCGAGCAGCGCGAGTATGCGCTCGAAGTCGCTGTCGGAGTTGAAGCTGATGGTCAAGGTGCCTTTGCCGCGCTGCGAACGCTTGATTTCAACCACCGACTGCAGGTAGTCTTTCAGGCGACTCTGTGCGGCGGCATGGGCCGACGGCAGTTCGCCGCGGCGGCGCACCGGTGCGACGGGGGCTTTTTTGGCGGTTTTCACCATTTGTTCGGTCTGGTGCACCGAGAGGTGACGGTCGATGATGGCGTGCAGAATCTCGAGGTGACGGTCAATGTCCTCGACGTTGATCAGCGCACGGGCGTGAGCCATGCTGATTTTGTCGGTGCTTAGGGCCAGTTGGGTCTCGGCCGGCAGGTTGAGCAGGCGGAGGTAGTTAGTGATGGTGGAGCGGTTCTTGCCGACGCGTTCGCTGAGCTGGTCGTGGGTCAGGCGGCACTCTTCGATAAGGGCCTTGTAGGCCAGAGCCACCTCCATAGCGTTGAGGTTCTCGCGTTGGATGTTTTCGACGAGGGCCATCTCCATCATCTGGGTGTCGGTAGCCACGCGCACATAGGCCGGAATCTCGGTCAGGCCGGCAAGCTGCGACGCACGGAAACGGCGTTCGCCGGCAATGAGCTGGTAGGTGCCGTCGGGCATGCGACGCACCGTGATAGGGGTAATCACCCCCTGTTGGCGAATCGACTGTGCCAGTTCTTCCAACGCCTCGTTGTCGAATTCCTTGCGCGGCTGGAACGGGTTGGCCACAATCTTATCCAAAGGTACCGAGCTGATGGCTGCCGCCACGGTGTTGCCTTGAGCCACTTCGAGGTCGATGTCGGGCAGTATCGAGCCCAATCCACGTCCCAAACCTCCACTCTTCTTAATCGCCATATGCTAAACTCTTAATTCTAAATTCTTAATTCTTGCTGTTCCTCGTCAGAATCTCCTGGGCGAGGTTGAGGTAATTGATAGCGCCTGTCGACGAGGCGTCGTGCATGATAATCGACTTGCCGTAGGACGGTGCCTCGGCCAGTTTGGTATTGCGGTAAATCAGCGTGTTGAACACCAGCTGCTTGAAGTGGCCGCGCACATCCTCCACCACCTGACGGGCCAGGCGGAGGCGATTGTCGTACATCGTGATAAGCAGACCCTCGATGGTAAGTTTCGGATTGAGGCGGGTCTGCACGATGCGCACCGTGTTGAGTAGTTTTCCCAGACCTTCGAGGGCGAAATACTCGCTTTGGATGGGGATAATCACCGAGTCGGAAGCCGTGAGGGCGTTGATGGTGATTAGGCCCAGCGAAGGCGAGCAGTCAATGATGATAAAATCATAGTCGTCGCGCACAGGCTCGAGGGCACGTGCGAGGAAACTCTCGCGCCCCTTCTCGTTGATGAGTTCCACTTCGGCACCCACCAAATCGATGCGTGTCGGCAGCAACCAGAGGTTCGGTGTGTCGGTTTCCATAATCACATCGCTCACGTTTGCCTGACCGAGGATGCATTCATACACGCTTTTCTGTAGCGCATCGGGGTCAATGCCGAGGCCCGAGGTGGCGTTTGCCTGCGGATCGCAGTCCACCAACAGCACCTTCTTCTCCAAAACCGCCAACGAAGAACTGAGGTTGACCGCCGTGGTGGTCTTCCCCACTCCGCCCTTTTGGTTGGCTACCGATATTATCTTCGACATCGCTTAATACTTAAAGTCAATCTCGTCCAATTTGTTGTCCATCTCGTCCTGACGGTACGGTTCTTCGACCACCACAGGCGGCGGCACAATGCCGGTCTCGATAAACGAAAAGGCGTTTTCCAATCCCTGACGGAACTTGTCGAAATCCTCCTTGTAGAGGAACATTTTGTTTTTCTCGAAATACACTTCGCCAGTGTTGTTGTCGAACAACTTGCGGCTTTCGGTAATGGTAATAAATTTGTCACCACCACGGGTTTCTTTCACATCGAAGAAATATCTGCGTTTTCCGGCGGGGATAGCCTGACTGTAGAGTTCTTCCTTTCTGTTCTCTTTGTTGTCCATTTCTCTCATCTTATTACTATATTTCAAATTGCAAAATTAGTCATTTTTTTTATTATCGGGGCTATGTGCGGCGATAAAGTTTTCAACAGCCGACACAACACTCACGTATCAAGTCAGTTCCGCTTATGGGTCATGATGTCGAGAATCATGTCGTCGGTCTGGTTCATACCATCCTTGCCGAGACGGCCGAGGTTATGGATGGAGCAGTCAATATCGCTCTCGCTGAGGCCGTCGGTGCGGTCCACCACGCGGTCGTGCACCGCCAGCTCGGCACAGACGAATGCGCTATAAAGGCCTACACTCATCTTCAAGGCGCAGCTGGGTTTGGCACCGTCGCACACCATGCCAGCAATGGTATTGATCATGTTCTTCATGGCGTAGCAGATCTGTTCGTAGCCACCACCCTCGAGGTAGGTCAATGCTGCGCTGGCTCCCATTGTGGCATTGACAATGCCGCACAGGGCACTGAGGCGGCCAATGCCACGCTTGATATAGATGCTCATCAGATGGTTCATCGTCAGTGCACGCAGAATCTTCTCATCGCTGCAGCCCTTCAATTTGCCGTAATAATAGGACGGAAGCGTACAGGTAATGCCCTGGTTGCCCGAACCGGAATTGCTGTAGACCGGCTTGGTGCAGCCGTCCATACGGGCATCGCTGGCAGCCACAGTGCGGGCCACGACGGTGTGCACCATGTCGCCACGCGACTGCTCCATCAGTATCTGCCCGGTGTGCAGTCCCATGCCGACCAGGCCGCATTCCGAAGCAGCAGTGTTGTATTCGACCGTGTCGAGCAGCCACTGCAGCTCGTCGAGCGGAGCCGTGGTGGCATAATCGTAGACCATACGGGCAGTAAGCTCAAGACGCTGTTTGTTGTCCTGATTGGGGTCGTCGTCGTTGTCCTGCTCTTGGAAAAGCCCCTGCTTTTGGTCAAGCAGCACTTGATCGTCCTTCTTGACGAAAATGAAGTTGGTATGACGCTTGGCAATCACGGCCACTGCACTACCCGCACATCCATGCACAATACATTCGATATACAGCTTGTCGGAGGTTTCTTTGACCCCGATGTCAATCTTCGAAACATTGTTTGCCAACCATTGCTTGGCCTCCTCCACCTGCCCAGCCGGGAGGGTCAGCACCTCGAGTCCACGCGACGAGTCGCCATGCGTCACAGCCATGGCCACCGCTATCGGCAGACCAATCATGCCCGTGCCGGGAATGCCCACGCCCATAGCGTTCTTATAGACATTCTTGCTCAGCTTCAGCCTGATACAATCGGGTTCGCAGCCCAAGGTCTCGACCGCTTTGGCCACACAGAGCGCCACAGCGCCCGGCTCGGTGCAACCCGTGGCCAGCACCACCTCCTGCTGCATAATCTCTTTCAACTGCTTTCTTATCTGCTCTTCCATTTTCAATTCTCCATTTTCAATTTTCAACTTAGAACGGCGTGTCCTCGTCAGCCTGCAGACCTTTGTCCTCGTTCATCCTCGAATCGACAATCATACTGCCTCCCTGGTCGAAAGCCGTGTTCTGCGGCATACCCGTAGCAGTGCCACCGAGGCCGAGCTGCGGCGGATTTTCAAATCGAGCAAACTCCTTGACAAAGCGCAGACGCACCTCGCCCGTGCCTCCGGAACGATGCTTGGCGATGATAAGGTCGGCCATACCCGCCGTGCTGCCCTTGTCGTCCTCCATAATATTATAGTATTCAGGACGATAAATAAAAATCACAATGTCGGCATCCTGCTCAATAGCACCAGACTCACGCAAGTCGCTCAGCTGCGGCTTGTTGCCCACACGGTTCTCCACCGCACGGCTCAACTGTGACATGGCAAGCACCGGTATGCCCAGTTCCTTGGACAAAGCCTTCAACTGACGTGATATCATGCTGATTTCCTGCTCACGGTTACCGTTACGGTTATCGCTGCTGCCCGAGGACATCAGCTGCAGGTAGTCGATGAAAATCATCTGAATGTCATAGCGTTGCTTCAATCGGCGAGCCTTGGCGCGCAGCTCAAAGATGGTCAGCTGCGGCGTGTCGTCGATATAAATCGGGGCGTTGTTCAGAGGCTGTGCACCGTTCTTCAATTGTTCCTTCTCATAGGGGGCCAGACGGCCGGTCTTCAGTTTCTTGCCATCGAGCTTCGACTCGCTGCTAATCAGTCGCATGGCCAACTCGTCACCCGTCATTTCGAGCGAGAAGAACGCCACCGGTTTCTTGAAGTCGATGGCCATGTTGCGCGCCATCGAGAGTGCGCACGCCGTCTTACCCATGGCTGGACGGGCAGCGAGTATGATGAGGGTGCCGGGCTGGAAACCGGCCGTGATACGGTCAAGGTCGATAAAGCCGCTCTCCAGGCCGCTCAGGCCGTCCTCCTTATTGCCGGCCTCGGCAATTTTGTCCATTGCCAGCCCCACAAAGTCGCCCATCGGATGATAGTCCGAACGGAAATTCTTGTCGTTGATGTCCATCAGGCGCTGCTCGGTCTTGTCGAGCAGGTTCACCACATCGGTCGTCTCATCGTAGGCCTCGGTGATGGTCTCGGTCGAGATGCGAATCATCTCGCGTTGGATATACTTCTCGCTCAGCACGCGGATGTGGTACTCGATATGCGCTGCCGAAACCACATTCTCAGTCAGTTTCGACACTGCATAGGCACCGCCGGCAGCTTCCAGTTCACCATCCAGCCTCAGACGCTCAACCACTGTCAGCAGGTCGACCGGCTGGCTCTGCTCGAACAGTTTGCGAATAGCGCGGTAGACGGCCTGATGTTCAGGCTTGTAGAAATATTCCACATGCAGCGTCTCAATAGCGTTGATGAGGGCCGTCTGGTCGAGCATCAGCGCTCCGAGCACCGACTCTTCAAGCGCTATTGCCTGCGGCGGCGTATTGCCATTCAAGTCGAACGCCTGCGTGTATGTTATTCTGTCCTTGCGTCTTGTGGTGGTATTAGGCATAATGTAGCTCAATAATTTTGGACAACAAAATTACAAAAAATTTTACATCCACCAAGAAGAAAATATCAACCGTCACTCAATCCGCCACCATAAAACGCACATATTCAAGCATCACTCTTTCACCAGCACCTTGGCGGTGCGGCCTTTCTGTGTGCCCACCACCACGATGTAGCTGCCCCACAGTTGTCGCATTTGCAAGTGCAATGGCAAAAAAAAATCCTGGAGAAACTATTGTGG
This sequence comes from Bacteroidales bacterium, assembly GCA_017448185.1. Taxonomy (GTDB): domain Bacteria; phylum Bacteroidota; class Bacteroidia; order Bacteroidales; family P3; genus Colimorpha. The sequence continues at coordinate 44,768 of JAFSLX010000004.1, forward strand.
ACAAGGCTATAAACCGATGCTGCATGCAAGCAGCCCATTGTCCCGTTGCCCAATCGACAGCCGTTCGTTGTTCAGTCGTTGTTCAGTGTTTGACTGAACAACGACTGAACAACGACCGAACAACGAGAGGCCAACAGACGGTGGGTTTCGATTGGAAAATGGACTTTTTTTGTGCCATGTCCGAAAGTTTTTGTACTTTTGCAGTACTAAATCTATGAACGATTAAAACATTGAAGCCATGAAACGCATTGCATTGATTGTAGTTATGATGATGCTGGGCTTGACAGCCTCGGCCAATTCCATCAGGTTCTTCACGTTCGGACAAGCACAACGGACGGTGAGCTACTTGAACACGCAGAAGGAGATGATGATCTACTGTGGCTACGATTACGAAATCGAGACCTATGTGCTCATCAGCGACGTGTGGATGGAGCGCTACAACTCGGCGTTCTACGAAATCTGGGTGTTCGGCTACGATGCCTACACGGGCGAGGAAATCTATATGCCGCTCGACCTGAAGTGCGTATGGCTTTTCAGCGGCAGCCACGTCTACAACGCTGCACAGTACCTGCGGTTCCACGGCAGCTACATCACAGCCCCGACAGCCTGGTATGTGCCGCGCTACAACCCCTACACCCGCGTGGTGCACCGTCCGGGCTTCCGCATGACCTATCACTTCGCGGTGCATCAACACGGCTGGATGCCCAGCACGCCGCTGCACGGCTACGGCATGACCTATCCCCTGCCGCCCTACTACAACCGTCCGCCGCACACCCCGGCCCCGAGGCCGACCGCTCCCTGGACCCCAGGCGTGAACCGCCCCACAGTGAGCAGCAACGAAGGCGGTGTAAGAGTGACGACGAACGCTCCGCAGACCGGCAGCAGCCACACCTCTGGAACGCGTACATCGACCACCTCGGGTCGTCAGACTGGATTGACGGGCACTTCGACCGGAAGCGACCGCACCTCGGGCCGCAGCGGCGCCACAACACCGACCCGCAGCAACGTCTCCGGCACGGCCACTCCACGCAGCGAAGGCACCACGACATCAACCACTTCCGGCTCGCGTAGCGAGGCAACCTCGTCAACAACCTCGGGCTCGCGCAGCACTGGAACAGCGACCGGCGCACGTTCAAGAAGCACTGAAAAAACGACCGGCTCGCGTTCAAGCAACACTGAAAAGGCAACCACTTCGCGTAGCACAGAGAGCGGTACCGCTACACGCACGGGCAGCAGCAGCCGCGCATCCGAAGCTACTACAACCTCTTCGCGCTCGGGCAACAGCCGCTCAACCGGCACTGCCACCGGTACCCGCAGCGGACGTTCGACCGGCAGTTCAAGCAGCACGACCCGCACAAGATAGAACCAAACAACATAGCAATATGAAAGCCAGCGAATTGGTGCTTGCCCCCGACGGCAGCCTCTACCACATACGACTGACGAGCGACACCTTGGCCAACAAGGTGTTGCTTGTTGGTGACCCTGGACGGGTCGATATGTTCAAGCAAGTGTTCGACAGCGTAGAATTCGAATCGCACAACCGTGAAATACACGCCCTTACCGGCTGCTACCACGGCACCCGCATGACAGCCCTCTCAACCGGCATGGGCTGCGACAACATCGACATCGTAATGACCGAGTTGGACGCTGCGCTGAGGGTACAGAACGGCGAGTGGAAAGCCGAAAGTGACAGACATTTGCAGATTGTACGAATCGGAACGAGCGGGTCGCTGCAAGAAGATATCGACTGCGGCAGCCATGTGGTTTCACGCTATGCTATCGGCCTCGACGGCCTGATGAACTACTATCAGGAGTGGAGCGGGGCGAGCGAAGCTTGGAGACCTATGGAAGAAGCTTTTTTGCAGCACATGGGATTGGACGAACGATTGGCCCGACCTTATTGCGTGGCAGGAAGCGGACTGCTGTTCAACAAGATAGCCTACGATATGCACCGCGGCATCACCGCTACCGCACCGGGATTCTACGGTCCGCAGGGACGCACCATCCGCCTGCACCCCTCCATCGACAAACTGAACGAGAAACTGGCCTCGTTCGAATGGAACGCGGAAAACGGGAAATATAAAGTGACGAATCTTGAAATGGAGACCTCTGCCATCTTCGGTTTCAGCCACCTGCTTGGCCACGAGGCATTGACGGTCTGCCTGATTATCGCCAACCGTCCGAAAGGCACCTTCCTGAACGACTACCACACGGAGATGCGCCAGCTGGTAGGCACCGTGGTGGAACGGCTTAAATAAGGTACTTTACTTCATCGAGCCACGGCTCTGTTTGATTGTCTCATAGGCTTCGTTGATTTCCTTCATCTGTTCGGCGGCATTGCGCTGCAATTCTTCGCTCATGCCGGCCACACGGTCGGGATGATATTTCATGGCCATCTTGCGGTAGGCCTTTTTCACCTCGTCGTCGGTAGCAGAGCTGTCGATACCCAGAACCTTGTACGGATCTTTGGTGTAGCTGCCCGCATTTCTCGAATTGCCCGAGTATCCGGAATAGCCATGGCCCACATGACGCTCATAGATAGAAGTATAGTCGCTCTGCGAGATGCCAAGATATTGGGCAATAAGACGCAACATGTTGAGTTCGGACTGGTGGAACTCGCCGTCGGCACCGCCGATGCCGAAGAGGAAGTCGACCATGTGGTAGCGCGTGTTGTAGTCGGTGTTGACCTTGATTTGATAGCACACCTGATCGATGGCAATATCCTGCTGCACCATCTGCTGCAACACCTTGAGCATCTCTTTGCCGCGCTCCTCGCCATAGTTCTGCAGGAGGAAACGCTTGACGAAATCGAGTTCGCTCCGTTTCACAGCACCGTCCACTTTCATCACGGCGGCGATTAGCACCATAAGGGCGACGTTGACATCCTGCTGTGTACCGGTATTGCGGTAGGGCCCGCGGTGCGAGGCAGTGTTGCCGAAACCGGAGCCGATCTGCTCCGAAGAGGAAGATATCGATTTACCAAGGAAATATCCAAGCAATGCCCCGATAGGGCCGCCAATGGCCCAACCGAGACCTGCAAACAACCATTTGGTGAAAGTGCCCATTTATTTCGAAATTAAATTGTTGTAAATAACAGACTGTATCTCCGTACGGACATTCATCTGCGCCAGACGGTTGGGGGTGGCTGACGGATGGACACGGTTGGAGAGGAATACATAGACAAGGTCGTACTCATGGTCGACCCATACCATGGTGCCAGTGAAACCGGTATGGCCATAGCTGGCCTGTGAGGCTTCGGGGCAAACCTGTCCATTGCTCGACGGATTGAAGAGTTGCTTGTCGAACCCAAGCGCACGGCGATTACCTTGCCGCTCAAAGTGGCGACGGGTGAAAGTCTCGACCGTTTTCTTACTCAGGAAGCGGCGACCGTCCAACTCGCCACCGTTGAGAAGCATCTGCATGAGACGTGCCACTTCACGGGCGTTAGAGAAGAGACCTGCATGGCCACTGACTCCGCCCATGGCATAAGCGTTGGGGTCGTGTACTGTGCCACAGATGAGACCACGGCGAGGGTCACGCTCGGTGGGGGCGATCTGTGTGGTGAGCGAAGAATGAAGATTGGAGAGCGGATTAAATGCCGTGGATTCGAGTCCCATGGGACGATAGAAATGACGGTCGACAAATTGGTCGAGCGGCATACCGGATACTTTCAGCACGAGGTCGCTGAGCAGGATAAACCCAAGGTCGCTGTAACAGTAACCCTCCTTTTCAAGAAGCGGGCTTTGGGCGATGAGAAGCAGGATACTGTCACGGTTGGAGGTATGCTGCCAATAGGAATCGAATGCCTTGAGGCGGGCGCAATGGCTCATGACCTGCTTGATGGTGATTCGTTCTTTATCCGTGTCGATAAGATAAGGAAGATATTTGCTGAGGCGGTCGTTGATGCTGATTTTATCCTCGTCGACGAGTTTCATGATGGCCAACGTGGTGGCTGTAACCTTGGTGACCGAGGCAAGGTCGTAGACGGTCGACGAGGTGACGGGAGCCGAAAAAACATCGTAAGTCAGGTTACCATAGGCACGGTCAAACACTACCCTACCCTTGCGCATCACTACTACCTGACAGCCAGGCATAGCTTTGGCATCGATGGCATTTTGGACAATACTGTCGATACGGTGGTCGAGATTGATGTTAAGGTCAGTGACAATATCCTCGCACACCTGACGACGTTCTTCGCCTGGGACTTCGATAGCATCGTTGATAAAGGGCATCACAAGGCGGTATTTTGCCTTAAGCACACGGAAACAATGGTTATCGACCTCGCGACGCACCGAGTCGGATGCCTCGGCTGCACGGCGAATCACATCGATAGCCTGTGGGACATCGGGCGGCAGTAAAAGGATGTCGTTGCCCGCCATAAGGGCAGCCAATTCGCCGTTACCCTTACCGAATGTATTGGTAACCCCCTTCATGTCAAGACCGTCGGTAATAACAAGCCCTTGATAGCCCATCTGCTTGCGCAACAATCCGTTGACGAGTATTGGGCTTAACGACGAGGGCATCTGATTATCGTAGGCATCAACACGAAGATGTGCCACCATCACACCTCCTACACCGGCAGTAATCAACTGTTTGAACGGATAGAGGTCGACAGTGTCGATATATTCCAACGAATGCTTGATGACAGGAAGCTCGAAATGGCTGTCGGCATCGGTATCGCCGTGACCTGGAAAATGCTTGGCCACAGCCAGCACACCCTGGCTCTGCTGTCCAAGGGCATACATGGTGCCCAGTTGGGCCACCCGCTCACGGTCGGTACCAAAAGAGCGAGTGCCTATAACAGGATTTTTCGGGTTGGAATTGATATCAACCACCGGGGCAAAGTTGACATGAATGCCCATCATACGGCATTGACGACCAATCTCTTCACCCATACGGTACACAATATTGTCAGCATTGGAAGAGAGCTTACCGAAACGTGCGTTGCGGGGAAAACTGAACATATCCTTCAACCGCATACCAAGCCCCCATTCACCATCGATGCAGATAAGAAGCGGCACTCGGGCATCGTGCTGGAAACGGCGGGTCATTGGAGCCTGCCGTTCGGCCGTACCGACAAAGAAGCACATGCCACCCACCCCATAACCATTCATCGTATTGGAGAATTCCTTGGCCTGATTGTCGTCCATATTCAACGGCACACGCACCACCATCAATTGGGCGATGCGCTGTTCGAGCGAAAGAGTATTCATCACCGAATCAGCCCAACGGGAGGCTGCATCACGGTAAGTGAGTCCAGTAGCCACAAAGCGTTGATGATGCTGTGCAGAAGCCTCGAACGGAAGCATCATCAATATCAGCATCAAATATTTAAGTCTCCAATTTTTCATTTCTCAATATATAATCAAAATATCCCACTTGCCGCTGACGGGGATTGCCTTCATAGTTCAGAATCACATAGTCGGCCCGACAAAGCACCTCCTCGGCAGGCAACTGATTGGCCATGCGAGCTTTCAACGCCTCTATCGAACCACCGTCACGCTTAAGCAAACGACGTAATCGTTCTTCAAAGTCGAGATAGACACAAATAATAGCATCCATCAAATGGTCGAATCCATAATCGTAAAGGATTGCACTCTCAAAAAGGACATATGGCTTATCAATATGTTGCGTACAGAAACACTCAAAATCATTCATCACCCGGGGGTGAATCAATGCATTAAGACGCAAAAGCATATCACGGTCGGCAAAAACGATATCGGCTATACGGTGTTTGTCAACCGAGCCATCGAGATGGAATACCGTATCGCCAAACAAATCACGAATCTGCAGCAGAAAACCAGCATCGTAATAATAGCCTGCCGCCACGGTATCGGCCACAAAGCATGGCACATCCAACTTGGCAAATTCCTTCACCACAGTGCTTTTTCCGCACCCAATACCACCTGTGATGCCAACCTTCTTCATTTAATGACAATGCATTGCACCTCATTCGGCTCAATGGAATGGGGACGGAGATAGCTGGAATATTCGACCAGACGGAGGCGGACAGAATTGTTTTCAGCAAGAACGTCGGAATAGTTGACAACCACTTTCAGGTCTGGACTACGTGCAAGGTCGCTTGCAGGCACCCATGCACGTACAGTAACATTTTCGGGGTAAATACGGATTCGGACATTGGTATCGGCACCCTCTACTTGCACTGGAATACGAAACTCGCGTTCAACATAATTCTCAACTGGGAGATATACATTGATTTTGGTATTCGAAGCCTTTACGTCGCCAAGTGAACGCCAGACTGGATCCAACTCCAGCTCAATGGTAGAAGACTCGGAAATATTGTCAATTTGAGTCTTCTTTGCCCTCACCTCCGGTATTTTATCCAACAGATCTTCTGGTCCATACAGCACAATCTCTGCCGGCGATATCACAGGTTCACCATACAGACCACACTGTTCGGCAAACGTAAATTTCACATCGTCGAGCTGTGGACGGAATGTACGATGCGACCTTGCAGCAAGCACTATTCGTAACGAATCCTTCTGTGATGAGTATTTTACAATACCACTTCCGAGCTGAGTTTGGATTACTCCACTAAGAGAAGCAACCGCAATCGACCGGTGCAATCCCGAACCAGGCATTTTGACCTTGAGCGTAGGCGTTTCATTGTTCAAACTGCGTAACAAGGCATCATATCCGCTGCACTGAATTTGCAACAGCAAAGCTGTATCAGCCTGCAAAAGCGAATATCGGACATCATCATAGCCCTCATATTCCACCTTTACAGTACACGGATACTCCGAAGTTTCAGACATGGAGACTACCAGCCACACCAATGCAGTGACAGTCAGAATGGCTAAAAACTGTTTGGCCATCAGCCGTTTCCTTTCTATTTTTTCTCTTCGGTCTTAGGTTCGGGTGCAGGCTGAATCATGCTCTTTTCAACGGTGACGATAACACCGTTCGAAATCTCAACCTCGACTGTGCGCTCAGCAATAGAATGCACCTTGCCATAGATACCGCCCGAGAAAAGCACTCGGTCGCCTTTCTTCAACGCTGAACGGAATTTTTGTTCCTCTTTCTCTTTCTTGCGCTGTGGACGCAACATAAGCACCCACATCAGCACAAGAAGCAGAATCATCCAAATCCACATCGAGCCGCCACCCTGGCCGCCCTGAGCTTGTAATAAAATCATTTCAGTCATAATTTTAAATTCTAATAATCTTGATTAGTCTTACCTTCCCACTTGAGCCAGAATCTTCAGTCGGGTGTGCGACGGCTGTGTATTGCTGACCACTGTAACCTCCTGATATTGTTGTCCAGCCTTACCTGCACTCTTGAAGGTCACCGTAACATAACCCTCCTCTCCCGGAGCGATACGATGACGGGGATAATCGGCCACCGTACAGCCACATGTGGCATTGCAACTGCTGATAACGAGGTCAGCCGAACCTGTGTTGCGGAAGTGAAAACTATAGCTAATGTTTTCGCCCGCCGAAAGACGGCCAAAGTCGTGCATATCCTGATCAAAGGTCAATTCTGGCATCTTCACCGTGTTGTCATAACCTTGTGCACTTTGCGGATTACGAATCAAGTCAACATCGGCATCCGTTTCACTCCGCTGGCCACACGAGGCTAAAAGCAAACATGAAAGCGTTATAAGAAAAGATATTTTTTTCATTTTTTTATTTCTCCAACAATCCACGACCACTCTTCTTTATTTTCCCTTGCGAACGAAGTTCAAGGATAATCTTATCAAGAATACCGTTAATAAACAGTTTACTACGTTCAGAACTGAATTCTTTCGACAATTCAATATATTCGTCCACAGTCACTTTCTCGGGAATCGACGAACATTCAATTATTTCGGCAATTGCCATGTTAATCAGCAGTACATCCATCGGCGCAACACGTTCAAACTCCCATCCTTGCAAATAGCGCTTGATGAGTTCAACCGACTCGTCGCGATGCTCCAGCGTATGCAACAGCAACTGACGGGCAAAGTTCATATCCTCCTCGTCTTTCAGCACTCGCTTGTCGTACATGAGCGGCCACTGCATCGACTCGTCGAAATTTTGCTCATTGAGCGTTTTCAGCATCATATAGTTATATTGTGCAATCTGCTCGAAATCATCTTCCCACAGCAGGCTTCGCTCGGCCAACACCGCCACAAGCGACTCCCGGTTCATCAGAAAACGGAACAACTGTATTGCCAATTCTTTGTCCTTCTCAAAATCGCTGTCGGGCGACGAAAGATATTCACAATAGATGTTGGTTTTTCTAAACTCGATAAAGGTCTCCTTCACCAAATCCTCGTGCGTGTCCCAACATCCGCCCCATTGCTCACCATATTTCTTCAACTCGAAGTTGTCGGCCATCCGACGGAGAAACTCGTTGTTCAGGAACTTGCGGTTTGGAGTGCGCTCTTCGCTTGTCGGACGAAACTTCCTCTTGCCCTCCTCTATCACACGTTCTCCCACCTCAAGCATCTTCGTCATAAGGGCAATCTGGAGTATTCCCAGCTCGTTCAAGCGGGTAACATGATATTCAAACTCCTTCGACACAGTAATCTGGTCGCACTGATCGCTCAATTGACCGGCGTATACTACCTGTAGTACTTTGCTTCTTAAAAAGTGTCTGCTAAGCATCTTTATAGTACGATGTTAATAATCTTGTTAGGTACAAAAATAACCTTCTTCGGTTCGGCATCGCCCAGCCATTTGCGACTCTCTTCGGCAGCCTTCACAGCCGCCCATGCCTCCTCCTGCGTGCACTTGGTCGGCAGATCGACGGTAAAGCGCATCTTACCGTTGAACGACACCGGATATTTCACCGAGTCCTCGACCAGATACTGCTCGTCGAACTTCGGCCACTCGGCATCGCATACCGTCGTCTCATGACCCAGCTGATGCCACAACTCCTCGGCAATATGCGGAGCAAACGGGGCAATCAGCACCAGCAGCGGTTCCAACACTTCGCGCTTGTTGCACTTGGCAGCGGTCAAATCGTTGGTGCAAATCATGAAGGTTGAAACCGAGGTGTTGAACGAGAAACGCTCGATGTCGTCGGTTATCTTCTTGATTGCCTGATGCACTATCTTCAGCTCGGTTTTCGATGCCGATTCGTCGCTGACATTCTCGTACATGCGCCAGAACTTCTTCAGGAAGCGAAACACCCCCTCTATACCATTGGTATCCCACGGCTTGGCCTGCTCAACCGGTCCGAGGAACATCTCGTACAGACGCAGCGTGTCGGCACCGTAACGCACCACCAAGTCGTCGGGGTTCTGCACATTGAACATTGACTTCGACATCTTCTCGATTTCCCATCCACAGACATATTTGTCGTCCTCCAATTCAAATCGGGCATCGGCAAACTCGGGTCGCCACTGGCGGAACTTCTCAATATCAAGCACATCGTTGTCCACAATGTTGATATCAACATGTATTGCGGTCACATCGTCCTTGTCCTTCACCAAACCCTTTGAGATATAGAGGTTATTGTCTGCTTTTGAACGATAAACAAAGTTCGAGCGACCCTGAATCATACCTTGGTTGATAAGCTTCTGGAACGGCTCGTCCTTCACCACCATACCGAGGTCATAGAGGAACTTGTTCCAGAAACGAGCATAGATAAGATGGCCCGTACCATGCTCTGCGCCACCAACATAAAGGTCGACATTCTGCCAGTAGTTGACAGCCTGCTCCGAGAAATAACGGTCGTCGTTCGCCGGATCCATATAGCGCAGATAGTATCCACTGCTACCTGCAAATCCAGGCATCGTGCTCAGCTCCAACGGAAACACAGTCACATTGTCTATCTTGCTGTTTTCCACCACGCAGCGATTCTTCTCGTCCCATGCCCAACGGTCGGCGTGTCCCAGCGGAGGTTCACCTGTAGCCGTCGGCTTGAACTCTTTCACTTCGGGCAACAACAACGGCAGGCACTCTTCTGGCAAAGTGTAGGGAATGTTGTTCTTATAGTAGACTGGGAACGGCTCGCCCCAATAGCGCTGACGGCTGAAGATAGCATCGCGCAGGCGGTAGTTGACCGTCTTGTGGCCAATACCCATCTCGTCTATCTTGTTGATTACCGCCTTCATGGCATCTTTCACCTTCATGCCTGTGACAAAGCCGCTGTTGACCGAATAGCCAGTCTTCGCATCCATGCTCTCCTCCCACGTAGCGGGGTCGCTCACCACATCCTTCTCCAACGAAACCACCTGACGGATAGGCAGATTGAAGTGGCGTGCAAAGGCAAAGTCGCGACTGTCGTGCGCCGGCACTGCCATAATTGCACCCGTGCCGTATCCAGCCAACACATAGTCGCTCACCCATATCGGGATACGCTCTTCGGTCAGCGGATTGATGGCATAGGCACCGGTGAATACACCGCTCACCTTCTTTACCTCAGCCTGACGCTCACGTTCGGAGCGGTTTTTGGCCCAAGTCACATAGTCCTGCACCTGCTGGCGCTGCTCGGGAGTGGTTATTTGGTCAATCAGCTCATGTTCAGGGCAAAGCACCATAAAGGTGACACCAAAAATAGTATCGGGACGAGTGGTGAAAATCTCGAAACTCGGCACCGGCTGCGGGTCGAACTGAGGCATATAGGCCTGTGCGCCAGGCAGCACATTGCCGTTGCTTTTAACATCGAGAGGGAACCACACCGCGGCACCCTCGCTCCGGCCAATCCAGTTGCGCTGTATTTCCTTCAGCGAGTCGGTCCATTCCACACGCTCCAATCCGTCTACCAGCCGCTGGGCATAAGCCGTGATTCTCAAACTCCACTGGCGCATCAGCTTGCGTTCAACAGGGTAGCCACCACGTACACTCAATCCGTTGACAACCTCGTCGTTTGCCAGCACCGTACCCAACTCGGCACACCAGTTGACCGGGATGTCGGCCAGATAGGCCAGACGGTAGTTCATCAATACCTGCTGCCGCTTCGCCTCATCCCACGAATTCCACTCCTCCGCAGAGAAGTCCATCGGTTCGGTGCAAGCCAAATCCAATCCTTCCGTGCCCTGCTTGGCAAACACGTCAACCAGCTCGGCAATCGGACGAGCCTTCTGGCACTGGTTGCAATAGTACGAGTTAAACAACTGAATGAACGTCCATTGAGTCCACTTGTAATATTTCGGGTCGCAGGTGCGCACCTCACGGTCCCAGTCGAAACTGAAGCCTATTTTGTCCAACTGCTCACGGTAGCGGGCAATGTTCTTCTCTGTCGTGATGGCCGGATGCTGACCAGTCTGGATGGCATACTGCTCTGCCGGCAAGCCATAGGCATCGTAGCCCATCGGATGCAGCACATTGTAGCCACGTAAACGCTTGTAACGCGCATAGATATCGCTTGCAATATACCCTAACGGATGACCCACATGAAGTCCGGCACCCGAGGGGTAAGGAAACATGTCAAGTACGTAATAGTGTGGGCGGTCGCTCACATTGTCGATGTGGTACACTCTGTGCTCACGCCAGTAGTTTTGCCACCGAGGTTCGATTTCGCCAAAGTTATAGTCCATTTTATTTCAATATATTAGGCACGGCCTTTTTCTTGACCGAAATTGCAAAAATACGAAAAAAAACGGAATCGGCAAATCTTTTTTATATTTTCTCTATATTATTTAGCTGGAGAAAACTCACTGAATGTATGGTCGTCGTAGACGAACACCATCTTTACTACCCGCCTCCCTGACGGAGCTTCATCCACCATAGGCTCCTCAACAGGCATAACATCATAATTATCAACCTGATTCATATCGCTAATCAAATCCAACTGCGCTCCGTTCTCCACCATCCGTTCTCCATACTCCGGACCTCGCTCTCCAGTCTCGGCTCTACCTGCAAACATCTCACCCTTGCCGAGCAACAGCCAGTTGGCATCTATTTCAGGATACCTGCGAATGACCTTCGTCACAAACTCCAAACTCGGGTTGTTCCGCCCACTCAAAATGTGCGACATTCCCGACGGCTGAATTCCGATTTCCTCGGCGAACTGCCTTGCGGTGATATTTTTGGCCCGCAAAATCAAATTTATCCTGTTTACCATAATCTTACAATTGTAACATTTTTCAAAATCGATTACAAAAATACAAACTATTTTCAAAACAGCAAATTCACATCTTTAAAATTACAAACGTAAACATCACAAATAATAAAAGTACTACTTTATACAAAATATGCTAAATAACTTTTAATCAAATTATAAATCAAATAATATTGCATACATTTTAAACAAACACTTTTGAAATACTAAAATTACAAGTATCACTTTAATAAAATAAAATAAATATTTGGCAATAAAATTATTAATTGAGTAAAATTCATAAATGTTAATTTATTTAACAAAATTACAATAGAATATGCTGTTTACAAAAATAAACACCATTAATTTCGTCTAAAATTTACAATACAACACAAAAAAGCAACAACAATAATTTTACAATTATCATCATAAAAACTCGCCATCTGACGGCTTTTCTCCACCCCTCCTTACCGATTTTACCCTGCGCTCTATTTCGTGCCGCAAATCGTTTTTCTCCACCTCTCCCCCACCCTCGTTGCTCGTTCGATGTTCAGTCGTTGTTCAGTCGTTGTTCAGTGTTTGACTGAACAACGACTGAACAACGAACGAACATCGAACGAACAAAAACAAGAGAAACACAATAGATTTGCAAAAATTCCTATTTATAAATAGATTATTTTTTGTATTTTTGCAATTTGTTCTAAAATCAAAAATACAATGCAAAACATTCGTAATGTTGCAATTATAGCCCACGTCGACCACGGCAAGACCACCCTCGTCGACCGTATGCTTCATCAGGCCAAGCTTTTCCGCGACAATCAGGAGACCGGCGAACTAATTCTCGACAACAACGACCTCGAGCGCGAACGCGGTATCACCATCCTTTCGAAAAACGTCAGCGTACGCTATAAAGGATATAAAATCAACATCATAGACACTCCCGGCCATAGTGATTTCGGTGGCGAGGTGGAGCGCGTACTCAACATGGCCGACGGTGTGCTGCTCGTCGTCGATGCTTTCGAGGGTCCGATGCCCCAGACCCGCTTCGTGTTGCAAAAAGCTATCGAACTGGGACTGAAACCAATAGTGGTTGTCAACAAGGTCGACAAGCCCAACTGTGACCCCGAAGCGACGCAGGAAGCCGTCTTCGACCTGATGTTCAACCTCGGAGCCAACAACGACCAGCTCGAGTTCCCAACCGCCTATGGCAGCGCCAAGCAGGGCTGGATGGGCGAAGACTGGAACACGCCCACCGAGGACATCAGCTACCTTATGGACCTGATTATCGAGCACATACCCGCTCCGATTGTACCCGAGGGTAACACACAGATGATGATTTCATCGTTGGACTACAGCTCCTACCTCGGACGTATTGCCGTCGGTCGTCTGCACCGCGGCACTCTGCAAGCCGGACAGACCATCACCCTCGCCAAGCGCGACGGAACACATATCACAAGTAAAATCAAAGAGTTATACACATTTGAAGGCCTTGGCAAGGAGCGCATCAAGACCCCGGTGGGGGCCGGTGAGATTTGCGCTGTGCTGATGGACCTTGACAAGAACGTGGCATTCGAAATCGGCGACACCATCTGCGATGCCGACAATCCCGAAGCGCTACCCCCCATCAAGGTCGACGAGCCTACAATGTCTATGCTCTTCACTATCAATACTTCACCCTTCTTCGGAAAGGAGGGCAAGTACGTCACCAGCCGCCACCTGCGCGACCGCCTCTTTGCCGAGTTGGAGAAGAATCTGGCCATGCGCATCGAGGAGACCGGCTCACCCGACCAGCTGCTGGTCTACGGCCGTGGCATCATGCACCTCTCGGTTCTCATCGAGACTATGCGTCGCGAAGGTTACGAGTTGCAAGTGGGTCAGCCTAAAGTGATTATCCGCGAAATTGACGGTCAGAAATGTGAGCCTATCGAACAACTCACCGTCCTCGTGCCCGAGGAGTTCAGTTCGAAGGTTATAGACGTGGTCACCCGCCGCAAAGGCGAAGTCGGCACCATCGACACCAAGGGCGACCGCGTGCAGCTCGACTTCACCATCCCTTCGCGTGGTATTATCGGCCTGAGAAACACGCTGTTGACCGCCACCAACGGCGAGGCCATCATCGCCCACCGCTTCTTGGAGTTTCAGCCTTGGAAGGGCGACATGGACGACCACAAATACGGTGCCCTCATTGCCAAGGAGACCGGCGAGGCTACTGCATACAGCATCAGCAAGTTGCAGGACCGTGGTCCCTTCTTCATCGAGCCCGGCGACATGGTGTATGCCGGCGAGGTCATCGGCGAAAGCCTGCGCCCCGGTAACGACATCGTAATCAACGTGGTGACAGCCAAGAACCTGACCAACATGCGTTCCAAAAGCGCCGACGACAAGTCGACTTGCAGCCCCGCCATCAAGTTCAGCCTTGAAGAGGCCATGGAATACATCCGCGAAGACGAATACCTCGAAATCACGCCCTCCAACCTGCGTATCCGCAAGATTATCCTCGACGAGATCGAGCGCAAGCGCGCCCGCATCGCCGCAGGATACAAGGACGAATAAAAAACCTACTGCTGTTTAAGCACTTGCATGCGAGTCTTGGGCAGAGAAGCAAACTCATCGCTCAAGGCTTTGAAGTGTGCCATTTGCTCCTCGGTGACCGGAAGCAGACCATGTCCCACCTCGCGGTACCATTTGCGGAGCGACACTTCATCGTACGAGCCAGACATCATCGGATAACGCTGGTTTTGAACAACAAACTGTCGGAATCGTTGTATAATCTCGTCGAACGAACCTTTGGGTAACCTCACCACATTGCCCTCATTGTCCCGGTCCTCCTTTAGCGGAAGTACAACAGTACCCGCCGCGGCATTAGTCGGTAAACCATAACCGGCCGTAAGTATATGACAGAGGGTGGAAATCACACGGTTGCGACTTTCAAGATCCACAGGAACATACTCGGCAAGGTCGAGTGTGCGTTCGACGGCATAGTTCCAGTAGGCTTCACGGGTGATAGCGGAAATCACCTGTCGCCATGGAATCAACTCCCAGATATCCAAATCGATATCATAACGTGTACCGGCAATTGTCATGTAGTTGTGAGGGTCGCGTGGCTTGGGTTCTTTCGGCTCTTTTGGTTCTTTAGGAGGTCTTACCTTCTGAGGCTTAAGACCTTTTGCCTCGTCGATGGGAATATTGTTGGCCTCCAAGTATGAACGCACCGCTGCAACGAAGCGTTCGCCGTAAAGTTTGCAGCGGTTCCGTCCCACCCCACTGATGTCGCTGAAAGCGTCGAGGTTGACCGGCATTGTATCGGCAATCTCGTGCATCGAGCGATCGCTCATCACCACATACGGTGGTACCTGTGCTTCCTCGGCAATCTGACGACGAAGCGTGCGCAACTGTCCAAAGAGGCTTGTATCAACCACTACAACCTCTGGCTCTGCCTCTTTACGATGACGTTCACGCGACTTCGGCCTTTCGAGTTCGGGAACAGCCAACACTGCCATTCGTTGACCACGCAACACTTCCTCCCCCATGGGCGTAACGTGCAAGTGGCGCTCCTCATTGTAGGCAATCTCGATATAGCCCAGTTGCAGCATTTGCAGCAGGAAATCGCGCCACATGCGTGCCGGCACATCCATGCCCACCCCGAAGGTTTTCAGCGTCTGGTAGCCGTGCGCCACCACTTCCTCGCTCATCGTACCTTTCAGTATGTCAATCAAGACAGTGAATCCCACCTGCTGGCCAGTGCGGACGATGCCCGAGAGGGCTTTTTGCACAGCTACCGAGCCATCGAAAGTGTGGGGAGGATTGAGGCAGACATCGCAGTTGTGGCAGTCGTGGTCACTCAACTCACCAAAATAGTTAAGCAGTATGCGGCGACGGCACACTTGCGCCTCGGCATATTCTTGCATGCGTTGCAGCTTGTCGATATTGATATCGCGCTGTCCACTCTCTTCTGCGAAATGGCGCAAAGTAATGATGTCCTGTAAATTATAAAAAAGAATAGTCTCACACGTCAACCCGTCGCGACCACCACGGCCTATCTCTTGATAGTAGTTCTCGATGCTTTTGGGCATGTTGAAATGCACAACGAACCGCACGTTGCTCTTGTCGATGCCCATACCAAAAGCGATAGTGGCACAGACCACCTGAATGCGGTCGTTGGTGAAGTCGTCCTGCACACGGTTACGGTCTGTAGTGGCCATACCTGCGTGATAAACTCCGGCGGCAATGCCAGCCTCCTGCAATTTTGAGGCCACCTTTTCGGAGGTTTTGCGCGAAAGACAATAGACGATACCACTTTCACCACGATGACGGCCAATCAATTCGATTACAGCATGTATACGATCACGTTCAGCGTAGCCGCGCTTGACAGAAAGACTGAGATTAGGTCGGTCGAACGAACCCACAAACTGCCTTGCTTCCGGAATGTACAACTGCTGAAGTATATCCTGTTTGGTCAGTTTGTCGGCCGTAGCCGTCAGTGCCATAATGGGTATCTGCGGGAAGGTTTCTTTCAGCAGCCCCAGCTGGGTGTATTCGGCACGGAAATCGTGTCCCCATGCCGAAATGCAATGAGCCTCGTCGATAGCGAAGAGAGAGATGCGTATGTATCGGAGAAAGTTATTGATATCGCTCACAAGGCGTTCGGGAGACATATAGAGCAACTTCACTTTACCCTCGGCACAGCGTTGCATCACCTCACGGTTGGCAGCCGCGTCGCCCGCGCTGTTGAGAGCTTCGGCGGGAATACCATTGGCACGGGCGTTCTCCACTTGGTCTTTCATCAGCGAGATAAGTGGCGACACCACCACTGCGGTGCCATCCATCATCAGGGCAGCCATCTGGAAACAAAGGCTCTTGCCACCACCAGTGGGCATAAGAACAAGCGAGTCGCCACCATTGACTGTATGGCGTATTATCTCCTCCTGCATGGGGCGGAAAGAGTCGTAGCCAAAGTATTCTTTCAGTGTGGACAGAAGCTCCATCTAATGCTACATTGCGTCGACAAACACTTGCGGAAGATAGACATTTTCAAGTCCAAGAGCATCACCAAAGAGCGGTGCAATTTCCTCAGGCCGATAACCAGCAATACCGCAGCCCACAGCGGTGACAAGGAAGGTCAACTCGGGATGCTGACGGGCGCAAGAGATGAAGTTGGACACTGCATGCTTCAGCGAGGCCATGCCCTCCATCGTGGGCAATGCGTAGGTACGGCCGGTGAGACCCTCTCCCACTCCCCATTCCGCACCAAAATGCTTGTGGGCGTACCAGGCAGCGCCGCCGCCATGCATTCCCTGCATGTTGCTGCCAAAAACAAATATCTCGTTGCCTTCGAGCGCTGCAATCTGGTCAGACGCTATCCTGCAGCCGTTTACTATACTTGTATTCTTCATGATGAACCGTGGTTTTGTGATTGCAAAGATAGGAAAAAAAATTGGTACGGCAAAGACAAAATCACAAAAAAGAAAGGGAACTGGTCCCCAAGGCCAATTCCCTTTTTCCAACATATAAAACTAAAAACTATTCAACATCCATCGTCTGCAAGAAGCGGACACTTGAGTGGATATGCTTGTACATGATTTCATCGATATCGACGAAATTGACGCACTTGCGATAGTCGGCCACCATCTTCTCGATAAACGGGCTGCTCTTAAGGCCTTCCTGATGGCGGAAATCGAGGGCCTGGGCTGCGTTGAAGAGCTCGATAGCCAGCACTCGCTCGGTGTTTTCACACACCTTGTAGCACTTCGTGGCGGCATTGCCACCCATGCTGACGAGGTCCTCCTGATTTTGGCTGCTGGTGATGCTGTCAACACTGCAGGGAGTGCAGAGCTGTTTGCTCTGGCTTACGATGCTGGCGGCAGCATACTGCGGAATCATGAAACCGCTGTTGAGACCGGGTTTGGCCACAAGGAAGCTGGGCAGACCGCGTTTGGCATCGATTAGCTGATAGGTGCGACGTTCGCTGATGGCACCAAGTTCGGCAACGGCGATAGCGAGAAAGTCGAGTACCATGGCCAAAGGTTCACCGTGGAAGTGGCCACCGCTGATAACCATATCCTCGTCGGGCAACACAATGGGGTTGTCGGTGGTGGAGTTGATTTCGGTCTCAACCACACTGGCAACATAGCGGATGGTATCCTTGGAGGCACCGTGCACCTGCGGAGCGCAGCGGAAACTGTAGGGGTCCTGAACGTGTTCTTTGTGACGGCTGATAAGCTGGCTGCCTTCGGTATATTTACGCACGGCGGCGGCAGTCTCGAGCTGGCCCTTGTGGGGGCGCACCATGTGGAGGCTCTCATAGAACGGCTCTATACGGCCGTCGAAAGCATCGAGGCTCAGGCTGAGCACCATGTCGGCCTGTTTGCTCAGGCGCATAGCCTTCAGCAGGCTCCACACGGCATAGCTGCTCATAAACTGAGTACCGTTCAACAGGGCAAGACCTTCCTTGCTCTGCAGCTCGATGGGTTGCCAGCCTTTCTCGGCATAGACTTCCTTCACATCGCAACGACGACCCTTGTAGTACACATCACCCATACCAAGGATGGCGGGCAGCATCAGGTTGGCCAAGGGGCAAAGGTCGCCGCTGGCACCGAGCGAACCCTGCTGGTAGACCACCGGCAGCACATCCTCGTTATAGCAGTCGATCAGGCGCTGCACAGTCTGCAGCTGGGCTCCGCTGTAGCCAAAGCAGAAGTTCTGGGCCTTGAGCAGCAGCATGAGGCGTACCACATCCTGCGGCACCTCGTCGCCAACACCGCAGGCGTGGCTCATAACGAGGTTTTTCTGCAGCTGGCTGAGCTGCTCCTTGCTGATACTGATGTTGCAAAGCGAACCGAAACCAGTGGTCACACCATAGATGGGCACCTTCTGGTTCTCCATCTTCTGGTTGAGGTAGTTGCGGCACTTCTCAATACGGCGCTTGGCCTCGTCGCTAAGGGCGAGGGTCATCTTCTTATCGATAATCTCTTGTATCTTGGCAAGAGTCAGTTTCTCTTCGGGATTGAAACGATATTCCATAGTGGTAATTAACTGTTATTATTTCTCCAAATGAGCTTTAGCTTTCTCGGCGATGTCGTCGTCGACCAGGATACGGCCGCAGTTCTCGCAGACAATCACCTTCTTGTGCATCTTGATTTCCATCTGGCGCTGGGGCGGGATGTTGCTGAAGCAACCGCCACAGGAGTCGCGGTCAATCTGCACCACGGCCAAACCGTTGCGGGCGGCATTGCGGATACGCTTGTAGGCCGTCAGGTAACGCTCGTCGATAAACTGCTCCTGCTCTTTCGATTTGGCACGCAGGCGTTCCTCGTCCTTCTCGGTCTCGGCTATGATGGAAGTCAGCTCCTCGCGCTTGGCATCGAGTTCCTTCTCACGGTTCTCAAGCAGCTGCTTGGCAGCCTCGATGTGCTGCTTCAGCTCGCTGATTTTGGCCTTGCCTTCCTTACTCTTGCGCTCACAAAGCTGAATCTCAAGGTTCTGGAATTCGATTTCCTTGTTCAGCGACTCAAACTCGCGGTTGTTGCGCACATTGTCCTGTTGCTTCTGGTACTTCTTTATCAGCTCCTCGTGGTCCGAAACCTCAACCTGACGCGCCTTGTTGGCAGCCTCGGTCTCCTTGATTTCAGTGGTAAAATTCTCGATACGTGTATTCAGACCGGCAATCTCGTCCTCGAGATCCTGCACCGCCTGGGGCAATTCGCCACGGATAATGCGGATTTTGTCAATCTCCGAGTCGACGCTCTGCAGCGTATACAGTGCCACAAGGCGTTTCTCAATCGCCTGGTCTACATCCGGACGCAAAATGACGGGGGCTTCGACCTGCTCCTCTACTTTTTTTGTGCTGACTTTCTTTGCCATATTATTATATTATATTATTGTTTCTCAATCAAATGTAACTCACAATACCTTTCTGCCGTTCGGAAATCCGGCATGCAAAGGTACTAAATTTTTCGGAAATAGCACGATAAATTATTTCTTTTGCAAACTGTTCGCTCTCGTAATGGCCAATGTCGACCAACACCATCCGCCCGTCGGTACGCTGGAAATCATGGTATTTCAGGTCGGCCGTCATATAGATGTCGGCTCGGGCAGCCAGCGCATCGCCTATCAGGAACGCACCCGAACCGCCGCAGATGGCCACTCGCTCCACCCTGCGGGCGGCCTCGTGTGCCGAGCAGCGCAACACCGGCAGCCCCAACAACTCCTTCACCCCGGCCAGGAAGCGGTCTGCGGCCATCGGAGCCTCCAACTCGCCCACCATGCCGGCACCGAGATTGTTGTCGGTTTCGAAAGGCTTCAGTATACGGCAGTTGCGCATCGACAACCGTTCGGCCAGAATACCGTTCACCCCATCGGGCAGGTTATCGAGGTTGGTGTGGGCGGCATAAACCGCTATACCGTTCCTAATCAGGTTCATCACCGTGCGCCCCGTCTCCGAACCATTGGTAATGCGTTTCAGCCCACTGAAAATGAACGGGTGGTGGGTTACAATCAGGTTCAACCCTTGCTCGACAGCCTCGTCGGCCACCGCCTCGGTCAGGTCGAGCGCCACCAGCACTCCGCGGCATTCCACGTTACGGTCGCCAAGCAGAAAACCGGCATTGTCATAATCCTCTTGATATTCAGGATGAAACCGTTCATCCAGAAACGACACCACGTCGCCAATCGTATGCTGCATAAGCCTGTAATTTTTCTTTTTCTAACGCAGCGACACACTTTTTATTGCATCGGAAAAAACGATTTTGCAAAAGCCGTTGCCCTCCCGTTGTTCAGTCGTTGTTCAGTCGTTGTTCAGTGTTTGACTGAACAACGACTGAACAA